>NZ_JBEOSZ010000001.1:200462-381269 GCF_040303285.1 Streptomyces sp. NPDC096046 | reverse complement strand
CGCTCCCGCCCAGGTCGGCGTCGCCGCTTCCCCGGCCCCTCCGGGTACGGCCGTGCCGCCGCAGGGCATGCCGGTCCCCGCGCAGGGCAACGCACCTCACGCCCAGGGCGACGACGTTGCGCCCCAGGGCGACCTCCCGCACGGGAACGCCCCGCAGGGCAGCCATCCGCAGGGCACCGCCGTCCCGCCACACGGCGTCGCCGTACCCCCACAAGGCACCCTCCAGCACGGGAGCCCCCCTCAAGGCACCCACCCGCAGGGCACCGCCGTCCCGCCACACGGCGTCGCCGTACCCCCACAAGGCACCCTCCAGCACGGGAGCCCCCCGCAAGGCACCCACCCGCAGGGCACCGCCGTCCCGCCACACGGCGTCGCCGTACCCCCACAAGGTGTCGCCGTGCCGCAGGGCGTGTCCGTCCCGGCTCAGGGCGGGCTCGGGCACAGCGTGCAGGCGGCTCTCCCGGGGCAGGCGGTGCAACCCCCGGCCCCGGCCCAACCTCTGCCGCAGCAGGGCGTCGCCGCACCGGGGCAGCAGTCCTCCGTCGGCCTGCCGCTCCCCGCTGAGGCCGCTGCCGGGCAGGTCGCACCGACCCAGGGGGCGGGGGCGTCTCCCCTGAGCACGCCTCCCCAGGGTCCGCCGCCGCAGAGCACGGCCGTTCCGGGAACGCCTCCCCACGGCACCAACGCCCACGGGACGCCTCCCCACGGCATGAACGCCCACGGAGCGCCGCCGCAGGGCGACGCCCCCCGGCCCTGGCCCGCCACCGACGACACGGGCGCGGGTGCCGCACACCCCGCGCCCCCGGACGGCGCGCCGCGGGCCCCGCAGCAGAACACCCCAGCCCCGGGCACCCCGCTGCCGCCGGAGGGCGCGCCGCGGGCGGCTCAGCCGCTGCCCGCCGAGGCCGCCGCGCCCGTCGACCCGAACTCCACACAGGGGCGGGCGATCAGTGTGCGGACGCTGGGGCAGGGCGTGCCGTTCAACCGGCAGGCGGCCCACGCGCAGCAGCCGTCGGCCATGCCGGTCCCTCAGTCCGTGCCGCAGCAGTCGGCGACGCCTCCCCCGCACCAGCCGGGTGGATCGGGCCGGCGCCGCAAACTCGGGACGCCGCCCGACCCGGCGACGCGTGCGGACCAGGCGGGCCGCCCGGAGCAGGGGCAGTCGCGTCCGACCGCCCAGGCGCCCCGTCCGGAACAGGCCGCGCGGCCGCACCGGACCGGCGAGCACACCCCGCCGCCGCTGTCCGCCCCCGCCCCCGCCCCCGCCCCGGCGCAGCCGTCCCTCGCCGGGCAGTCGCGGCTGGCTCAGCTGACCGAGGGCGGTGGACGGTCGTACGCCATAGGCGCGCCCGACGAGAACGCCGCCGAGGGGCCCGAACCGCTGGACGGGCCCGGTGGGGCCGTCGAGGTGGCCGATCCCCCGCGGCCACAGCCGATGGACGACGAGCTGCCGCCCGAGCCACTGGACAACCCGCGGCGGCTGCTGGTGTGGCCGGCGCCGGACGTCAGCACGCAACAGGCGCTGAGCGACCGCGGCTACCGGCCGGTGATCGTGCATTCGCGCGAGGAGGTCGACGCGCAGATCGCGGCCTTCCCCGCCGCGCTGTTCGTCGACCCGCTGACCGGGCCGATCACGCGTACGGCGCTGCAGTCGCTGCGCCAGGCCGCCGTGGCCGCCGAGGTGCCCGTCCTGGTCACGGCCGGGCTCGGGCAGGCCTCGCGGGACGCGGCGTACGGTGCCGATCCGGCCGTGCTGCTGAAGGCGCTGGCGCCGCGCGACAGTGAGCAGCATCCGCCGCGGGTGCTGCTGATCGAGGAGCACGCGGAGATCGCGCTGGCGCTGACGGCGACGCTGGAGCGGCGCGGGATGCAGGTCGCGCGGGCGGCGAGCGACGCGGACGCGGTGATGCTGGCGGGGCAGTTCCGGCCGAACCTGGTCGTGATGGATTTGCTGCAGGTGCAGCGGCGGCAGGAGGGCTTCGCCGGGATCATCGACTGGCTGCGGGCGAACGGGCAGCTCAACCGCACCCCGCTGGTCGTCTACACCGCCGCCGTCGACCCGGCCGACCTGCCGCGGCTGGCCTCCGGGGAAACGGTGCTGTTCCTCGCGGAGCGGTCCACCAGCTCCGAGGTGCAGTCCAGGATCGTCGAACTGCTCAGCCGGATCGGCACCAACTAGCCGGTCGGGCGCCTCAGCGGGCCCTAGCGTGCCGTCAGCCGGCGTGCGGCCTCCTTCACCGAGGCTCGCAGGCGGTCCCGGTCCGGGTCCCCCTCGCCGACCAGGATGCGCCGCATCTGGGGGACGACGGCGGTCCAGTTGGTCAGGGCGGTCAGCAGGAAGAGCAGGTCGGCCGCCGGGATGGCGTCGGTGACGGCTCCCCGGGCCTGGCCGTCCCGGAGGGCGGCGACCTTGCGGGCGTAGTGCTCCTGGCGGTCGGACTCGTGGGGCAGTTCGGTGCTGCCGTACTCCAGGCCCTCCCAGAAGAGCAGGCGCAGCAGCTCCGGGTGGGCGGCGTGGTAGTCCATCAGGCGGTCGACCCAGCCCTCGATGTCGTCCGGGTCGACGGGGACGGCCTCGGCGAGGTGGAGCATCTTCTTCTCCAGGACGATGGCGAACAGCTCCGCCTTGTTGCCGAAGTAGGCGTAGATGAGCTGCTTGTTGGCCTTCGCCTCACCGGCGATGCGGTCGATGCGGGCGCCGGCGATGCCGTGCCGGGCGAACTCGGCGACCGCCGCTTCGAAGATGCGGGCCTTGGTGGCCTCGGGGTCCCTTGCTGCCATGGGGAGAGGGTAGCGCGCCGAGGTAACCAACTGTTTGGTTGACACGGAATGCCGGGACGGCCCAGACTGTTTCCCCATCAGCCAACCAACCAGTTAGTTGTTAGAGTCGACTCCAAGGACTCCCCTCCATGCCGTCAGCGACCACGACCACAGTCCAGGCCGGCGCCCCCGTGCGACAGGCCCGTACCCCCGCCCCCGGCCTCTTCCTCACCCTGCTCGCCGTGTGCAGCGCGGTCACCGCCGCCAACATCTATCTCGCCGCACCGCTGCTCCCGCTCATGGCCCGTGACTTCGGCTCGGCACCCTCGGCCATCGCCTGGATCGCCTCGGTCGCCCAGCTCGGCTACGCGGTCGGCCTGCTGTTCTTCGCCCCGCTCGGCGACAGCGCGAACCGGCGCCGGCTGGTCGCGGGGCTCACGCTCGTCACCGCTCTCGCGCTGGGTGCCGGTGCGGCCGCCCCGGGCATCGCCGCCCTCGCGGCCGCGATGTTCGTCGCCTCGGCCGCGACCGTCATCCCGCAGCTGCTCGTCCCGCTGGTCGCCGAGCGCGCCCCCGCCGAGCGGCGCGCCCGGCATGTGGCGGCCGTCATCGCGGGCCTGTTCACCGGCATCGTCGGGGCCCGGGTGCTGGGCGGGCTGGCCGGGCAGGCCTTCGGCTGGCGGTGGGTGTTCGCGGGCGCGGCCGTGCTCACCCTCGTCCTGGGGCTCGCGACCGCGGTGGTCCTGCCGTCGCGGCGGCGCCGGCAGGGTCCGCTGTTCGCGGGGCTGGTCGCGCTGCCGTCCGTGCTGCGGAGCTCGCCCGACCTGTGGCGGGCGTGTGTGCGACAGGCCGGGATGTTCGGTGCGTGGAGCGCCCTGTGGACCTCACTGGCCCTGCTGCTGACCGGGCCGGAGTACGGGCTGTCCACCGCCACCGCCGGGCTGTTCGGGCTGTTCGGGCTGACCGCGAGCGCGGTGGCGCCGCTGGCGGGCGGGCTGGTGGACCGGTTCGGCGCCGGCAAGGTCGTGCGGTCGGCGTATGCGGTCGCCGCCGTGTCCGTGCCCCTGTTCTGGCTGGGCGGGCAGGTGCTGTGGGCGCTGTTCGCCGCCGCGATCGCCGTGCACGCGGCGCTGGTCGCCTCTCATGTCGCCAACCAGACCCTCGCCCTGACCGCCACCTCCACCCCGGCCACCGCCAACACCGCCTATGTGGTCGCCGGGTTCGCGGGCGGCGCCGCCGCCTCCGCTCTCGCCGGGGCCGCCTTCAGCCACTTCGGCTGGGGCGGGGTGTGCGCGGTGGCGGGTCTGTGGCTGGTGCTGGGGTGGGGGCCGACCTCCGTACGGCGGTGATGGCCGCCGTACGCCGGTGACGTGCCGGCGTACGGCGCACCCGCGCGGGCGGGTCAGAGCCGGGTGACGTCCAGCTCCCCCTGGGCGTACTGCCTGCGCAGCACCTTCTTGTCGAACTTGCCGACGCTCGTCTTCGGGACCGACTCGATGATCGTCCAGCGCTCCGGGAGCTGCCACTTGGCGATGCGTCCCTCGTCGGCGAGGAAGTCGCGCAGGGTCTCGAAGGTGGCCGTGGAGCCCTCCTTGAGGACGACCGTGGCCAGGGGGCGCTCGCCCCACTTGTCGTCCGGGACGGCGACGACGGCCGCCTCGGTGACGTCGGGGTGGGACATCAGCGCGTTCTCCAGCTCCACCGACGAGATCCACTCGCCGCCGGACTTGATGACGTCCTTGGCCCGGTCGGTGAGGGTGAGGTAGCCGTCGGCGGAGATGGTGCCGACGTCGCCCGTCTTGAGCCAGCCGTCCTCGCTGAACTTGTCGGCGGGGCGCAGCGGCTCGGCGCCGGGGCCGTTGTAGTAGGCGCCCGCGATCCAGGGGCCGCGCACCTCCAGCTCACCGGCCGACTCCCCGTCCCAGGGGAGGCGTTCGCCGCCGGGGCCGGTCAGGCGGGCTTCGACACCGGCGGGGAAGCGGCCCTGGGTGAGGCGGTAGGCGAACTCCTCCTCCGTGCCGACCGCGCCGGCCGGCGGACGGGCGATCGTGCCCAGCGGGGACGTCTCCGTCATGCCCCAGGCGTGGCAGACCCGCATGCCCAGCTTGTCGAAGGCCTCCATCAGCGACGGCGGACAGGCCGATCCGCCGATGGTGACCTGGGTGAGGGAGGAGACGTCCCGGGGGTGGGCGGTCAACTCCGCGAGCAGGCCCTGCCAGATGGTCGGCACGGCGGCGGCGTGGGTCGGCCGCTCGCCCTCGATCATCGCGGCGAGCGGGGCCGGCTGGAGGAAGCGGTCCGGCATCAGCATGTTCACGCCGGTCATGAACGTGGCGTGCGGCAGGCCCCAGGCGTTCACATGGAACTGGGGGACCACGACCAGGGAGGTGTCCTCGTCGGTCAGGCCCATCGACTGGGCCATGTTGACCTGCATGGAGTGCAGGTAGATGGAGCGGTGGCTGTAGACGACGCCCTTGGGGTCGCCGGTGGTGCCGGAGGTGTAGCACATGGCGGCGGCCTGGCGTTCGTCCAGTTCGGGCCAGTCGTACGACGTCGGCTTACCGGCGATCAGGTCCTCGTACTCGTGCACGCGGACGGCCGCGTCGGCGAGGAGCGAGCGGTCTCCGGGGCCCGTGACGACCACGTGCTCGACCGGCTTCAGGTGCGGCAGCAGCGGGGCGAGCAGGGGGAGCAGCGAACCGTTGGCGATGATCACGCGGTCGGCGGCGTGGTTGACGATCCAGGCCAGCTGCTCGGGCGGGAGGCGGAGGTTCAGGGTGTGCAGGACCGCGCCCATGGACGGGATCGCGAAGTACGCCTCGACGTGTTCCGCGTTGTTCCAGGCCAGGGTCGCCACCCGCTCGTCGCCGGTGACACCGAGGTCGTCCCGCAGCGCGTGGGCGAGCTGGGCCGCGCGGGCGCCGATCTCCGCGTAGGAGCGGCGGTGCGGCTCGTCCTCACCGGTCCAGGTGGTCACCTGTGAGGTCCCGTGGATCGTCGACCCGTGGGTCAGGATCCTCGAGATCAGCAGCGGTACGTCCTGCATCGTGCTCAGCACGGCGTCCTCCCGGGGGCGACATTGCCTACGCGGTGGTAAAGGTTGTGCCGATTCTGCGCACATACCACGCGGTATGTCACTAGGTCCGGGTGATCGATCGGATCACGCCATGCCGGAGGGACAGCTCACAAGCGGCCGGACACCCTCTCACTGGCGGACGAGTCCCAGCTCAGCGTCCTCGCGGAGCTTGCCGATCGCCCGGGAGACGGCCGACTTCACCGTGCCCACCGAGACGCCCAGCACCTCGGCCGTCTGGACCTCGCTGAGGTCCTCGTAGTACCTGAGGACCACCATCGCCCGCTGCCGGGCGGGCAGCCGCATGATCGCCCGCCACATCGCGTCGCGCAGCGCCTGCTGCTCGGCCGGGTCGTCGCCGGCGGCCACCGGGTCGGGCTCGGGCAGCTCGTCGCAGGCGAACTCGTCGACCTTGCGCTTGCGCCACTGCGAGGTCCGGGTGTTCAGCAGCGCCCGGCGCACATAGCCGTCGAGGGCGCGGTGGTCCTCGATGCGCTCCCAGGCGACGTACGTCTTGGTGAGGGCGGTCTGCAGCAGGTCCTCGGCGTCGCTCGGATTGCCGGTGAGCGAGCGGGCGGTACGCAGCAGCACCGGCTGGCGGGCCCTGACGTAGGACGAGAACGACGGATACGGAAGGGTCTGCGCCGCCGGTTCGGCCGCCTTCGAAGCGCTCGTGCAGACGAGTGTGGTCATGGCTCAACGCTAGGAGCGACGGCATGGTGAGCGGATCGGCCGCAGGTCCCGAAGCGAGATCCCCCTCAGGTTGTAGGGGTGGGGCCGGCTGCACCTCCTGTAGGGGGAGCGCGGGCCCGGAGCACTGCGGGTTCACCCCTGGGGGTCGGCGGTGAGGACGAGTCCGGACGTGGGCACGCCCGTCCCCGCCGTCACCAGGACCCGTTCCGCTCCGGGTACCTGGTTCGCCGCCGCGCCCCGGATCTGCCGGACGGCCTCCGCGATGCCGTTCATGCCGTGCAGGTACGCCTCCCCGAGCTGCCCGCCGTGCGTGTTGAGGGGCAGGTGTTCCCCGGCCACGAAGTCCGCCGCCTCGCCCCGGCCGCAGAAGCCGAACTCCTCCAGCTGCGTCAGCACGAACGGCGTGAAGTGGTCGTAGAGGATGCCCACGTCGATGTCGGCCGGCGTGAGCCCCGAGGTCCGCCACAGCTGCCGGGCGACGACCGCGCTCTCGGGCAGGCCGGTCAGGTCGTCGCGGTAGAAGCCGGTCATCTGCTCCTGGGCGCGTCCGGCGCCCTGGGCGGCGGCGGCGATCACGGCGGGCGGGTGGGGCAGGTCGCGGGCCCGTTCGACGGAGGTGACGACGAGGGCCTGGCCGCCGTCGGTCTCCTGGCAGCAGTCCAGCAGCCGCAGCGGTTCGGCGATCCAGCGCGAGGCGGCGTGGTCGGCGAGGGTGATGGGCCGACCGTGGAACCAGGCCGCCGGGTTGGTCGCCGCGTGCTTCCGGGCGACGACCGCCACGTGCCCGAACGCCTCCGGGGTCAGCCCGTGGGTGTGGAGGTAGCGCCGGGCCGCCATCGCCACCCAGGAGGCCGGGGTGAGCAGGCCGAACGGCAGCGACCAGCCGAGCGCCGCGCCCTCCGCCGACGGTTCCCGGTGCCGCACCCCGGAGCCGAAGCGGCGGCCCGAGCGCTCGTTGAAGGCCCGGTAGCAGACGACCACGTCGGCCACGCCCGCGGCGATCGCCAGGGCGGCCTGCTGGACGGTGGCGCAGGCCGCGCCGCCGCCGTAGTGGATCCGGGAGAAGAAGGAGAGCTCACCCATGCCCGCGGCCTGGGCGACGGTGATCTCGGGGCTGGTGTCCATGGTGAAGGTGACCATGCCGTCGACGTCGGCGGGGCCCAGCCCCGCGTCCGCGAGGGCCGCGTGCACCGCCTCCACCGCCAGGCGCAGTTCGCTGCGCCCCGAGTCCTTGGTGAACTCGGTGGCTCCCACACCGACGACGGCCGCGCGCCCTCCGAGACCGTCCCGCCCTGTCGGGATCATGCCGGAACCCGCACCGTCACCGTGCCCGTGACATGCGTGCCGAGGCCGTTCGCGCCGACGACCCTTACCGTCGTGGTGTCGCCGTCGACCTCCTCGACCGTGCCGGTCAGCACCATCGTGTCGCCGGGGTGGTTGGGCGCGCCGAGCCGGATGGCCACCCGGCGCAGCACGGCCCGGGGGCCGAAGTGGTCGGTGATGTAGCGGCCGACCAGGCCGTTGGTCGTCAGGATGTTCATGAAGATGTCGGGGGAGCCCTTCTGCCGCGCGAGGTCCGGATCGTGGTGGACGTCCTGGTAGTCGCGGGAGGCGATCGCCCCGGCGACGATCAGGGTCCGGGTGACGGGGATCTCCAGGGGCGGGAGGCGGTCACCGGCGTTCACGAGGTCACCCCCTGGAAGACGGGCAGCACCAGCTCGTCGTCGTACCGCCGGAACTCCAGCCGCACCGGCATGCCGATCCGCACCTGCTCGTACGGCAGCCCGACCACGTTGCTGACGATCCGCACGCCCTCCGCGAGCTCGATCAGGCCGACCGCGTAAGGGGGGTCGAAGGCCGGGAAGGGCGGGTGGTGCAGGACGACATAGGAGTAGACCGTGCCCTCGCCGCTCGCCTCGACGGTGTCCCAGTCCGGGGAGCCGCAGCCGTTGCAGCCCGGCAGCCAGGGGAAACGCAGGGCGGCGCAGGCGGTGCAGCGCTGGATGAGCAGCTCGTGGCGGGCCACGCCCTCCCAGAAGCCGGCGTTGTCGCGGTTGACGACGGGGCGGGGGCGGCGCTCCGCCGGTTTCGAAGGCCGGTGGACGGGTGCGTACTTGAGGATGCGGAAGCGGTGGGTGCCGGCGAGTTCGCCGTCCGCGCGGACGTCGGTGCGGGTCGTGACGAAGTAACCCGCCCCGAGCTTCGTGGTCTTGCGGCCGGACACCGACTCGATCACCGAGTCGAAGGTGATCCGGTCGCCCGGGCGCAGGGGGCGCAGGTACTCCTGTTCGCAGTCGGTGGCGACGACCGCGTCATGGCCCGACGCGTCGAGCAGGGTGAGGAGTCGGTCGTAGGCGGCCGTGCGCTCGGGGCGGCGGTGGAGACCGGCCATGGTCCAGGCCTGGAGCATGGTGGGGGGAGCGATGGCGTCGGGACCCGTGTACGCGGGGCTGGTGTCGCCCATGGCCTCGCACCAGTGCCTGATCATCGGCTCGTTGACGGGGTCGCGGCCGATGCCGGTGTCGGCGGCCGGGAGGCCCTCGTAGGCCTTCAGGCGCGCCTCGAACTCCTCGTGGTCCTCCGGCTCACCTCTCACGGTTTCTGACTGTCCGTCAGATCTCTTGTCCCGTCAAGACCTCACAGACGCGGAAAAAGCCTGTGCGGCGGTACCGGAGTGCCGCCGCTCAGGCGCTTGTCACCCCCACGAAGCACACCCCCACTGCACCCGGGCCGATGCCGCCGCACCGGCCCGGTCAGTTCACCACCACAGCGGGGCGAAGCTGATGGCGGTGTTGGCGTTGCCCTGGTTGACGGCCGTGAACTCCGAGCCGTTGACCTGGGCGGTGTTGCTCTGGTTCGAGGCGCCATCGCCGACGGCCCGCTGCTGGGTGGTGGCCGCGTTGCCGAAGTTGTCGCCGCCGATGCCGCTGTCGAGGATGCCCTGCTCGGCCTCCGTGACGGACGCGATGGATCCGTTGTCCGCCGTCGCGACGCCGGTGAAGAGAGCCACTTTTCGGCCGGCCCCAGGGCCGCCCGGCGCGTCGCACCCGCTCCCCCTTTCCTTTTTCGAACGTACGTACGAAACTAGAGTCATGGCCACCACCGACCGGCAGGCCACGACGCTGGCCCTCGCACACGCCCTGTCAGCCGCCGAACGCGGACTGGCCGTCCTCCCCCTGTCCCGCACCAAACTCCCCGCTCTGCGCTCCCCCCACCGCGACGACCCCGCCCCGTCCCCCTGCCACGGCCAGTGCGGCCGCCTCGGACACGGGGTGTACGACGCCTCCAGCGACCCGGATCGCATCCGCGAGCTGTTCGCCGCCGCGCCCTGGGCGACCGGCTACGGCATCGCCTGCGGACTGCCCCCGCACCACCTCATCGGCCTCGACCTGGACGTGAAGACCGGCACGGACTCCTCGGCCGCCCTGCGCGAGCTGGCCCTGCGGCACCTGTTCACCATCCCGCCGACCGTGGTCGTCGTGACGCCGTCCGGCGGCCGTCATCTGTGGCTGAGCGGGCCGCCCGAGGTGGTCGTCCCGAACTCGGCCGGCCGGCTCGCCCCCGGCATCGACATCCGGGGCGCCGGCGGCTACCTGGTCGGCCCCGGCTCCCGCACGGCCCAGGGTGTCTACGCCGCCGCCCCCGGCACCGCGCACCTGCCCCCCGCCCCCTGCCCGCGCTCCCTCCTGCGGCTGCTGCTCCCACCGCCCCGCGCCCACCACCCGGCGCCGCAGACGGCCGGCGGACACGGCCAGGGCCTGGTCCAGTTCGTCCTGGCCGCGCACGAGGGCCAGCGCAACACCCGCCTGTTCTGGGCGGCCTGCCGGGCCTATGAGGACGGCATCGGCCCGGCGCTCGTGACCCCCCTGGTCGAGGCGGCCCTCCACACCGGCCTGTCCGAGCGGGAGGCCCGCACGACGATCGCCTCGGCGGCACGGCTGACCGGGCACCGGCCGTGAGCACCGCCCGCACGGCCCCGCCCATGAACACCGAAAGACCTCCATGCAACAGCACGCCACATCACCGGCCCTGGCCCTCGCCCGCCTCGTCCTGGCCTCCGGCCGCTCGGTGGACCTCGCCGACCTGCGGTTGTCGTCGACGTACGGCGACATGCTGGAGGGCTATCCCTGCAAGCCGCTGAACGATCTGCGGATCCGTGGCCTCCTGCTCGCCGCCGAGCGGTCCCGCCCGGGCACGCCGGTGCACCTCGTGCCGCCGCGGCGCGAATACCCCGACCAGTACGCGGGCGGTCTCGGGCCGGTCGAGGTACTGCCCGCCGTGGCCTGCCTCGGCACGTTCCACTCCGCGGCCCTGGACCCGGCCCGCGACCCGGTCGCCTACCGCTCGCGCCTGACCGTCGTCTGGTTCCAGTCCACGCCCCGCCTGCCGTCGGGCTGCGACACGGAGCCCGCGCTGCGCGACCTCGACTGGACGGGGCTGGCCCGGGACGCCCCGGTGCCCCCGTAGCTTCCCGTCCGGAGCCGCCGCGTCGGCAGTCCGAGTCGACCTGGTCGCCGTTCGCGCACCACCGGGAACGACTGGAGCCGGAGGACGTCCTCTGGGATCCCGCGGCACACCACTGGACGCCGCGCCGCGGCCCCGACGACCGCAGGGCCCGGACTGGGCGGACACCCATCCGATCACCCCGCTCGCGCGGGGCGCCTCGGTGCTCGCCGGGATGGTGCGGCCGTTCTGCGGCGCCTTCGGCCCGGCCCTCCCCGGCTTCCGGGGCGGGACCGTCCCGTGCGTGACATCGTGAGGGCATGAGCATCGACGTTCGCCCGGCCACGGACTTCGAGGACGTCCGCGCCGTACTCGGGCCCAAGTCGCCCCAGGCGAATGTCTGCTGGTGCCTGAGCTACCGGATCCCCTCCCGGCTCAACAACGAACTGCGCGGCCCGGCACGCGGCGCGTACGTCGCGGAGCTGTGCCGCGCGGATCCTCCCCCGGGTGTGCTCGCCCATGACGGTGACGAACCGGTCGGCTGGGCCGCCGTGGCCCCGCGCGCGGACACCTCGTTCGCCCGCAACCGCAAGATCCCGCACATCGACGACCTGCCCGTCTGGTCGCTGTGGTGCGTCCGGGTCCGCCCCGGCCACCGCAGGCAGGGCATCTCGCACGCCCTCATCGCCGGAGCGGTCGCGTTCGCCCGGGACCGGGGCGCACCGGCGATCGAGGCGTACCCCCTGGACAACGGCGACGCCAAGGTCGATCCGACGATGGCGTACGCGGGTCTGCGGAAGAACTTCGAGCGCGCCGGCTTCACGCACGCGGCGGACACGACCTCGGTGCTGGCCGGTCATCCCCGGGTTCTGATGCGCCTCGCCCTGCGCTGAAAAAGACCCGACCGCTGGCGACGGGGGATGCACCAGCGGTCGAGCCATGGCCAAGGGTAACAAGCGCTTGCCCACCGCGAGCCGACTGGTCGTCAGGAAAGCCCGGTTGTGACTCGTATCACTCAACTACCGTAATTGCCGGGCCCGTTGGGCGCGAAGGCCGGGTCAGCCGTCGCACGGCGGATCGTAGGAGAGCCGGGGCAGGTACTCCCGCCATCCGGCGTCAGCACCCCCCGGGGCATCGAGCAGACGCGGCGGGCGGCCGCGTCGACGTCGAGATTCCACAGCCGGATGGTGTCCGCGCCGCTCGACACCCCGAGCATGTGGCTGTTCGGGCTGAACGCCAGGAAGGTGCCGCTCTTGGCGTTGGGGCTCATCGACTGGCCGATCGCGGTGGCGTGCGAGGGGTCGGAGACGTTCCACAGCCGGACGGTGCTGTCGTTGCCGCCGCTGGCCAGGGTGCGGCCGTCCCGGCTGAACGTCAGCGACACGACCGCCTCCGTGTGCCCCGTGAGCCGCGCATCCTCGGCGGCCTCGGCCGGGTCCGTGGTGTCCCACAGGCGGACCGAGTTGTCGTCGCCCGCGCTGGCCGGCGTGCGGCCGTCGCGGCTGCAGGCGAGGGCGTTGACCGCCCCGAGGTGCCCCCGCAGCGGCGCCCCGCCGAGGGTCACCCGGCCGAGGTCGGCCGCGTTCCACAGCCGGATGGTGCCGTCCGCGCCGCCACGCTGGAGGAGGCGCCGGACTCTTGGGCTGCGGAGGGACCGGGCTTTTGTACCGAGGAGGCGCCGAGCTCTTGGGCGGGGGCCCCGGGCTCCCTGCCGCGAGAAGGGCCGGGCTCTTTGCCGAGGGTGGCGCCGGGCTCTTGTGCTCCGGAGGCGTCGGACCGCCCTGCCTCCGGCCGGGACGGGACTGTCCCGGGCGCGGTCCGGGCCCGGGCCGGGACGACGGCGGCCAGCTCGGGAACGCACCGACCCAGCTCCGCCAGCGGATCACCGCCCAGTACGAGCTGCACGACCTTCCGCGCCCGCCCGCTGTCGTCGCCGTCGTCGCCGCCCAGCGCGCCGTCCCGCAGGGCGGGCACCAGGTCGGCGTTCAACAGCGAGGATTTCCCCGCCCCCGACGCGCCCACGAGCACGACGAGGCCGCCCGTCCCCGCGACGGCACCGAGCTGGGTAAGACCATGCCGCACACCCCCTACACCCCCTGCGCACCTCGCCGGCATCCCCTTCGTACCGCGCCCCCGACCCTGGATAACTGACGACCCGTCAGCTATGGTCGGCCTGCCGTACCGCTTCCGCAGCGATGTGCAGAGGTGAGCGCAGTGGATTCACATCCCGAGAGCCCACGACCGCAGGGTGTCCCGCGCTGGGTCGCGATGTTCTACCGCCCGGACGCCGGCTCCTGGAAGACGGCCGCCGAGTCGCCCGACCGCTCACCGGTGCTGTACGCCCTCGGCGAGATGACCCAGACCCTGCGCGCACGGGGCGACGAGGTGACCGTCGCCCTGTGGGGGCCGAGGGACGGCGGGTGGCACCGGTTCGACGCCCCGCTGAAACAGACCGTCACATCTCAGCCGAATCCGGAGCCCTCCCCCGGCGCACCGGCCACACTGGCGGAACGGATGACCGGCCGCCGCCACCAGGTCCTCATCGCCGGCCTGGCCAAGGCGGGCCTCTACGACCTCTCCCCCGAGGACGACACGACCGTCCAGGCGCTGGTCGAACGGCTCGACGAGGCCGCCGTACGCCGAGTCGCCCACTGGCTGGCGACCGCCGGGGGCGCGAGGTGACAGGGCTGGTCCGGCCGGGGTGTCGCGGCAACCGGGAAGGTTCAGCCGGGGCACGCGAAAACTAGGCCGCCCCGGCCGGCGACGCACGAAGACCGGACCGATCCAGCCGGCCCGCCCAGCCAGCGGGCCTCCGGCCGAACCGGCCGGTTCGGCCGGAGTCGCGCTGGGCAGTCAACTCCTCGACGGTCACGCTCCCGATGCCGTCAGGAGGGGGACACGAGGAAATGAAGGTCTCCGTAGACCGCGAACTCTGCTACGGCTCCGCCGAGTGCGTCCACCGGGCCCCGGCGGTCTTCCAGTTCGTCGACGGCTTCGGCGCCGTCCGCCCGGGTCGCGAGCGGACGGACGGCGGCCCGGAGATCCTGGAGGCGGTCGAGAGGTGCCCGAGCCAGGCGATCAGCATCACCGGGGCGCCACCGTCGCCGGACCGGCCGTAGCGAGGGCGGATGCCACCGCCGAACCTGCTCGCGGTCTTCGCCCACCCCGATGACGAGTCCCTGTCGGCGGGTGGCGTCCTCGCCCGCCACGCGTCGACGGGAGCGCGCACGGCGGTCGTCACGGCGACCTGGTCGACGGACACTCCGCGCGCCGCGGAACTGACCGAGGCGCTGAGCATCCTGGATGCCGGCAGGCCACGCATGCTGGGTTACGCCGACTCCCGCGTCCCGCACTCGGCCCCGGGCAGACCGCGCTTCCGCGACGTCCCGCTGGACGAGGCGGTGGGGGAACTGGTGGCACATCTTCGGGACTTCCGCCCGGAGATCGTCCTCACCCACGACGCCTACGGTGGCCTGACCGGCCACGAGGACCATGTGCACACCCACCGCGTGACCACCCTCGCGGTCCAGGCCGCCGGACTTGAACGCCTCTACCCGGGCGCCGGAGAGCCCTGGCAGCCGAGCGCCCTGTACCTGGCGACCCACCCGCACACGGCGGTCCGGGAGCTGGGGTGGGTGGTGGGTAATGCAGGGTGTGGCGCACGCTAAGGGCTGTCCCGTAAAGCTGAGCTGCCCGGCACCGGCGCAATCGGTCGCGATCAGACCCCGTTCGGGTGAAGCGGCGCTGCTGGTTCTGTGGCCAGCGGCTGCATCTGGTGATCCTCAGGTACGTAGGTCGGTGGCATCGAAAGGACTGGGGACTGCTCATGAGTCCGGATGAGCGTGTCGGCACAGGGACGGATACATCCGATTCGCGAGGCCGCAGGCTAACGATCGCCGGCGGTCTCATGGTCGGAGGTTTCCTTCTCAATGTGATCATGACCGCTGGCTTCCATCCTTCGGGGGAGGAAGACGACCATCCGGCGATCTTCACCAAGTACGCGGACAGTGACCCCTGGATCGCCGTTCATCTCCTGCAGTTCATCGGCGTCCTCGTGACGCTGAGTGGCCTGCTCGTGCTCTACCGCGTCCTGCGCGGTGCCGATGGGCCTTCCCTGGTAGCGCAGCTGGGAGCAGCGGCAGCTGTTGCGACTGCCGCGATCTGGGCGGTTCTGCAGGGATTGGACGGCGTGGGACTGAAGCAGGCCGTCGACTCATGGGCCAGCGCGTCGGGCAGTGAGAAAGCGATCCGTTTCGCCAGCGCCGAGACCGTGCGCTGGCTGGAATGGGGGTTCCAGAGTTACTTCCGTATCCTGCTGGGGCTGACCCTCGCGCTCTTCGGGGCCGCGATCCTTGTTGGTCGCCAGGTTCCTGGTTGGCTGGGCTGGACGGCCCTTGTCGCAGGCGTGTGCTCTTTGATCTTCGGCGTCGATGTGGGCCACAGCGGCCTGGCCAGTGGACTTCAGGACGTCCTCGGTATCGCCATTTTCATCCTTGTCCTGATCTTCGCCTGCGGAGTGCTCGTCACCGGAGTGCGCGAGCGCGGTCGGCGCCACAGCTGAACGAAAAGCACGCGTGCTAAGGGCTGTCCCACCTTTGACGCCCACTGCCTGCTCGGGGCTGGCCAGCAGATACGGGACACCCCTTAGTCGGCGTCCAAAGCAGTGCGGGCAGCGCCGGTGAAGGCTTCCATGGCGCGGTCGAACGCCTGCATCTCTTCCGGGATGGGCGGCGGCTGGTCACCAACAATGCCGCCTTGCTCCAACAACCGGTCCAGGGCGTCTCCAATCGCCAGGGCCGCAGCCTGAGCGGACTCAAAGGCTGCAGCCACTACAGGCGGACCAGCCAGTTCCACCTCAGCAGGTCTGCGCATCATCATCTTGGCCCCGTCGGCGGCCATTTGGTGAGCTTCCCCTCGGACGCGACGGGCCATCAGCGTCATGGACCAGGTGACGTGCGTGGTCAGCAGCTCAAGACACGCTGCGTAGATCTCCCGACGGTGCTGTTCGCTACGGGCCCGCTTCTGATCTCGCAGTTGGAGAACAAGGGGATTGCGCCCGGCCAGCCACGTTAGACCACCGGTGATCAAGCTTGCTGCTCATGCAGATCCTGCGCTGATCAGTGCGACCGATGTGTCAGACATGGAACCCCCATCGAGACCCATCCCGTGCCCCAGCCGTGCCCGATCGAGCGGGAAGCCACGGGGAACATCGGGCAGTCACGGTAGCCGGAAATGAGAACGACCCCTGACCAAATACCCAGGTCAGGGGCCGTTCTCACTGCTCACCGCGCGGAGGCGGTGGGATTTGAACCCACGGTGACATCGCTGCCACGACGGTTTTCAAGACCGTTCCCTTCGGCCGCTCGGGCACGCCTCCCCGCGCCGGCCGTGATCGGCGGCGCGGGGACAAGGGTAACGGGTCGGAGCGGGCGGGGGTCAGTTGTCGCCGACGCGGGAGCCGAGCGTGACGTCGACCGTGTGCTGCTTGCCGCCGCGCTCGTAGGTGATCGTGACCTTGTCACCGGGCTGGTGCGTCCAGATCTCGCCGATCAGGGTGGGGCCGGAGTCGATCACCCGGTCGTCGAGCTTGGTGATGACGTCGCCCGGCTTGAGGCCCGCCTTGGCGGCCGGGCCGCCCGGTTCGACCGGTGCCGCGCCGCCCGCGCCCTGTTCGGTGATCTGCGCGCCGTCGGAGCCGTCGTCCAGGGAGACGGATGCGCCGATCTTCGCGTACACCGGCTTGCCGTTCTTGATCAGCTCCTGGGCCACGTACTTGGCCTGGTTGATCGGGATGGCGAAGCCCAGGCCGATCGAGCCGGACTGGCCGGTGCCGAAGCCGCCGTTGCCGGTCGACTGGATCGCGGAGTTGATGCCGATGACATTGCCCTGCGCGTCCAGCAGCGGACCACCGGAGTTGCCCGGGTTGATCGAGGCGTCGGTCTGCAGGGCGCTCATGTACGACGCCTGGCTGCCGCTGCCGTCGCTGGAGGCGACCGGGCGGTTCTTGGCGCTGATGATGCCCGTCGTCACCGTGTTGGACAGACCGAACGGGGCGCCGATCGCGATGGTCGCGTCGCCGACGGCCACCTTGTCCGAGTCACCGAGGGTGAGCGGCTTCAGGTCGTCGGGGGCGTTCTTGAGCTTGATGACCGCCACGTCGTAGCCCTGCGCGTGACCGACCACCTCGGCGTCGTACTTCTTGCCGCTCGCGAAGGTCGCCGTGAGCTTGCCGCCGTCCACCGCGTCCGCCACCACATGGTTGTTGGTGACGATGTGGCCCTGCTTGTCGAAGACGAAGCCGGTGCCGGTGCCGCCCTCGCCGCTGGTGCTCTCGGCCGCGATCGTGACGGTGCTCGGCAGCGCCTTGGCGGCGACCGCCGCGGTGGTGCCCGGGTCGCGCTTGACGTCGCCGCCGCTCGCGGAGGCCGACACCGTCGTCGAGCCGGTGCTCTGGTCGTTGTTCTCCGCCAGCACATAGCCGAGCCCGCCGCCCAGGCCGCCCGCGCACAGCGCGGCCACCAGAACCGCGGCGATCAGACCTCCGCGCCCGCGGCCCGGCTTCGGCGCCGGCTGCTGGTACGACGAACCCCAGCCGCCCGGGCCGGACCCCGACCCGCCGTCGCCGTACGGGGAGGCCGGCGGCGGGGGCGGGGGCCAGGAGGGATCGGGGGCGGAAGAGGAGACGCCGGGGTGACCGGCGTCACCGGAGGCGCCCTGCCCCTGGGGGTGCTGTCCCCGGGCGTCCGGCCCCTGGGGGTGCTGTCCCTGGACGTCCGGCCCCTGGGGGTGCTGTCCCTGGACGTCCGGCCCCTGGGGGTGCTGTCCCTGGACGTCCGGCCCCTGGGGGTGCTGGGCGTCCGGCCCGTACGGCCCGGCCTGTGCCTGGGGCGCCGGAGCAGCGGGAGCGTCCACCGGCACGGGGGGTGCGGACGGGGCGGGGGGTACCGCGGTGCCCTCGTTCTCGGTGCTCACAGCTTCTCTCCTAGATCCACGGCCGTTTCTCCGGGGTCGCACGCGATCACGCCTTTCCCACCCGTCGACGGGCCGGCGCGATACCGCGGTGCTTGTCCCTTTGTATGCCGTCAGCTTTTCCCACAGGCCGTCAGAGCACCATAAGCGGTGGCTGTGCGTCCGAGGCCATTCTTTATATAGGTCATTACAGGCTGAAAGGATGCAATCCCTATGCCTCCGTCCGGACCTGCGCACCCGTCGAGTCCGTCCGACGGGACGCGTACCCGCACTCGGTGGCACCATGACGCGGTGACCCACGCACGACAGCACGTGATTCAAGTCGTCGCCCACCGCGGAGCCTCCGAGGACGCCCCGGAACACACCCTGGCCGCGTACACCAAGGCCATCGAGGACGGCGCGGACGCCCTCGAATGCGATGTGCGCCTCACCGCCGACGGCCACCTGGTGTGTGTGCACGACCGCCGGATCAACCGTACGTCCAACGGCCGCGGCGCGGTCTCCGCACTGGAGCTGGCCGACCTCGCCGCCCTGGACTTCGGCTCGTGGAAGACGGGCGAGGCCTGGAAGGGACGCGACGAGGAACCCGACTGGGAGCACCGCCCGGAGGACCGCGAGGCGACCTCCGTGCTCACCCTGGAGCGGCTGCTGGAACTCGTCGCCGACGCCGGGCGCCGCGTGGAACTGGCCATCGAGACCAAGCACCCCACGCGCTGGGCGGGGCAGGTCGAGGACCGGCTGCTGGTCCTGCTGAAGCGGTTCGGTCTCGACGCCCCGCCCTCCGCCGAGGAGTCCCAGGTGCGCGTCATGAGTTTCTCGGCCCGCTCGCTGCACCGCGTGCGTGCCGCCTCGCCGACGCTCCCGACGGTCCATCTGACGCAGTTCCCCTCGCCCCGGCTGCGCGACGGACGGCTGCCCCCGGGCGTGCGGATCGCGGGCCCCTCCCTCCGGATCGCACGCCATCACCCCATGTGCATCGAGCGTCTGAAGCAAGCCGGGCACCAGGTGCACGTATGGACCGTGAACGAGCCCGCGGACGTGGATCTCTGCGTCGGGCTGGGTGTGGACGCCATCATCACCAATCGCCCGCGCGCGGTGCTGGATCAGCTCGGCCGCTGACAAACGGACCGGCGCGTAATCCCTCAAGTCCCATCAGACCCACGCACACCTCTTGACCCCGCGCCCCGAACAGCGGGATCCTCCCTTTTCCGGCCACGCCGATGATTTCCAGCCAGGCGATTACCAGGAGTGCTCCGGCGCGTTCGGTCCGTATTCGCCCGTGGTGAATGCGTCACCGGGGGTGGATCGGCCGGTTTCCGGTACAGGCCAAAGGGGCATCCACACCGTGGCGTGGGGCGAAGGAGGTCTCGGGGGTGGCGTTGGTGGTGGCACAGGAGGTGCCCACGTCGTCGAGCATGGCCGTACCCCACGGCCCTGCGGGCGTGGGGGAAGCGCGACACCGGATGCGTACGCAGCTGCGCAGAGGCGGAGTCGCGGAGTCGGTCATCGACGACGCCGTACTGATTCTTTCCGAACTCTTGAGCAACGCGTGCAAGCACGGCAGACCCCTGGGCGACGCGCTGTCCGGCGACGGCGACGTACGTGCCGCGTGGCGCGTGGACCCGACCGGGCGGCTCGTCGTCGAGGTCACGGACGGCGGCGGCCCGACCCGCCCCGCCCCCGCGACCCCGTCGGTCACGGCGCACGGCGGCCGCGGGCTGAACATCATCACCGCGCTCGCCGACGACTGGGGCGTGCGGGACGACATCCGCGGCGAGGTCACCGTGTGGGTCGTCGTCCACGACGACGTCCACGACCCCGACGCCGGACACCGCCGCGACGACTTCGCGACGCGCGTCACCGCCCCCGCGGTCTCCCGGATACCCGGGCTGGGCTTCGCGGACGCCTTCGACGACAGGGACTGAGCGCCGCACGCCGCGCTGGACCGGGTGTTGTCCACAGGATCCCGTGGCCCGGGTCACGAACGGCTAGGCTCGCGACCGTACGAGACGAGCCGTAACCGGGAGACCCATCGATGGCCAAGAAGCGACCCCAGACGAAGGCCAAGCGCCCGCAGACCACGGGCGGCGCCCGCACCGCGGGTGCCGAGGGAGACGTTCCGGTCGTCGGCGCCCGCGAGCCCTGCCCCTGCGGCAGCGGCCGCCGCTACAAGGCCTGTCACGGCCGGGCCGCCTCCCACGCCGCGACCGAACTGGTGCACCGCCCCTTCGAGGGTCTGCCCGGCGAGTGCGACTGGGTGGCCCTGCGCGAGCTGGTGCCCGCGGCCACGGTCGATCTGACCCTGAAGGACGGCCTGCCCGAGGGCGTCCCCGCGGTCACCCTGGCCACGGTCCTGCCCATGGCCTGGCCCGCCCTGCGCCGCGACGACGGCTCGGTCCTGCTCGGCCTGCAGAACGACACGTCTTCCGGCGACATCAGCCGCGACCTCGCCGACACCCTTCAGCGCGCCCTTCAGGCCCGGCCCGGCACACCCGTCCAGGGTCGCCGCGCCCCGGCCGACAGCCCTCGGCTGCAGGACCTGCTCGACCCCGAGGGCGCGTTCGAGCCAGAAGTGCACAGCGGCTTCGAGTTCTGGGTCCCGGACCCGGAGAACGCCACGCCCGACGTGACCGCCTCCCTGGAGCGGGCCAACGCCGCGGCCATCCCGACCGTCAAGCTCCAGGGCGTGGACGCCGCGTACTGGTGCGAGACGCCGGAGAAGAACCATCTGCGGTGGGTGATGCCGCACGCCGAGGAGCGGCTTCTGGACGCCCTCGCGCGGCTGCACGCGGCGGGCCGCTCCAGCCTCGGCGAGGGCACCCGCCTGGTGGGCTCCTTCCGCGCTCACGGGCTCACGGTGCCGGTGTGGGACCTGCCCAGCGAGGTCAAGGCCGAGGACATCGAGAAGCCGGCGGCCGAGTTCGCCGAACGCCTCGCCGCCGCCCTGGCGACGGACGCGCCGCTCACCGCGGACGAGCGCCGCGCCCGGGGCGGCCTCACCAACCGGCAGGTCACGCTCAGCTGACACCCGCCGGTGGTCCGGCCGGCCGCTCCACCGGCGGGCCGGACCCGCGCGTCCCGCGTCGATCACAACTCCCGGTCCGGACAAGCCAGTCGGTGACCGGAAAGACGAGATCGAATTTGCGAACCGCAGATCTCTTGTTACCGTTCCCGTAGCCCGGTTGCTGGTGCATCCCCCGTCGCCAGCAACCGGGTCTTTTCGTCTCCGTTTCCGTCCACGGAACGCAGCCGGCCGTCAACTGCGCGTTCTCACGGGCGAGTTGCTCCCCGAGCGCAGCAGCAGCGGCCCCCACCCGCCCCGCTCGGCGAACTCCGCGACGGCTGTGTACGCCGCCGGACTCCCGCGTACGGGTTCCCGCGGCGTCTCACACGTCCCCGGCTCGTCCCCGGCGCCCACGGCGCACCTGATCCGCACACTCCGGTCGTCGGGGCCCATGAGGCTCAGCACGGCGTCCAGCGCCTCGCCGGTCGCATTGCGGTAGTAGGTCCGCGCCCAGGTGTCCGCACCCCGCGTCACGACACAGGTCTGCGCCTCGATGCCGTCGGGGGACGAGAGTTCGGGACCGCAGCGCACGGCGGTCGACAGGCTCTGGCCGAGCACAGGGAGGCCGGGGGCGGAGAAGGACGCCCCCGGCGCCTTGCCGTCGGCGCGCGGGGAGGGGCGTACGGCGCCGGAACCGGACGTGCGGACGTCGGAACCCGCCGAATCCACAACGCCCTGCGCCCCCGCAGAGCTCGCGGGCCCCAAAGACCCCATGGACCCCACCGACCCCGCGGACGCCACCGCCAGCGGCAGCGCGACCGCGCACGCCACCACGACCCCCGCGAGGGCGAGCAGTCCGGTCTTTCGGGAGTCCCGGGAGCGGCCCCGGGCATGACGCCGCATGGTTCCGGAACTTAACGCGCCGGGGCGGGCGCCGGGCCCGGCGCGCCCGACCGCCCTACAACTCGGGCGCGCTCACACCCGTACGAGTGAGAGCTTCCACCACGGCGTCCACCACGGCCTCGACATCGGGCACCCACGGCGAGGCCGAGCCGGGCAGCGGCGCGCGCTCCCAGCGGATCTCGCCGTGGCCCGTCCCGGACGGGGGCAGGGCCAGATAACCGCCCTCACCGTGGAAGCGGAGCGAGCCGGGTACGAAGTCCTTGGCGTAGAGCAGCTCGCCGAGCTGCTCCATGGAGTACGGCTTGACGAGGATCGCCCAGCGGGTGGGGGAGGCGACGACCGGGCCGAGCCGCATGCCCGTCCGGTCGAGCGCCTTGAGCGCGCGGGCGGCCGGCAGGGCCGGCAGGGAGACCGCGCAGGGGGCGCGGCCGCCGGTGGCCATGACGATCGGCGCCGTCGGCCGGTTGCCCCACCACCAGCGCACCATGCGCCCGTCGGTGGTGGCCGCGAGGAGGCCGGGGTCGAAGGGGTGCGCGCCGGGCACTGTGCACTCGGGGTCGGGGCAGCTGCAGCGGGAGTGCCCCTCGGGGTCCGCCGCCACACCCGGGAGTACGGGCCACTGCCATTGAGTCGCGTAGGTCAGGGCCGCGCCGATCAGCTCAGGCCTCCCGTCGCTGCGCTGGGACAGGAGCCTGCGTCGCCTTCCGAGGATCTCGCGCATCAGCGCTCGTTCCTTTCCGTTGCACGCCTGGCAACACGGTGGTCCACATCACATCATGTGTCGGTCACTTCACTGTGCGTACCTGTTGGCGCATCACACCCCTGCTCGTGGCAAGGGGAACCCCTTGTGGGTCGAGCTTCGGGCTGCCTCCGCGGCCGTCCCGCCCATACTGCGTCTACCGAAAGCAGGGGCCTGGCGTAGGGGTGGCGAAGTATGGCGTTTGCCGTCGCGCGTATTTCTC
This sequence comes from Streptomyces sp. NPDC096046, assembly GCF_040303285.1. Lineage (NCBI taxonomy): Bacteria > Bacillati > Actinomycetota > Actinomycetes > Kitasatosporales > Streptomycetaceae > Streptomyces > Streptomyces sp. NPDC096046. The sequence goes on along the minus strand of NZ_JBEOSZ010000001.1, from coordinate 358,462 downwards.
TCCGCCTCCGCCACGGGAGGATGGGGCACGGTCGTCGGTGGATAGGACGCCCGGTTCCGTCACCAGGTTCCGGGTGGCTCCCAACCACCCCTGGCCTTTACCGAGTACGTACCCATCACGACCGTTGTGACGCTCCGTCGAGCAAGCCCAGTCGACCGCAATAAGCCGTCCCCTGAGGCAGTTTTCAGCCAACTTCGCTTTTCCGCAAGAGGAAGGAGAGGTGTTCGTCGGACCTCACGGACACCAGTAATCCCGGCAGGACAATGCTGGACATCTCCTCACGAGTGCGTGTACATGTGGAGACACTGCTAGCGACGCAGAATGACATGGGGGTTTGCGATGCTTTTGAGCAGTACGTACCGGTTGCAAGGCCGGACGCCATGAACGCTCCGCACCCTCCGAAAGTGGCTGGAATCGATTCAACGGTTCCAGCGCCCGCACACACTGTCGCGCCCGTCGCGGCGGGTTCACCTCCCGCCGCCCCCGCACAGCCCCCGGTTCCCGCCGGCGCGGTGCTCCAGGACCGTCTCGCCGGCTGGGTCTCCGACCTCACCACCCTGCACGAACTCACCGAACGCCTGGCCCGCACGGCCACGCTCGACGCGGCGCTCCCGGAACTGCTGGGGGCCGGTGCCGCCCTGGTGGGCGCCCGGCGCGGCCTCGTCGTCCTGGAACCCGGTGACGGACTCGGCCCGGACACCACCACCGGCCTGGGCCTCGCCCGCGCCGACCTCGGCCACATCGAGACCGTCCCGCGCAGCGCCCTGTCCTACGGCCGGATCCTCGAAGGGCGGCCGGGCGGCGAGGGCGGCATCGCCGAGCCCGACCTGTTCGCCACGGAAGGGCTCGACCCCCGCCACCGCGAGGTCGCGGCCCGCCTGGGCTACGCGGCCAGCTACGCCCTCCCCCTGGCCACCGAGACCGCCGGCCGTCTCGGCGCAGCCGTCTGGTTCTACGACGAACCCGCCGAGCCGGGCGAACGGCAGCGCCACCTCGCCGGCCTCTACGCGCGCTACGCCGCCGAGCACCTGGCCCGGCTCCTCGAACTGGAACGCACACGCACGTCCATGGCCACGATGTCGGACGAGCTGCTGCCCGCGCGGCTGCCCCGGGTCGCCGGGGTCCAGCTCGCCGCCCGGCACCGCACCGGCCCGCGGGGCGGCGGCGACTGGTACGACGCGCTGCCGCTGCCCGACGCCGCCCTCGGCCTCGCCGTGGGATCCGTCACCGGGTCGGGCCCGAGCGCGGTCGCCGCGATGGGACGGCTGCGGGCGTCGCTGCGCGCATACGCCGTGATGGAGGGAGAGGACCCGGTCGCCGTCCTGTCCGACCTGGAGCTGCTGCTGCGGCTGACCGAACCGGCCCGCTCGGCCACCGCCCTGTTCGGCTACTGCGAACCGGCCGCGCGCAAGATCACACTGGCCGGCGCCGGGCACAGCCCGCCCCTGCTGATCGGGCAGCGCCGTACGGAGTTCGTCGAGACGTCCGTCTCCGCCCCGCTGGGCATGCTCGCCTGCTGGGAGGCGCCGAGCGTGGAGGTTCTCGCCGAGCCCGGAGAGACGGTTCTGCTCTACACCGACGGGCTGCTGCACCGCACCGGCGAGACCACGGACCGCGCCTTCGCCCGGCTGCACGCGGCGGCCGCCGGAGTGCCCCGGGGCCTGCGCGGCGATCCCGGCGCGATCGCCGACCACGTCCTGCGCCGTGTGCTGCCGGAGGAGCTGGACGCGGCGGACGGTGCGGAGGACGTCGTGCTCCTCGCGGTCCGGTTCGAGTAACGCTCCTCGTCATCGCCCTGGGGCCCCTTCCGCGCCGCCGTACAGTGGACGGTGGTCCAGTGGCGTATCGAGGAGGATGACCGTGGCCGAGGAGCTCACACCGGCGATCCCGGACGAGAGCGAAGAGCCGATCAAGCAGCGGAAGAACGGACTGTACCCGGGCGTGTCCGATGAGCTGGCCGAGAACATGAAGAGCGGCTGGGCCGACACCGAGCTGCGCGACCTCGACCCCATCCCCCAGGCCGCCGAGACCGCCGCCCGCCGGGCCGCGCTGTCCGCGCGCTTCCCGGGCGAGCGCCTGGTGATCCCCGCGGGCAACCTGAAGACCCGCTCGAACGACACCGAGTACGCCTTCCGCGCCTCCGTCGAGTACGCCTACCTCACCGGCGACCAGACCGAGGACGGCGTCCTGGTCCTGGAGCCCAAGGACGAGGGCCACGAGGCGACGATCTACCTCCTGCCGCGTTCCGACCGGGAGAACGGCGAGTTCTGGCTGGACGGCCAGGGCGAGCTGTGGGTCGGCCGCCGGCACTCCCTCACCGAGGCCGGGCAGCTGTACGGCATCCCCGCCTCCGACGTGCGCGAGCTGGCCGGCGCCCTGCGCGAGGCCACCGGCCCGGTGCGGGTCGTGCGCGGCTACGACGCCGGCATCGAGGCGGCCCTGACCGACAAGGTCACCGCCGAGCGCGACGAGGAGCTGCGGGTCTTCCTCTCCGAGGCGCGACTGGTCAAGGACGCGTTCGAGATCGGCGAGCTGCAGAAGGCGGTCGACTCGACCGTGCGCGGCTTCGAGGACGTCGTGAAGGTCCTCGACAAGGCCGAGGCGACCTCCGAGCGGTACATCGAGGGCACGTTCTTCCTCCGCGCGCGCGTCGAGGGCAACGACGTCGGCTACGGCACGATCGCCGCGGCCGGCCCGCACGCCTGCACGCTGCACTGGGTGCGCAACGACGGGGCCGTGCGCTCGGGCGAGCTGCTGCTGCTCGACGCGGGTGTCGAGACACACACCTACTACACGGCCGACGTGACGCGCACCCTGCCGATCAACGGTCGGTTCGACGAGATCCAGCGCAAGATCTACGACGCCGTGTACGAGGCGCAGGAGGCCGGGATCGCGGCGGTCAAGCCCGGAGCGAAATACCGCGACTTCCACGACGCCGCCCAGCGGGTGCTGACCGAGAAGCTCGTCGAGTGGGGGCTCGTCGAGGGGCCCGTGGAGCGGGTGCTGGAGCTCGGGCTTCAGCGGCGCTGGACGCTGCACGGCACCGGGCACATGCTCGGCATGGACGTGCACGACTGTGCGGCGGCTCGGGTCGAGGCGTACGTCGACGGTGTTCTCGAGCCGGGGATGTGCCTGACGGTGGAGCCCGGGCTTTACTTCCAGGCCGATGACCTGACGGTGCCACAGGAGTACCGGGGCATCGGGGTGCGGATCGAGGACGACATCCTCGTGACGGAGGACGGCAACCGGAATCTGAGTGCGGCGCTGCCTCGGCGGTCCGACGAGGTCGAGGCATGGATGGCCGCCCTCAAGGGCTGAGTGGCGCCCGAGGGCCAAGTGTCCTCCGAGGGCTGAGTGTCGTTCGCGGGTGCGGGGGCCGGTCGCGCGGTTCCCCGCGCCCGCACAGGGCTGAGGGCGTCCGGGAACGAGGCGGGCCCGGGTGGCTCGCCCGTGTGGCGGGCTGTGGCGGCCATCGCCGTGAGGCCGGCAGCGGTGTCCGGTCCGACCAGCACAGGGCGCTGTGGTCGCGGCCGGCGGCCCGGGCTGTCAGGAGCGTGGGGACCGGCTGTGGACCCGCTGTGAAGGAGCCGGGAACGTCCGACCGGTCGGTCAAGAAACAGCAGGTCAGCGGTAGTTGACGTATGAGATCATGGCCGACCTTGCCGGGCCGATCCAGGGAACGGGCGCGATCACCATGAAGAACGTTCAGACGGCGCTGACCATGCAGGACGCCATCCTGACGCTGCAGAAGTACTGGAGCGACAACGGCTGCATGATCACGCAGCCGCTGAACACCGAGGTCGGAGCCGGTACGGCCAACCCGGCCACGGCACTGCGGGTGCTCGGCCCCGAGCCGTGGAGCGTCGCCTACGTGGAGCCGAGCGTGCGGCCGGACGACTCGCGTTACGGCGAGAACCCCAACCGGCTTCAGACCCACACCCAGTTCCAGGTGATCCTCAAGCCCGACCCGGGCAACCCGCAGGAGCTGTACCTGGGCAGCCTGCGCGCCCTGGGCGTCGACCTGAACGCGCACGACGTGCGGTTCGTCGAGGACAACTGGGCCTCGCCGGCGCTCGGCGCCTGGGGGCTGGGCTGGGAAGTCTGGCTGGACGGCATGGAGATCACCCAGTTCACCTACTTCCAGCAGGTCGGCGGCGTCGCACTGGACCCGGTGTCGGTGGAGATCACCTACGGTCTCGAACGCATCCTGATGAATCTCCAGGGCGTGTCCCACTTCAAGGACATCGCCTACGCCCCGGGCATCACCTACGGCGAGGTGTTCGGGCAGAACGAGTACGAGATGAGCCGCTACTACCTCGACGACGCCGACATCGACACCAACCACCGGTTGTTCGAGTCGTACGCGGCCGAGGCCCGGCGCCTGCTGGACCTGGAGCTGCCGGTCCCGGCGTACACCTACGTGCTGAAGTGCAGCCACACCTTCAACGTGCTCGACGCCCGCGGTGCGATCAGCACGACCGAGCGGGCGAAGGCGTTCTCGCTGATGCGCGGGCTGACACACGAGACGGCGAAGCTGTGGGAGCGGCGGCGGGCCGCCCTGGAGCATCCGCTCGGACTGGCTCCGGCACCGGCTCCGGCCGAGCGGGGCATGCTGCCCAAGGTGCCCGGCGTCGAGACGCTGCTGTTCGAGATCGGCGTGGAGGAACTGCCGTACGCCGAGGTCCCCGCCACCACCGAGGCGGTGCGCGAGTCGGTCACCGCCAAACTCGCCGCGACCCGGCTGGGGCACGGCGCGATCACCGTGCTGGCCACACCGCGCCGGATCGTGATCACGGTCGACGGTGTGCAGCCGCGCGAGCGGGACACCATGCGGACCGTGCGCGGGCCCAAGGCCGCCGCTGCCCACAAGGACGGCGCTCCCACTCCCGCGCTCCTCGGTTTCGCCCGCAGCCAGGGCGCGGAACCGACCGACGTACGGGTCGTCGAGGTCAACGGGGTCGAGTACGTGGCGGTCACCCGCCACGAGGAGGGCCGTCCGGCCGTCGAGGTGCTCAGCGAGCTGCTGGCCGAGGTCGTCTCCGGACTGCGGGCCGGGCGCAACATGCGCTGGAGCGACCCGGGGCTGTCGTTCTCGCGTCCCGTGCGCTGGCTGCTCGCGCTGCTGGGCCGTACCCCTCTGCCCGTGGTGGTCTCCTCGCTCTCCGCGAGCGACACGACACGGGTGCAGCGGAACGCCCCCTACCCGGAGGTCCGGGTGACCTCCGCCGAGGGGTACCCGCACTTCCTGCACATGCACGGCATCCTGCTCGACCGGGAGGCCCGGCGTGGGGCGGTCGTGCGCGGCGCCCTGGAGGCGGCGGCCGAGGTGGGCGGGCGCGTCGATGTGGAGGGCCAGGCCGGGCTGATCGACGAGATCACCGACATCCTGGAGTTCCCCTACGCCGTGCGGGGATCCTTCGACGAGCGCTACCTCGAACTGCCCGCGAGCGTCCTGACCACCGTGATGCGCAAGCACCAGCGCTATCTGCCGGTGCTGGACGGGGAGCGGCTCATGCCGCACTTCGTGACCTTCGCCAACGCCCTGTGCGACGACGACGTGGTGCGGGCGGGCAACGAGGCGGTGCTGCGGGCCCGTTACGAGGATGCCGCGTTCTTCTGGCGGGCGGACCTGAAGGTGGCGCCGGAGGAATTCCGGAGGCGGCTGGACAAGCTGACCTTCGAGGACCGGCTCGGTACGGTCGCCGACCGCGCTGTCCGGCTCGCCTCCCTCGCCCTGGATCTGGCCGGGCGGGCCGGGCTACCGCAGGACACGGTGGAGGTCGTGCGGCGGGCCGGTGCGCTGGCCAAGTTCGACCTGGCCTCGCAGATGGTCATCGAGTTCTCCGGACTGGCCGGGGTCATGGCGGAGGAATACGCCCGCCGGGCCGGCGAGTCACCCGAGGTCGCCCGGGCGCTGGCCGAGATGGAGCTGCCGCGTTCCGCCGGTGGTGCCCTGCCGACCGGGGACGCGGGTGCCGTGCTGTCCCTCGCCGACCGGTTCGACCTGGTGACGGGCATGTTCCTGATCGGGGCGGCACCGACCGGCAGCTCCGACCCGTACGGGGTGCGGCGGGCCGCCATCGGGCTGCTCAACGTGCTGCGAAGCCTGCCCGCCGTGGCCGGGGTGCGGGTGAGCGAGGGTCTGCGCGCGGCGGCCGTGCGGTATGCCGCGCAGGGCGTCGAGGTGCCCGCCGAGCGGGTCGCCGAGGCCGCCGAACTCATCACCCGGCGCTACGAGCAGCAGCTCACCGACGCCGGGCACGAGCACCGGCTCGTGCAGGCCGTACTGGTGTGGGCCGACCGTCCCGCCCATGGCGATCGCACGCTGGCCACCCTGGAACGGCATGTCGGCAGCGAGGCGTTCGAGGCGCTCGCCGCCGCGTTCCAGCGGGTGGTGCGCATCCTGCCCGAGGGCGGTGCCCAGGAGGCCGACCTGTCTCTGCTGACCGCGCCCGCCGAGCTGCGTCTGGCCGAGAGCGCGCAGGCCGTGCGAGAGGCCTTGCAGGGGCGGGAGGACGATCTCGGCGCGCTGATCGAGGTCTCCGCACCCCTGGTCGACGCCATCGGCACCTTCTTCGACGAGGTGCTGGTGATGGACCCCGACCCGGCGCTCCGGACGGCGCGGCTGGCGCTGCTGACGGACGTGGCGGGGCTGGCCCGTACGACGGTGAACTGGGGCGCGCTGTAGGGCGGTGTTTCGAGGACGGCCGTTCAAGGGCGGTGTTTCACGTGAAACACCGCACGGCCCCGCACGGCCCGCACGGCCCGCACGGCCCCAGAGTCAGACCGCCATCAGTGGTGCGTCGCTGCGCCACTTCAGGACCTTGTCGAAGCTCACCACGGCTCCGCCCCGGCCCGGCTTGTTGCCGATGTGGACGTGGTCGGCGAGCTCCTCGATGAGGCCCAGCCCCCTGCCGTTCTCCGCGTCCGTGTGCGCGGGACGGATCGGCGGGCGGGACCGCCCGGCGGACGCCGCGGGGAACCCCGGGCCCGCGTCGGCGACCTCGATCCGGCACTTCTCGCCGTCCAGGTACGCGGTGACCCGGTAAGCCTCCGAGCCGGGTCCCCGGCCGGTGTCCCCGCCGTGCTCCACGGCGTTCGCGCAGGCCTCGCTGAGGGCGACGGAGAGGTCGTAGGAGATGTCCGGGTCGACGCCCGCGGTCTCCATCGTGCCGATCAGCAGGCGGCGGGCGAGCGGCACACTCGCAGCTTCGCGCCGCAGATGGAGTGACCACCAGATGCTCATGCTCCAGCCTCCTGGCCGCGGCTCGACATACCGTTACGTATTGCCCTGCGTGCCCGTGTGTAAGCGCGAAGTTGACGTGATGCCGCCCATACGGCGGATGCGCGCTGGTCCTGATCGGTGTATGTGGGGGCGGACATCGGCGCATCCGGGGGCGCGTGGGGCCAGAGCATGACGTTCCGGTCGTACGGCATCTTATGGACCTGCCGCACGGGGCGTGCGGGGCCAGTGCGATGATGAGCCCGCCATGACTGCCCCCCACGCGCGCGCGACGCGCTCCGGACACACGCTCCGGATCCTGCGGGCCGCGGTGTTCGCCGCGGTCTGCGTCGTGCTTGCCGGGGCAGGTCACGCGCTCGCCTCCTGCGACGGCATTCCCCTGTGGACGCTGGGCGCCGGGTTCCTCGGGGTGGTCACGGTGGCGGCTCCGCTGGCCGGGCGCATGCGCTCGCTGGCGGGAATCACGGCGCTGCTCGCGGTCGGCCAGACGGTGCTGCACACACTGTTCGGCCTCGGCCAGCACGGTACGGCCGCCGTCACATCCTCGGTACCGGCAGGCGGGAGCGATGCCACGCTGGTCCAGCAGGCCGCGCGGTTCGTCTGCGGCACGACGGCTGCGGCCATCAGCCCGGCGCAGGCCCAGAGGATCCTCACCGAAGCCCGGGTCCAGCCGTCCCCGGGGACGCACACGCATCCGGCCTCGGACGCCGTGTACTCCTCGGCCTCGCTGTGGCCGTCCCTGCCAATGCTGCTCGGTCACCTCCTCGCGGCGCTCGCCGCCGGCTGGCTGCTGCGCCACGGCGATCTGGCGCTGCAGCGGCTCACCGAACTGTCGGCGCAGGGTGTCGCCGAGGGGGCGCTCGTGCGCTCCCTGCGGGCCGCCCTCGCACTGGTGCGCGCCCTGTGCGCCGGGCTCCCGGGAGTTCCGGAGGCCCGCCCGCGCCCGGTGTGCGCCGCGCGGCCCGTGCCCCCGGTGCCGCGCACCCCGGCCCTCCAGCACACGGTGATCCGGCGGGGCCCGCCGGCCGGCACGGCTTCCGCAGCCGCACTCGCCCTCGCCGCCTGACGCGACGCGACCACCACCACTTCCGCTCCGGGACGCCCCGGGCCTCCTCTCCGGGAGCCCCGGACCCCCCGGACCTCCGGATCCCCGGACCCTGGATCCCGCGGAGGAGGCCGTCGTCGTGCGGCACGCGCGTGTGCGCGCATTCCTCCTTCCACATCCAGACCGAATCACAGCGGAGTGCTCCTTCCATGAAGGCTTCCCGTATCGCCGCGGCCGGTGCCGCCGCCGGTGTCACCGTTCTCGCCCTGTCCGCCCCCGCCTTCGCGCACGTCACCGTGCAGCCCGAGGGCACGGCCGCCAAGGGCGGCTACGCGGTGGTGGACTTCAAGGTCCCCAACGAGCGTGACAACGCCTCGACCACCAAGCTCGAGGTCAACTTCCCCACCGACCACCCGCTGGCCTCGGTGATGCCGGAGCCGGTGCCCGGCTGGGACATCAAGGTCACCAAGTCCACGCTGGACAAGCCGCTGGAGATGCACGGCAAGAAGATCTCCGAGGCCGTCACCAAGGTCACCTGGACCGCCGACGGTGAGGGCATCAGGGCCGGCTTCTTCCAGAAGTTCCCGGTCTCCATCGGCACCCTGCCCGAGGACACCGACCAGCTGGTCTTCAAGGCCCTGCAGACGTACTCCAACAAGGAGGTCGTCCGCTGGATCGAGGTACCTCAGAAGGGCCAGGAGGAGCCCGACAACCCGGCCCCGGTGCTGGAGCTGTCCGCTACCTCCGAGGACGGGCACCACGACGCGGCCGGTGACGACTCCGACGCCAAGTCGGCCGAGAAGGCCTCCGCCGAGACGGCCGCCTCCGACTCCGCCTCCTCCGACGGCACCGACACCACCGCCCGCGTCCTGGGCATCGTCGGCATCGTGGTCGGCGCGGCGGGTGTCGCCTACGGCGTGCTCGCCGGCCGCCGGCGCGCCGACGCCTGAGGCCGCATCCGTTGCCGGCGCGCACCGGCCCCCCGCCTCGTGCGGGGCACCCCGGTGCGCGCCGGGTAACCGACATCTGGGACATTCTTCTATGCGCACCAAGACCTTCGCCGCGGCGGCTCTGCTCGCCGCCGCCTCCCTGACCCTGACCGCCTGCGGCAGCGGCGGCGACAGCGACAAGCCCGTCTCCGTGGTGTCGGAGGCGCCCGGGACCGACAAGGCCGCCACCGTCCTCGACAAGCCGTTCGAGAAGCCGGACCTGGTCCTCACCGACACACAGGGCAAGAAGTACGACCTCCGCAAGGAGACCGCGGGCAAGCCCACGCTGGTCTACTTCGGCTACACCCACTGCCCCGACGTCTGCCCGCTGACCATGAACAACATCGCCGTCGCCAAGAAGCAGCTGCCCAAGGCCGAGCAGGACGAGCTGCGCGTGGTGTTCGTGACCACCGACCCCGAGCGCGACACCTCGGCCGAGCTCGGCAAGTGGCTCAAGGGCATCGACTCCACCTTCGTCGGTCTCACCGGCGACTTCGCGACCATCCAGGCCGGCGCCCGCACCCTCGGCATTTCCATCGAGCCGACCAAGAAGGACAAGAACGGCAAGCTCGTCTCCGAGCACGGCACCCAGGTCATCGCGTTCTCCCCGAAGACCGACGCCGGCTATGTGCTCTACGGCGAGGACGCCACCGTCGACGACTACACCAAGGACCTCCCCGAGATCATCAAGGGGGAGAACCCGTGAGGCGCATCGGCCCGGCGGCCCTCGTCATAGCCGGGGCACTGGCCCTGGCGGGCTGCGGCGGCTCGGACTCGGGCGGCGACAGCGGCTCCGGCAAGGCGGAACTCTCCGTCGGCGCCGCGTACATGCCGCAGCCGGTGTCCGACGACATGGCGGCCGGCTTCCTGACCGTCACCAACAAGGGCGGCGCCGACGACGAGCTGACCTCGGTCACCAGCGGCGTCGCCGGGCAGGTCACCGTGCACGAGACCGTCGGCGGGGCGATGCGGGAGGTCAAGAGCCTCAAGATCCCCGCGGGCGGCCGGCTGGAGCTGAGGAGCGGCGGTGACCACCTGATGTTCGAGCAGCTGAAGGACAAGCCGAAGGAAGGCCAGACGGTACCCGTCGAACTGCATTTCGCCCACTCCGCCCCCGTGAAGGTCGAGATGCCGGTGAAGCCGGCGACCTACACGCCCACGACCGGACACTGAGGGAGGGACTCCTGTGACGCAGACCATCGCCCCCCGCGTCCGGACACTGGTACTGCTGCTCCTGACCGCGGCCTGCGCACTCCTCGCCGGAGCCGGCCCGGCCTCCGCGCACGCCGCGGTGACCGGCAGCGACCCCGGACAGGGGACGGTGGTCGACAAGGCACCGGCCCGGATCTCGCTCACGTTCTCCGAGCAGGTGGCGCTGTCCGACGACTCGCTGCGCGTGCTCGACCCCGAGGGCAAGCGGGTCGACACGGGCAAGCCGGCCAACGTCAGCGGCACCACGTACGCCGTGCCGCTGCACTCGGGACTGCCCGACGGCACGTACACGGTGGCCTACCAGGTCGTCTCGGCGGACAGCCATCCTGTCGCCGGTGCCTACACCTTCTCCATCGGCGCCCCCTCCAAGACCTCCGTGTCGGTCTCCGGGCAGTCGGCGGACGACGGGGTCGTGGGCTGGCTGTACGGCTTCGGGCGGTACGTGTCGTACGCCGGGTTCATCGTGATGGCCGGCGGCGCCGCCTTCGTGCTCGCCTGCTGGCGGCGCGGTTCCGGGGTGCGGCCGGTACAGCGGTTCGTCGTCTCCGGCTGGGTCGCGCTCACCGCGGCGACCCTCGCCCTGCTGCTTCTGCGCGGCTCCTTCACGGGCTCCGGAAAGGTCTCCGACATCTTCGACCTGTCCCTGCTCGGGCAGGTGCTGCAGACCAAGAGCGGGGCGGCCCTGGTGTCCCGGCTGCTGCTGCTCGCGGCAGCGGCACTCTTCATCGCCGTGCTGTTCGGGGCGTACGACAAGCGGGAGGACGCCCAGGAGAAGCGGGACCTGACCTTCGGGCTCTCGATCGGCGGCATCGTGGTGGCGGCCGGTCTGGCGGCGAGCTGGGCTATGTCCGAACACGCCTCGGTCGGTCTCCAGGCGGATATCGCCATGCCGGTCGACGTGCTCCATCTGCTGGCCGTCGCCGCCTGGCTCGGCGGACTGGGCGCGCTGCTGGTCGCCCTGTACGGCGCGCCCGCCGACACGCCCCTCGACACCGCGGCCGTGCACCGCTTCTCCCGGCTCGCCTTCGGCAGCGTCCTCGCCCTGATCGCGACCGGCACGTACCAGTCCTGGCGCCAGCTCGGCTCCTGGTCGGCCTTCACCGACACCCGCTACGGCCAGCTCCTGCTGGCCAAGATCGCCCTCGCGGTCGTCCTGGTCGGCGTCGCGTGGACCTCGCGCCGGTGGACGGGACGGCTGGCGGATACGGCACCGGTGGAGGCAGCGGCGGTACGGGAGAAGGAGCGGGTCGGAGCGGGGGCGGACAGCGCCGCGGCCGGCGACGAGGTCGACGCCTCGGACGCGCGCGAGGGCGACACCGGTCCCGACACCGGCACCGGTGAGCGGCCCGGCTCCGAGCCCGCCGACAGCGAACGCGCCGCGCAGCTCGCCCGCCAGCAGGCCGCCCGGGATGCCGCGCGGCACAAGCGGATGCGGGACGCCGACCCGAACCGCTTCGGGCTGCGGCGCTCCGTGCTGGCCGAGGCCGGCATCGCGGTGGTGCTGCTCGCCGTCACCACCGTCCTGACGCAGACCGAGCCGGGCCGCACCGAGCAGGAGGCCCAGGCAGCCACCTCGTCCGCCGCTTCCTCCACCGCCGACACGGGCGCGTCCGGGGCGCTGACCCTGAACATGCCGTTCGACACCGGCGGCGAGGACGGCAAGGGCATCGTCACCATCGACATCGACCCCGCGCGCGTGGGCGACAACGAGATGCACGTCTACGTGGAACGGCCCAACGGCCGGGCCTTCGACATCCCCGAGGTGAAGGTCGCGTTCACCCTCGAAACCAAGGACATCGGGCCTCTGCCCGTCGTCCCCGACCACATCGCTACCGGACACTGGTCGGCGAACGGAGTGCAGATCCCCATGGCCGGCGACTGGAAGGTCGACGTGACCGTGCGGACCTCCGACATCGACGAGGTGACCGTCTCCAAGAACGCTCAGATCGGCTGAACGACCATGCCTGAACAGTCCCTTCCGAAGGCCCGCACCCCTGAGGCCACCACCGGGGAGCGCGAAGCGCCCTCCGCCCACGAGGCCATCTCACGGCGGCGGCTGCTCGGCACCGCCGGTGCCACCGGCCTCGTCCTCGGCACGGCGGGCGCCGCCGTGGGCTACGCCGCCGCCCCCTCCGAAGCCGCCGCTCCGCTGACCTCGCTCGGCACAGGCCGGGCGATGTTTCACGGGAAACATCAGCCCGGCATCACCGACGGTCTTCAGGCCCGCGGCCACCTCGTGGCCTTCGACCTGGCGGCAGGCGCCGGCCGCAGGGAAGCCGCCGCTCTGCTGCGTCGCTGGTCGGAGACGGCCCGGCGGCTGATGGCGGGTGAGCCGAGCCCTCACGACGACACCGACGTGGCCCGTGACGCCGGCCCTTCGTCGTTGACGATCACCTTCGGCTTCGGCCACAGCTTCTTCGCCCGGACGGGCCTGGAGAAGCAGCGCCCGACCGCCCTCGACCCGCTGCCCGAGTTCTCCTCCGACCAGCTCGACAAGAACCGCAGCGACGGCGACCTGTGGGTGCAGATCGGCGCCCATGACGCCCTGGTCGCCTTCCACGCCCTGCGCGCCATCCAGAAGGACGCGGGCCGTGCGGCCCGGGTGCGCTGGCAGATGAACGGCTTCAACCGCTCACCCGGCGCCACCTCCCACCCCATGACGGCCCGCAACCTCATGGGCCAGATCGACGGCACCCGGAATCCGAAGCCGAGCGAAGCGGACTTCGACCAGCGCGTCTTCGTCCCCGAGAAGGGCGAACCGGCCTGGATGGCGAACGGCTCCTACGCTGTCGTACGCCGGATCCGAATGCTCCTCGACGACTGGGAGCAGCTCCCCGTAACGGCGCAGGAGGACGTGATCGGGCGCCGCAAGTCCAACGGAGCGGCGCTGTCCGGGGGCACCGAGACAACCGCGATGGACCTGGAGAAGACGGACGCCAAGGGCAATCCGGTCGTCCCGATCAACGCCCACGCCCGCATCACACGGCCCGATCAGAACGGTGGGGCGGCGATGCTCCGCCGCCCGTTCTCCTTCCACGACGGCATCGACGGCGACGGGGTGCCGGACGCGGGTCTGCTCTTCATCTGCTGGCAGGCCGATCCGCTGCGCGGGTTCGTGCCGGTGCAGCGCAAGCTCGACCGCGGCGACGCCCTGTCGCAGTTCATCCGGCACGAGTCGAGCGGGCTGTTCGCCGTGCCGGGTGGGGCCACGGAGGGTGAGTATGTGGGGCAGAAGCTGCTGGAGGGGTGAGAGTTCACTCCAGGGGCGGGCTTGTGAGGGATAGCGCTTCCGCGGGCCCATTAGGGTGAGGTCATGCCAGCGAGCTATGCGTATCTCGGCCCCGAGGGCACCTTCACCGAAGTCGCCCTGCGCACGCTTCCCGAGGCCGCCACCCGGGAGCTCATCCCGTACGTGTCCGTCCAGTCCGCGCTCGACGCGGTACGCGCCGGCGAGGCCGAGGCCGCGTTCGTGCCGATCGAGAACTCCGTCGAGGGCGGCATCACCACCACCCTCGACGAGCTGGTCGCCGGCGCCCCGCTGATGATCTACCGCGAGGTCCTGCTGTCGATCACCTTCGCGCTGCTGGTCCGCCCGGGCACGAGGCTGTCGGACATCAAGACCGTCTCCGCCCACCCGGCCGCACAGCCGCAGGTGCGCAACTGGCTGAAGAAGCATCTCCCGGACGCGCACTGGGAGTCGGCCGCCTCGAACGCGGATGCCGCCCGGCTGGTCCAGGAGGGTCAGTACGACGCCGCCTTCGCCGGTGAGTTCGCCGCCGCCCGCTACGGCCTGGAGGCGCTGGAGACCGGGATCCACGATGCGGAGAACGCCCAGACGCGGTTCGTGCTGGTCGGCCGGCCCGCCCGGCCCGCCGCCCCGACCGGTGCGGACAAGACCTCGATCGTGCTGTGGCAGCGCGACGACCACCCCGGCGGTCTGCGCGACCTGCTGGGCGAGTTCGCCACGCGCGGCATCAACCTGATGCTGCTCCAGTCCCGGCCGACCGGCGCGGGCATCGGCAACTACTGCTTCTGCATCGACGCCGAGGGCCACATCTCCGACCGCCGGGTGGCCGACGCCCTGATGGGCCTGAAGCGGATCTGCCTCCAGGTGCGCTACCTCGGCTCGTACCCGCGCGCGGACATGCGGCCGGGGGATGTGCGGCCACCGCGGCTGGGCACCTCCGACGACGAGTTCGTCACGGCGGCGGACTGGGTCGCGCGGTGCCAGGACGGCCGCTTCTAGGCCGGTCGTACCTGCCGATTGTCGTTATCCACAGAAGTTATCCACAGGCCGCTTCTCGACCTGGGGACAAGTCGACAACAAGGCATGACCCAGTCGACAAATCGCCCTACAGTCCCCTGACGGGTCCATCCGCACGCAGGTCACCCCTCGTCCATCGTTTCCCTTTGCGCAACCCGTCAGAGTGACCTCTTTCCACTCGAAAGTGAGGATGGAGCGGGTTTCCCTCGGGAATTCCGAGGGGTGACGGGTCTTCCGGAGTGATCAATTCCGAAGTCCACAGATCTTCCACACAGCCTGTGGATAACTCTCCAGGGTGCAGGGATCCCTGTGGACAACCGTGGCCCAAGTCCCGCTTCCCGCAAGGGATTCCCGTCAATGCGACGCCCTGCGGATGCCTCGCGCCGGGGATGGAGGGCCATAGCATTGACACTGCACGCAATTCGCCCATAACGGCATGTATGTCACCGCGACCATAGTCAGTCGTGGGCGGTCACCCCGCACCGGTAGCCTTGGGCGCGTGATTGACCTTCGCCTGCTTCGTGAGGACCCCGACCGTGTGCGCGCGTCGCAGCGCGCCCGTGGAGAGGACGTCGCCCTCGTCGACGCCCTCCTGTCTGCCGACGAGCGGCGCAGGTCGTCCGGCGTCCGCTTCGACGAGCTGCGCGCCGAGCAGAAGGCGCTCGGCAAGCTCGTCCCCAAGGCGGCCGGCGAGGAGAAGGCCGAGCTGCTGAAGAAGGCGGGCCAGCTCGCCGCCGACGTCAAGGCGGCCGACGCGGACCGCGACGCTGCCGCGACCGAGACCCAGGAACTGCTCCAGAGGCTCGGCAACCTCGTCCACCCGGACGTGCCCGTGGGCGGCGAGGAGGACTTCGTCACGCTCGAGACGCACGGCACGATCCGCGACTTCACCGCCGAGGGCTTCGAGCCCAAGGACCACCTGGCGCTCGGCCAGATCCTCGGAGCGATCGACGTCGAGCGGGGGGCCAAGGTCTCCGGCTCGCGTTTCTACTTCCTGACGGGCGTCGGCGCCCTGCTGGAGCTCGCCCTGGTGAACGCGGCGATGGCGCAGGCCACCGCGGCCGGCTTCACCCCGATGCTGACCCCGGCGCTGGTGCGCCCCCAGTCCATGGCGGGCACGGGCTTCCTCGGCCAGGCCGCGCAGGACGTCTACCACCTCGCCGACGACGACCTCTACCTGGTCGGCACGTCGGAGGTAGCGCTCGCGGCGTATCACATGGACGAGATCCTCGACGCCGACCGCCTCCCCCTGCGCTACGCGGGCTTCTCGCCCTGCTTCCGTCGCGAGGCCGGCTCGCACGGCAAGGACACCCGGGGCATCTTCCGCGTGCACCAGTTCGACAAGGTCGAGATGTTCTCCTACGTCGCTCCGGAGGACTCGCAGGCCGAGCACCAGCGCCTGCTGGAGTGGGAGAAGCAGTGGCTGACGTCGCTGGAGCTGCCGTACCGCGTGATCGACGTGGCGAGCGCCGACCTGGGTTCCTCGGCCTCCCGCAAGTTCGACTGCGAGGCGTGGATCCCGACCCAGGGCAAGTACCGCGAGCTGACCTCGACCTCGGACTGCACCGAGTTCCAGTCCCGCCGCCTGTCGATCCGCGTCCGTGACGGCAAGCAGGTCCGCCCGCTGGCCACCCTCAACGGCACGCTGTGCGCCGTCCCGCGCACGATCGTGGCGATCCTGGAGAACCACCAGCAGGCCGACGGTTCGGTGCGCGTGCCCGAGGTGCTGCGTCCGTACCTGGGCGGCCGGGAGGTCCTGGAGCCGGTGGCCAAGTGAGCGACACGGCTTCGCCGGGCGGCTTCCCGTACCGGCTCGTCGCCACCGATCTCGACGGGACGCTGCTGCGCTCCGACGACACGGTGTCGCAGCGCACCCGTGACGCACTCGCCGCGGCCACCGCGGCGGGCACCGCGCACATCGTCGTCACCGGCCGGGCGGTCCCGTGGACCCGGCACATCCTCGACGACCTCGGCTACCAGGGCCTGGCCGTCTGCGGCCAGGGCGCTCAGGTCTACGACGCCGGTGCGCACCGCCTGCTGACATCGGTGACGCTGGACCGGCAGCTGGCCGGGGTGGCACTGGCCAAGATCGAGGCGGAGGTCGGCCCGCTCCACCTGGCGGCGAGCCGCGACGGCCTGGACGGCGAGGTGCTGGTGGGCCCGGGCTACGCGGTCCAGGGCACCCTGCCCGCCACGCCGTTCACGGACGCGTCGGACCTGTGGACCGCGCCTTTGAACAAGCTGTACATCCAGCACCCGACGCTGACCGACGACGAGCTCTGCGAGGCGGCCACGCGGACCGCCGGAGGTTTCGTCACCGTCACGATGGCGGGCGCGGGCATCGTCGAGTTGCTACCCCTGGGGCTGTCCAAGGCGACGGGGCTGTCCCTGGCGGCCCGTCGGCTCGGGCTGAAGGCGGCGGACACGATCGCCTTCGGCGACATGCCCAACGACATCCCGATGTTCGCCTGGGCCTCCTACGGCGTCGCCATGGCGGACGCCCACGAGGAGTTGCAGGCGGTGGCCGACGAGGTGACGTCCTCCCACGACGAGGACGGCATCGCGGTGGTGCTGGAGCGGTTGCTGGGCTGAGCCCCGGGCGCTGGTGCCCTGCGGCTCGGTGGTGCTGGGCGGAGGATGCACGGATCGAACGTGCGCGGGCCCTTCCGGACCCGACCACGGTGTAGCAAACCGGTGCCTTACCACTCGGCCAATCCTCCGGGTGGGCGGCCCACGCGATGTGCGATTCGCGTGCTCGAAGCGGCCGCCCCGGGCAGCTCCCCGTGTGGGGCGAGTTCTACGGAGGGGTGCTGACTACTCCGGATCCCGCCGCGGGCTGCCCTGAAGGGAGCTGGACGTACTGCCGTGCATGGACATCGTCCCGCTCCTCTCCCAGAACGTGGCGCCGGGCTCCTCGCCCGGCCGTGACGACAACCACTGTGCCCGCCGGGCGAAGGGGACGCCACTGATTAAACCGGTGGTCCGACCGGCGGAGGTCCGGCTACTTCCTGCGCCACTTGCGCCGCCGGGCCTTGCTGAAGAACCAGCCCGCGGGCGGCTCGTCGGAGCGCCAGGGCTGCGGCTCCGGTTCTTCGCGCCGCCATTTCGCGGCGAGCATCCGGGCACGGGCGGACGGCTCGGAGGTCCCGGCGGAGCGTATGAAGTCCTCATCCAGGACGACACCGTCGAGGTCGTCCCCGGCCTCGCCCCCGGCATCGTCGTACTGTGCCCTCTCGCCCGCCATACCCGTCCTCCAGCCGTCCAACTCCCGTTGCGGTTCCCCTGCAATCCCGTTCGCCCAGTGTGCCCGGGCGAAGGTGAAGCCCCCGTCAAGACCGGGTCACGTCACTCCTCGCCGGCGAGCGTCAGGGAGCGCAGCTTCTGGCCGGCGAACCAGGTGGCCAGCACCGTGACCGCCACCAGCAGCACCGTCGCCGTGGTCAGACCCACGTCGGAGGAGACCAGGTCCCCGCCGGACACCTTCTGGGCCACGGCCAGCGACCACTGCTGGACACTCAGGGTGCGGGCGCCCGGCACCAGGGAGCCGAACAGGGCCTCCCAGACCAGCGCGTAGACGAGCCCGAACACCACCGCGTGCCGGGAGACCGTGCCGAGCAGCAGGAACAGGGCCGCGTACGCGATGGAGGCGACCAGTGCGGCCACCGTGTAGGCGACGGCGACCTGCTGGCCGTTGCCGTTCAGGATGAAGCCGGCGATGAGCGTCGGCACCGCGGAGAACACCATGGTCACCGCGATGGCCACGATCAGCTTGGTGAAGATGATCGTCGGCCGCTTGATCGGCTTGGACAGCAGGTACACCACCGAGCCGTCGTCGATCTCCGGTCCGATCGCGCCCGTTCCGGCGATGACGCCGATGATCGGGACCATCGTCGCGAGGGCGAGTCCGCCCAGCAGGTCGGACGCCGTCTGGTCGTCCGCCCCTGCCAGTGCGCGCACCGCCACGGCGATCACGATCAGCAGCATGGGCAGGGCGCCGAGGATGAGGGCCCGGCGCCGGCCGAGCAGGGCCCGGTACGTGAGCCGGGCGACTGTGGGGTCGTACATCAGGGCCTCCTACGCCGCGACGAGATACGAGAAGACGGACTCGAGGGACTCGTCGGACGGCGAGACCGTGAGCAGCCGGATGCCGTTGTCCCTGGCCACTCGCGGCAGCAGGGCCGTGAAGCGGCCGAAGTCGACGGCCTGGATGCGCAGCGCGCCCTCGGCGAGGTCGACCTCGATGCCGGACGTCGACGGGTCGGCGATCAGCGCGGCCGCGAGGGCACGGTCGTCGCTGGAGCGCACCAGGTAGCGGTGCGGCCGGTCGGTCATCAGGCGGCGGATCTTGCGGAAGTCGCCGCTGGCGGCGTGCCGGCCGGCGACGACGACCTCGATGTGCCAGGCGAGTTGCTCGACCTCTTCGAGGATGTGGGACGAGAACAGCACCGTGCGGCCCTCGTCACCCATGCGCCGCAGCAGGTCCATCAGCTGCATGCGCTGGCGCGGGTCCATGCCGTTGAAGGGCTCGTCCAGCAGGAGCAGGGACGGGTCGTGGACCAGGGCGGAGGCCATCTTCACGCGCTGTCGCATGCCCTTGGAGTACGTCTGGATCTTGCGGTCCTGCGCGTACTCCATCTCGACGGTGGCGAGCGCCTTCTGGGCCGCCTTGGCGCCCAGGCCGTGCAGTTCGGCGTTGGCGAGGACGAACTCCTTGCCGGTGAGGAAGTCGTACATCGCCTCCCGCTCGGGCACGACGCCGATCTGCCGGTAGATCTGCTCGTTGCGCCACACGGCCTGGCCGTCGAGGGTGACGGTGCCGGTGGAGGGGGCCAGGAATCCGCCCATCATGTTGATGAGGGTGGACTTTCCGGCGCCGTTGGGGCCGAGCAGGCCGGTGACGCCGGGGCCGATGGTCATGGTGATGTCGTTGACGGCGACCACGTTGCCGAACCAGCGGGAGACGTGGTCGATGGAGAGCGTGGTCACAGTCCCACCTTCTTGTAGCGGCGCATCAGGAGGGCGTAGCTCGCCGCGATCAGGCCCAGGGCGACGAGGACGTAGACGACGCCCTCGACGGTGCTCGGGTCCACCCCGCTGGGGGAGGCGGAGGTCGCGCCCAGGAACGCGGACTGCACACCGTCGACGAGCGTGATCGGTGAGAACAGCCCGATCCACGGCACGGCGTCGCCGCTGCCCTGGGCGTCGGCGATGGCCTGGAGGGTGGAGACCGCGCCGTAGGTGATGGTCAGCACGGCGATCACGGCCGCGATGCCGAAGCCGCGGCGCGGGGTGAAGGACGCGATGACCAGGCCGATGCCGGCGAAGAGCAGTGAAAGCAGTGTTACGGACACGAGTCCCTGTGCGAATCCCTTGGTCTGGTCGGCGAAGTCGAGCTTGGCCAGCAGGGCGCCCACGTAGAGCACGAGCAGGGGAGCGGCCGTGAGGACGAACAGCGCCGAGGCGAGCGCCGCGTACTTGGCGCGGACGTAGTCGGCGGTCTCGATGGGCCGCGAGAAGTACAGCGGAACGGTCTTGAAGCGCAGGTCCCGCGAGACGGACTGAGGGGCCTGTGAGGCGACGTACAGGCTGATGACCGCCTGCATGACGATCGCGTAGCGGGTGTAGTCCAGGGGCAGGGCGTTGGCCTTGGTGGCGACCGCGACGGCGACCATGATGGCCGCGGGCACGCACATCACCACGAACAGCAGCATCGGCAGCACCTTGGACTTCACCGAGCGGCCGAGGCCGTAGGAGCCGCGCAGGGACTGCGAGTAGAGGGAGCGGCGGGCGTAGGCGCGGCCGAGGCGGGGGCCGTCGTAGCTGCGGTAGCCGATGTTGTGGATGCGGGTCTGGTCACCCGATGCCGGGGCGGATGTCCCCGTGGAGTGCTCAACCGCCATGGCCGACCGCCTCCTTCCGCTGCTCGTGCCGGTCGCTGGTCGTGAAGACCTCGGAGATGTGGTGCCTGCGCTGCTCCATGCGCACCAGGCCGAGTCCGAGGTCGGCGATCACGTCCCGGACCAGGTCGTACGTCTCCTCGCCCTGCGCGGTGAGCAGCAGGACGTGGCCGGCGCCCGGCAGGCCGCTGCCGTCCTCGACGCTCACCCCGCGCGCGTGCAGCGCCTCGCGCACCGCACGGGTGCCGTCCGGGTGCTCGTCGCTGTCGGTGACCTCGATCGCGAGGGTCGTGGTGGTCTGCGTGAAGTCCGTGGTGGAGCTGGAGCGCAGGAGCTTGCCGCCGTCGACCACCACGACGTGGTCGCAGGTGCGCTCCAGCTCGCCCAGCAGGTGGGAGGTGACCAGGACCGAGATGCCGAAATCGGTGTGAATGCGGCGGATCAGGCCGAGCATCTCGTCGCGCCCGACCGGGTCGAGACCGTTGGTCGGCTCGTCCAGGAAGACCAGCTGCGGGTCGTGGACGAGGGCCTGCGCGAGCTTGACGCGCTGCTTCATGCCGGTCGAGTAGCCGCCGATGGGGCGGTAGCGCTCCTCGTACAGGCCGACGTGGCGCAGGGTGTCGGCCGTGCGCTCACGTGCGGCGGTGGGCGGCAGGCCGGACATGCGCGCCATGTGGACGACGAACTCGGTGGCGGAGACGTCCGGCGGCAGGCAGTCGTGCTCGGGCATGTAACCGACGCGCTCACGGATGTCGGCGCCCTGGGTGGCGACGTCGAGGCCGAGCACTTCGGCGCGGCCCTCGGTGGCGGGGGACAGACCCAGCAGGATCTTGATCAGTGTGGACTTGCCGGCTCCGTTGGCTCCGACGAGTCCGGTCACACCGGGTCCGACGTCCACGGAGAGCCGGTCAAGCGCGGTCACCCGGGGGAACCGCTTGCTCAGGCTTTCGGTCGCGATCACAGTCACCCCTCGAAGGTACGGGCCGCGCGGGTGGCGGTCGTCACTCCGCAGAGCTGTCTTGGGATCAGCCCTGAGTATTACGGGCCCCTAGGGGTGCTGGTTCTTGAGGGTTACCACGACCGGGAAGCCTCTATTGACGAACTCTCTAACAACTGCCAGATTCGCCGGATGACGTTGCTGACGGGCGCGCGGGAGCGCAGGGTGCGGACGGGCGAAGTCGAGCTGTGCGTGGCCGAGCTGGGTGATCCGGGGCGGCCGACGGTCGTCCTGGTACATGGCTATCCCGACAGCAAAGAGGTGTGGTCCGAGGTCGCCGAGCGGCTCGCCGGGCGCTTTCACGTGGTGGCGTACGACGTCCGCGGCCACGGCCGCTCGACGGCGCCGCGGCCACTGCGCGGCGGGTTCACGCTGGAGAAACTGACGGACGACTTCCTGGCCGTCGCGGACGCGGTGAGTCCGGACGAGCCGGTGCACCTGGTCGGGCACGACTGGGGTTCGGTGCAGGCCTGGGAGTTCACCACCGTCCGGCGTACCGAGGGCCGCATCGCCTCCTTCACGTCGATGTCCGGCCCGTCGCTGGACCACTTCGGCCACTGGATCGACCGGCGCGTGAAACGTCCCACCCCGCGGCGGATCGTCCAGCTCCTCGGGCAGGGTGCCCGGTCCTGGTACGTGTACCTGCTGCATACGCCCGTGCTGCCCGAGCTGGCCTGGCGAGGGCCGCTCGGCAAGCGCTGGCCCCGGGTCCTGGAGCGCGTCGAGAGAGTACCCAGGGGCGACTACCCCACCGCGTCCCTGCCGTCGGACGCGGCCCATGGGGCCTGGCTGTACCGGGACAACGTCCGGCCGCGGATGCGCAGCCCGCGCCCGGACGCCCGTGCCCACGCACCCGTGCAGATCATCACGCCTCTGGAGGACCGGTTCCTCTCGGAGCGGCTCCACGACGAACTGGATCAATGGGTTCCGCAGCTCACCCGCCGGGCGATCCAGGCGGGGCACTGGATCCCGCGTACCCGCCCGGACCAGCTGGCCTGCTGGATCGACGAGTTCGTGACGTCCGTCGAGAGCGGGCGGTCCCCGGCGGTGGCCGGCGGCGAACACGCCGAGCGGTTCGGCGGGCAGCTCGTGCTCGTCACCGGGGCGGGCAGCGGCATCGGGCGGGCCACGGCGCTCGCGTTCGCCGAGGCCGGGGCGCGCGTGGTGGCCGTCGACCGGAACGCGGAGGCCGCGGCCCGCACCGCCGAGGCCTCCCGCCGGCTCGGCGCCGCGGACGCCTGGGCGGAGACGGTCGACGTCTCCGACGAGCAGGCCATGGAAAAGCTCGCCGAGAAGGTCACCGCCGAGTACGGCGTGGTGGACGTCCTCGTGAACAACGCCGGGATCGGACTGTCCGGTTCCTTCTTCGACACCACGCCGGAGGACTGGAAGAAGGTCCTCGACGTCAACCTGTGGGGGGTCATCCACGGCTGCCGGCTCTTCGGCCGCCGGATGGCCGAGCGCGGGCAGGGCGGTCACATCGTCAACGTGGCGTCGGCCGCGGCGTACCAGCCGTCCCGGGCGCTGCCCGCCTACAGCACCTCCAAGGCGGCCGTGCTGATGCTCAGCGAGTGCCTGCGGGCGGAGCTCGCCGGGCAGCGGATCGGTGTGACGGCGGTCTGCCCCGGGTTCGTCAACACGGCCATCACGTCGACGGCGCACTTCGCCGGGGTCGACGCCCGGGAGGAACAGCGGCTGCGGAGGCGCACCGCCCGGCTGTACGGGCTGCGCAACTACCCGCCGGAGAAGGTCGCCCGCGCCATCCTGCGCGCGGTGACGCGCGACGAGGCGGTGGTGCCGGTGACGCCCGAGGCGCGGGGTGCGCGGTGGCTCTCGCGGTGGGCGCCGGGGACACTGCGGAGGATCGCGCGGGTGAAGCCTCCGGTATGAGGCCCTCCGGTGTGAGGCCGGGTGCCTCAAATACCGTGCGCCCACCGCTAGTTGTCCACAGAACTGTCGATTCCGGTGTGGATAACCACACTTGGCTGTGGATCAAACCTGCGAAGCGAAACTCGATCGCGTGATTCGCGTCTCTCCCGCACCCTGAGGGGGTGGACGAGAGACGCACCGTGAAGGTGTCGAAGTACCTGTCGAAGCATCTGCGCCACCAACCGGAACGCATCGGGCTGACCCTCGACGCGGCCGGCTGGGTGGAGATCGACGCGTTGATCGCCGCGGCCGCCGCACACGGCTTCCGGTTCACCCGCGCCGAACTGGACCATGTCGTCGCCACCAACGACAAGCGGCGTTTCGCCGTCGAGGGAACCCGGATCCGGGCGAGCCAGGGCCACAGCGTGGAAGTCGATCTGGGACTGGCCCCGGCCACCCCGCCCGCGTACCTCTACCACGGCACCGTCGCCCGCGCCCTGGATGTGATCCGAGCCGAAGGGCTCCGTCCGATGACCCGGCATGCCGTGCATCTCTCTCCCGACCGGGAGACGGCAACCCGCGTCGGCGCCCGCCGGGGGCGGCCGGTCGTGCTGGCGGTGCACGCGGGCGCCATGCACCGGGACGGCCATGTCTTCCAGGTGAGTGCGAACGGCGTGTGGCTGACGCAGTCCGTGCCGACCCGCTATCTGCGCTTTCCCGGGTCGGACTGACCTTCACGTCCACCGATCACTCCTGGCGCCGTGTCCACCCGGACGCGCACGGTGACTGTTTCACGTGAAACACGGGCGGTCGGCGAGGCTCCCTTAGGCTCGATGCCATGAGTCTGCGTCTGAGCACCGTGATCCTCCCGTACCGCCGCTGGCACGAAGGCGGCCGCGCGGCCTGGACGCGCGCCGAGCAGCTCGGCTTTCACACCGGGTACACCTATGACCACCTGTCCTGGCGCACCTTCCGGGACGGCCCGTGGTTCGGCGCCGTACCGACCCTCACGGCCGCCGCGAGCATCACCGACCGGCTGCGGCTGGGCACCCTGGTGACCTCGCCGAACTTCCGGCACCCGGTGACCCTCGCCAAGGAACTGATCTCTCTCGACGACATCTCCCGTGGGCGGGTCACGCTGGGCATCGGCGCGGGCGGCTCCGGCTTCGACGCCACCGCGCTCGGCCAGGAGCCGTGGACCCCGCGCGAGCGCGCCGACCGTCTCGCCGAGTTCGTCCCGCTGCTCGACCGGCTGCTCAGCGAGGACGCCGTGTCCTACGAGGGGGACTTCTACTCAGCCCACGAGGCGCGCAACATCCCCGGCTGTGTGCAGCGCCCCAGGCTGCCGTTCGCGGTGGCCGCGACCGGGCCGCGTGGGATGCGGCTCGCCGCCCGGTTCGGCCAGGCGTGGGTGACCACCGGCGACCCGAAGCTGTACGAGAACGGCACGCCTGAACAGTCGATTCAGGCCATTCGGGGGCAGGCGGAGAGGCTCGACGACATCTGTGCCGAGGTCGGCCGGGACATGACCGACCTCGACCGGGTCCTGCTCACCGGATTCACGCCGGACCGCAGCGGCCCGCTGCAGTCCCTGAACGCATTCGTGGACTTCGCCGGGCGGCATGTGGAGCTGGGCTTCACGGAGATCGTGATCCACTGGCCGATTCCCGACTCGCAGTTCGCGGCGGACCAGAAGGTCTTCGAGCAGATCGCCATGGAGGCGCCCGCACAGTTGCGCTGAAGCATGGACGGGGGTACCGAGGAGCTTCCAACGAAGGGCTCCGGCGGAGAAGGCCCAGGTGTCGGCTCTGCCGGGAGTCCCCGGCAAGAGTCCCGGCGAGGGCGGTATCCACTCACCTGTGCGGCGCCCCGCACGCACGTGCAGGCATGTGCGGGACAATGGCCGGGTGACCTCAGCGACCCGACAGCCCGAGACCGCGGCCGAGACCCTCCCGCCGCGGCTGATCGCCACCGACCTCGACGGCACCCTGCTGCGCGACGACAAGTCGGTCTCCCCGCGTACGGTCGCCGCGCTCGCCGCGGCCGAGAAGGCGGGCGTCGAGGTATTCTTCGTCACCGGCCGCCCGGCCCGCTGGATGGACGTCGTAAGCGACCACGTGCACGGCCACGGTCTGGCGATCTGCGGCAACGGCGCCGCCGTGGTCGACCTGCACGGCGGACCCGGCGCCCACCGGTTCGTGAAGGTGCGGGAACTGGCCCGGGAGAACGCCCTGGACGCCGCGCGGCTGCTGCGCGACGCGGCGCCGGGCACGGTGTACGCGGTGGAGCAGACATACGGCTTCTACCAGGAGCCGGCGTACCCGAAGCTGCACATGGAGATACCGGACAGTCTCGCCCCGGCCGAGGAACTGCTGGGCCCGGACCACCGGGCCGCCGGCGAGCCGGTGCTGAAGATCCTCGCCTATCACCCCGAGATCGACCCCGACGCCTTCCTGACCCTGGCCCGCCTCGCCATCGGCGACCGCGCCAACGTCACCCGTTCCAGCCCCAGCGCCCTCCTGGAGATCAGCGGTCCGGGGGTGTCGAAGGCCAGCACCCTCGCCCTGTGCTGCGCGGAGCGCGGCATCTCGCACGAGCAGGTCGTCGCCTTCGGCGACATGCCGAACGACGTGGAGATGCTCACCTGGGCGGGCCGGTCCTACGCGATGGGCAACGCGCACCCGGACGTGATCGCCGCCGCCTCGGGCCGGACGGTCGCGAACAACGAGGACGGGGTGGCGGTCGTGATCGAGGAGTTGCTGGCGGAACTGCCGTAGCCGAGGGGGCAGGGGGTCTCAGAGGGACACTCCGCGCGCCGCCAGCCAGGACACCGGGTTCACCGCCGAGCCCGTCTCCGGTGTGACCCGGGCCTCGAAGTGCAGGTGCGGCCCGGTGGAGTTGCCCGTGGTGCCCGACTGGCCGATCCACTGGCCCGGGCTGACATGCTCCCCCTGGTCGACCGCGACGGACGCCAGATGGGCGTACTGCGTGTAGTAGCCCCCCGCGTGCTTGAGCACGATCTCGATGCCGAAGGCGCCACCGCAGGACACCCTCACGACCCGGCCCGTCCCCACGGCCCGCACCGGCGTGCCGATCGGCACCGCGAAGTCCTGCCCGGTGTGCCGGTTCGACCAGCGCGCGCCACCGCTGCCGTAGGAGGCGGAGAGTTCGTACGTCTCGACCGGCGCGACCCAGCCGCCGTCGCCGAAGCCCGTCTCCGGCTGATCCAGCCGGACCGCTCCGCGGCACGCTCCGGCGGACACCGCGGCGTCCGCCTGCCCCTGGAGCCGGACACGGGCCGACTCCAGCTTCTGTTCGATGTCCGCCTTGAGAACGGCGAGTTGGGCGTTGCGCTTCTCCAGCGCCTGCCACTGGGCCGCGGCCTTGGCCTCGTCCGCCGCCAGCCGGGCCTCGGCACGCCGGTTCTTGGAGATCGCGTTGTTCACGGCGAGGTCCGCCTGGGCGAAGGCGTGCTGACCTCGCATCAGGCCGTCGGGGCTCCCGGCGAGAATCATGTGCGCCGCCACCGGCAGACCACCGCTGCTGCGGTACTGGGCCCGGGCGATGCGGCCCAAATCCTCCTGCAGCACGGCGATGTTCCGCCGCTGCGCGTCCAGGAGCGCCTCCGCCCGCTGAGCTCGGCCCCGCTGTTCCTCGGCCTCCGCGCGGCCGGCCTCGTACTGCTGCGTCGCCACCGCGGCTTCCTCGTACAGCCGCGCCACCTCGGCGCTGAGGCCCGTGTCCGTGCCGTTTCCGGGTTCCTCGGGCGCCCTCGCCGGCCGGGCGGCGAGCACGGCCAGCGCGCACAGCAGGACCGGAACGACCAGCCGATGACGGCGATATGAGCGCATGTCAGCGATCGTCGCCCAGTCCGGCCGACCCAGCCCTGTTCACGTCGTACAGCTGGGGGAACGGCTGCGCCGAACGGCCCAGTGCGTGCTGCTCGCGGCCGCTACCGCGCCCCCACCAGCGAGTCCGCCGCCGCCTCCCGCTGCGCCATCCCCCGGAACGGCCCGTCCGCGGCCACCAGCTCGGCGTACGGCCCGCGCTGCACCACTCGTCCCCGGTCGAGCACGATCACCTCGTCGACCGCTTCGAGCCCGGCCAGCCGGTGCGTGATCAGCAGCGTCGTACGACCCTCGGTGGCGGCCAGCAGATCGGCGGTGAGTGCGTCGGCGGTCGGCAGGTCGAGGTGCTCGGCGGGCTCGTCGAGCACCAGGACGGGGAAGTCGGCGAGGAGTGCCCGGGCCAACGCCAGTCGCTGCCGCTGCCCGCCGGACAGCCGTGCTCCGTGCTCGCCGACAAGCGTGTCGAGCCCATCGGGCAGGCTGTCGGCCCAGTCCAGCAACCGGGCCCGGCCCAGCGATTCGCGCAGTCGGTCCTCGGTGGCGTCCTTCCTGGCGAGCAGCAGGTTCTCGCGCAGCGAGCTGTCGAAGAGGTGCGCGTCCTGCGCACACAGCCCGACGAGCCCTCGAACGTCGTCACTGTGCAGCGCGTACGCGTCCACGCCCGCCAGCGTGTACGAGCCCGCGTCCGGGTCGAGGAACCGGAGCAGGACCTGTGCCAGCGTCGTCTTGCCGGAGCCGGAGGGTCCGACCACGGCGATCCGACGGCCCTTCTCGAGGGTCAGGTCGAGCCCGGCGAGCGCGTCCCGCCCCTGCCCGGCGTGCCGCGCGGTCAGACCCGCGACGACGAGCGGGAACGGCGACGCGGGCGCCTGCCGCGGCTGCTCCGGCTCCCGCACCGGCTCCGGGGCGTCCAGCACCTCGTAGACCCGCTGCGCGCTCCGGTGCACGCGCTGCCGGTACCGCACGGCGAGCGGCAGTCCGAGCACGGCCTCGAAGGCGGCGAGCGGGGTCAGGACGACGACGGCCATGGCCACGCCGTCCAGCCGCCCGGCGGCGACCCCCTGCACTCCGGCCAGGGCGGCGGCTGCGACGGTCAGGCCGGAGATCAGCGCGGTGAGACCGTCGCCGAGGGCCGTGGCGGTGGCGGCGCGTGAGGCGATGCGGGTGAGCACCCCGTCGGCCTCGCGGGCCTGGGCGGTCCGCGTGGTTAGGGCACCGGCGAC
Source organism: Streptomyces sp. NPDC096046 (assembly GCF_040303285.1). Lineage (NCBI taxonomy): Bacteria > Bacillati > Actinomycetota > Actinomycetes > Kitasatosporales > Streptomycetaceae > Streptomyces > Streptomyces sp. NPDC096046. The sequence goes on along the minus strand of NZ_JBEOSZ010000001.1, from coordinate 329,875 downwards.
CGTCAGTTCCGCGGTACCGGTGAGCAGATCGGCCACCCGCGTCGCGAGCGCCCCGCGTGCGGGTGCCAGCCGGTGTTCCGCCCGCCGGGCCACCGCGCCGGTGATCAGCGGTACACCGACCCCCGCCGCCAGGAGCCCGGCCGCGAGCACCGCCCCCGCCTCGGGCAGCAGCCAGGCCGTGAAACCGACGGAGGCGGCCGACACGACGACGGCCGCCCCGGCCGGCAGCAGCCACCGCAGCCAGTAGTCCTGCAGCGCGTCCACGTCCGCGACCAGGCGGGTGAGCAGATCGCCGCGGCGGGACCGGTGCAGTCCGGCCGGCGCCAGCCGCTCCAGCCTGCGGAACACGGCGACCCGGGTGTCCGCCAGCATCCGCAGCACGGCGTCGTGTGACACCAGCCGCTCGGCGTAGCGGAAGACGGCCCGCCCGATCCCGAACGCCCGCGTCGCCGTGACGGCCATCATCAGATACAGCACGGGCGGCTGCTGCGAGGCCCGCGAGATCAACCACCCGGAGGTGGCCATGAGCCCCACGGCACTCCCCAGGGCGAGACTCCCGAGCAGCAGGGCCAGTCCGAGACGACCGCGCCGGGCACCGGACAGGGCGCGCACGCGGGCCAGCACCCCGCCCGAAGCCGATGTCTCGACGGGCTCGGCCGGGGTGGGCTGCTCGGCCTCGACGGCCCGCGTGTCGGTGTCTCGGGCCGTGGCGGGCGCGTCGGCCGCATCGGGCAAGGCAATCGCGGTCCGGGGCTCCGCCAGCCGCACGACCCGGTCCGCGATCTCCAGCAGCGCAGGCCGGTGCACCACCAGCAGCACCGTCCGGCCGACCGCGAGGCGCCGCACCGCCGCGACGACCTCGGCCTCCGTGCCTCCGTCCAGTGCCGCCGTCGGCTCGTCGAGCAGCAGCACGGGCCGGTCCGCGAGGAACGCCCGGGCCAGCGCGAGCCGCTGCCGCTGCCCCGCGGACAGCCCGGCGCCGTCCTCGCCGAGCACGGTGTCCACACCCCCGGCCAGCGCGTCGACGAACTCCAGCGCCCCGGCGTGCCGCAGCGCCCGCCGTACGGCATCGTCGTCGGCGTCGGGCCGGGCCAGACGTACGTTCTCGGCGATCGTCCCGGCGTACAGATGCGGTCGCTGCGGCACCCACGCGATCCGGGAGCGCCATTGCTCCAGGTCGGCGCCGGTGAGGTCGGCTCCCCCGATCCGTACCCGCCCCTCGGCCGGTCGCACGAACCCCAGCAGGACGTTCAGCAGCGTCGACTTGCCGGCGCCGCTCGGACCGACCAGCGCGACCGTCTCACCGGGCTCGACACTGAAGGACACGTTCGAGACGGCGTCCACCGACCGACCCGGGTACCGGACGGTCACGCCCTCGAAGGACAGCGCCCCCTCCGGCACGGCCCCGGAGCCGGACGCCGGGGCGGGCGTCTCCAGGACCTCGAAGATCTCCTCGGCTGCGGCGAGCCCCTCCGCCGCCGCGTGGTACTGCGCCCCGACCTGCCGCAACGGCAGATACGCCTCGGGGGCGAGGATCAGGATGACCAGGCCGATGTACAGGTCCATCTCCCCGTGCACCAGCCGCATGCCGATCGTCACGGCGACCAGCGCCACCGAGATCGTCGCGAGCAGTTCCAGCGCGAACGAGGAGATGAAGGCGATCCGCAGCGTCCGCATGGTCGCCCGCCGGTACTCGCCGGTGATCCGCCGGATCGACTCGGCCTGGGCCTTGGCCCGTCCGAACACCTTGAGCGTCGGCAGCCCCGCGACCACGTCCAGGAAGTGCCCGGACAGCTGTGACAGCAGTCGCCACTGACGGTCCATTCGGGCCTGGGTGGCCCAGCCGATCAGCACCATGAAGACCGGGATGAGGGGCAGGGTGCCCACGATGATGGCCGCGGAGACCCAGTCCTCGGTGACGATCCGCGCCAGCACCGCCACCGGCACGACCACCGCGAGACCCAGCTGCGGCAGATACCGGGAGAAGTAGTCGTCGAGGGCGTCGACGCCCCGGGTGGCCAGGGCCACCAGCGAGCCGGTCCGCTGGCCGCCCAGCCGGCCCGGACCGAGATCAGCCGCACGCTCCAGCAGCCGGCCCCGCAGCTCGGACTTCACCGCCGCGCTCGCCCGGTGCGCGGCGAGCTCGGTGAGCCAGCCGATCAGCGCCCGGCCGACCGCGACAGCGGCCAACAGCAGCAGGGGAGTGCTGAGTTCGGACACCGGCATGCGGTGCTGGAACGCGCCGACCACCACCTCGGCGATGAGCATCGCCTGGGCGATGACCAGGCCTGCGCCCACCGCCCCCAGGGCGACGACCGCCACCAGGAAGCCCCGGGTGGCACGGGCGTACCGAAGCAGGCGCGGATCGATTGGTTTCACGTGAAACACACCTCAGTGCACGGTCTCGGCGATGTGCTGGGTACCGATCCGCTTGCGGAACACCCAGTACGTCCAGCCCTGGTAGAGCAGGACGATCGGGGTGGCGATCCCGGCACACCAGGTCATGATCTTCAGTGTGTACGGGCTGGACGAGGCGTTGGTGACCGTCAGGCTCCAGTCCGGGTTCAGCGTCGACGGCATGACGTTCGGGAACAGCGTCAGGAAGAGCATCGCCACCGTGGCCACGATGGTGAGCCCCGACAGGGCGAACGCCCAGCCCTCACGCCCGGCCCGTGCCGCGACCAGGGCCATGAGAAGCGATGCCACGGCCGCGACCATCGCGACGAACGACGCACCGTCACCCCGGTCGGCCTGCGTCCACAGCAGGAAGGCGAGCGCCAGCAGGACGGTGACCAGTCCGACGCGCAGCGCCAGCTTCCGCGCCCGCTCCCGGATCTCCCCGACGGTCTTGAGGCCGACGAACACCGTCCCGTGGAAGGTGAACAGCGCCAGCGTCACCAGACCGCCCAGCAGCGCGTAAGGGTTGAGCAGATCCAGGACGCCGCCGGCGTAGTTGAAGTCCTGTGCGATCTTCACGCCCCGCACGATGTTGCCGAAGGCCACACCCCACAGGAACGCGGGCAGCAGCGAGGTCCAGAAGATCGCCGTCTCCCAGTTGCGCTGCCAGTTCTCCTCGGGCCGCTTCACTCGGTACTCGAAGGCCACACCGCGGACGATCAGGCAGACCAGGATGAGCAGCAGGGGCAGGTAGAAGCCGGAGAAGAGCGTGGCGTACCACTCGGGGAAGGCGGCGAAGGTCGCGCCGCCCGCCGAGAGCAGCCACACCTCGTTGCCGTCCCAGACGGGGCCGATGGTGTTGATCAGCACCCGCTTCTCAGGCCGGTCGCGGGCGAGCAGCTTCGTGAGCACGCCGACCCCGAAGTCGAAGCCCTCCAGGAAGAAGTAGCCGGTCCACAGGACGGCGATCAGGACGAACCAGACGTCGTGCAGTTCCATGACTGTGCAGCTCCCTCGGCCTAGTACGAGAAGGCCATCGGCTTGTCGGCGTCACGGGAGTCGCCGCCGATCTTCGTGGGCGGGTTGAGGTCGGCTTCGGTGAGCTCCGGGGGGCCTGCCTTGACGTACTTGACCAGCAGCTTGACCTCGACGACGGCGAGGATCGCGTACAGCGTGGTGAAGACGACCATCGAGGTGATGACCTCGGCCTGGGAGACACCGGGGGAGACCGCGTCACGCGTCTGGAACAGGCCGTAGACGACCCAGGGCTGACGGCCCATCTCGGTGAAGATCCAGCCCCAGGAGCTGGCGATCAGCGGGAAGCCCAGGGTGAGGATCGCGATGCGCCAGTACCACTTGGTGAGGGTCGGACCGAGCGCCTTGTTCGGCAGCAGCACGAGATGCGGCACTTCGTCGTCGCCTACCCTCAGGTGCTGTGGCAGCAGGAACTTCTTGCGGGTCAGCCACAGACCGGCCAGGCCGATGGCGAACGACGTCATACCGAAGCCGATCATCCACCGGAAACCCCAGTAGGCGACGGGGATGTTGGGGCGGTAGTCGCCGGGCCCGTACTTCTCCTGCTCGGCCTTGTTGACGTCGTTGATGCCGGGCACGTACGAGGTGAAGTCGTCCTTCGCGAGGAAGGAGAGCAGGCCGGGGATCTCGATGGCGACCTTGTTGTGGCCCTTGTCGACGTCGCCGATGGCGAAGACCGAGAAGGGGGCCGGCTTCTCGCCGTCCCACAGCGCCTCGGCCGCGGCCATCTTCATCGGCTGCTGCTGGTACATGATCTTGCCGAGCACATCGCCGCTGATCGCGGTGAGGAGACCGCCGATGACGACGGTGACGAGGCCCAGCCGCAGCGACGTCTTCATCACCGGGACGTGCTTCTTGCGGACCAGGTGGAAGGCGGCGATGCCGACCATGAAGGCGCCGCCGGTCAGGACGGCCGCGGTGAGCGTGTGGAAGACCTGGGCGAGCGCGGTGTTCTGGGTGAGCACCAGCCAGAAGTCGGTGAGCTCGGCCCGGCCCTTCGCCTCGTTGATCCGGTAGCCGACCGGGTGCTGCATCCAGGAGTTGGCCGCGAGGATGAAGTACGCCGAGAGGATGGTGCCGATCGAGACCATCCATATACAGGCCAGGTGGATCTTCTTGGGCAGCTTGTCCCAGCCGAAGATCCACAGGCCGATGAAGGTCGACTCGAAGAAGAAGGCGATCAGGGCCTCGAAGGCCAGTGGCGCACCGAAGACGTCACCGACGAAACGGGAGTAGTCCGACCAGTTCATGCCGAACTGGAACTCCTGCACGATGCCGGTGACCACCCCCATCGCGATGTTGATCAAGAAGAGCTTGCCCCAGAACTTCGTCGCCTGGAGGTACTTCTCCTTCTCCGTCCGCACCCAGGCCGTCTGCAGACCGGCCGTGAGCGCGGCCAGCGAGATCGTCAGGGGGACGAACAGAAAGTGGTAGACGGTGGTGATGCCGAACTGCCATCGCGCCAGGGTCTCCGGCGCCAGAGCCAGGTCCACGTCGCCGCTCCTTACCTACGCTTGTGAAAGCGTTCACATTCACAAGCCATTATGCAGCACGCACTTTCGAGTACTGGAGGGGGTCCCCTGTCTCCCCCGTCACAGTCAACCCCTTGGCCGGAACTTCAACATATTGTTGAATCGGTGGCATGCAGACACCGGCATCGCTACGGATACGGATCTCCTGGCCGGCGGGGCATCTCACCGCCACCCTCGACGACTCCCCGACCAGCCAGGCCCTCGCCAAGGCACTGCCGCTCGTCTCCATCGCCCGCACCTGGGGCGAGGAGGTGTATTTCGACACGAGCCTGGCGGTTTCACGTGAAACAGGCGCCCAGGACGTCGTCGAACCGGGCACTGTCGCCTTCTGGACCGACGGTGCCGGCCTCGCCCTGCCGTACGGCCCCACGCCGATCTCACAGGGCGACGAGTGCCGCCTCGCGAGCCCGTGCAATGTCCTGGGCCGCCTCGACGGCGATCCCGGGCTGCTCGCGACCGTGCGGGACGGCGACCCCGTGCGTGCGGAACTCGTGGACGCCTGAACTGGCTCCGGGTCCTACAGCTCCTTACGGAACCCTTCCGCCACCTTCAGGAAGATGTCGTTCGCCTCGGCTTCCCCGACCGTCACCCGCACACCCTCGCCCGGGAACGGCCGGATGACCACCCCCGCCTGCTCACACACCTCCGCGAACGGGACCGTGCGCTCCCCCAGCCGCAGCCATACGAAGTTGGCCTGGGTCTCGGGCACCGTCCAGCCCTGAGAGCGCAGTCCGTCGACCACACGGGCGCGCTCACACACCAGCGAACCGACCCGGCCGAAGAGCTCGTCCTCGGCCCGCAGCGAGGCGATCGCCGCCTCCTGCGCGAGCTGGCTCACGCCGAACGGCACCGCCGTCTTGCGCAGCGCCGCGGCCACCGGCTCATGAGCGATGGCGAATCCGACGCGCAGGCCGGCGAGGCCGTACGCCTTGGAGAAGGTCCGCAGAACACAGACGTTGGGCCGCTCCCGGTAGAGCTCGACTCCGTCCGGCACCTCGGGGTCCCGGATGAACTCGCGGTAGGCCTCGTCGAGAACCACCAGCACGTCCCTCGGGACCCGGTCGAGGAAGCGCTCCAGCTCCGCCCGCCGCACCACCGTGCCGGTCGGGTTGTTGGGGTTGCAGACGAAGATCAGCCGCGTCCGGTCGGTGATCGCGTCGGCCATCGCGTCGAGGTCGTGCACATCCCCCGACGTCAGCGGCACCTGGACCGACGTCGCGCCGCTGATCTGCGTGATGATCGGGTACGCCTCGAAGGACCTCCAGGCGTAGATCACCTCGTCGCCCGGGCCGGAGGTGGCCTGGATCAGCTGCTGGGCGACGCCGACCGAACCGGTGCCGGTGGCCAGATGAGTGAGAGGCACACCGAACCGCTCGGACAGCTCGTTCATCAGCGCCGTGCAGGCCATGTCCGGGTAGCGGTTGAAGTTGCAGGCCGCCGCGGTCACGGACTCCATCACGCCGGGCAGCGGCGGGTAGGGGTTCTCGTTGGAGGACAGCTTGTAGGCCACCGGACCACCTGCCGCGGCGGGCTTGCCCGGCTTGTAGGTGGGGATTCCCTCCAGCTCGGCGCGCAGCTTGGGGCTCGTCTCGCTCACCGCAGTCCTCCTCGTGAAGACCGGCGGCCCATGACCGCCGCCGACATCCAATACTCCTCACCTTATGAGGATTCGGCGCGCCTGCGTATAGCCACGGCCGACCGGACGGCGTCGGCCTCCTCGGTCCCACCGGCATCAGGGGCATCGCCGCACCAAGGCGTACGAATCCGGGGGCGCGCCTCACATATATCTACGCGCCGGTGGTGCACGCCGTGGCGCGCATCCCCCGTGCAGGTGAGTTGAGACCTCTTCGCAACATCGGCCACGTGGCAGGCCCGTGTGGGCCACCACGTCACGTACTGCCATAGGAACCCTCAACGCCCTTGTCTTCCAAGGCAATTGACGTTAAATGATCATGCAGAAACGTGCCTGTCAACGCGTGCATATGCGTCCGCACTACCCCACCGCATGAGCCCTACTATCGGCTCGCCATGACAGCAGCAGGGAAGCACCAGGTGAGCCGCGCGGAAACCTCACGGCGAGGCAATCGGCCGGGTCGGGCCGGCATCAGAGACGTGGCCGCCGCCGCCGGAGTCTCGATCACGACCGTCTCCGACGCCCTCAACGGCAAGGGTCGGCTCCCGGACGCCACCCGGCGCCACGTCCGGGAAGTCGCCGACCGGCTCGGCTACCGGCCCTCGGCCGCCGCCCGGACCCTCCGTACCGGCAAGTCGGGCCTCATCGGTCTGACCGTGACCACATACGGGGATGAACCTTTCACCTTCACCGAGTTCGCGTACTTCGCCGAGATGGCGCGAGCCGCCACCTCCGCCGCGCTCGCCCGCGGCTACGCCCTCGTCATCCTGCCCGCGACCTCCCGCCATGACGTGTGGTCGAACGTCGCCCTGGACGGCACGGTCGTCATCGACCCCTCCGACCAGGACCCGGTCGTCAGCGAGCTCGTACGACAGGGCCTGCCGGTCGTCTCCGACGGGCGCCCTGCCGGTTCGCTGCCGGTCACGGCCTGGGTGGACAACGATCACGAGGCCGCCGTCCTCGGCATCCTCGACCACCTGGCCGACGCCGGCGCCCGCCGCATCGGCCTGCTGACCGGCACGACGACGGACACGTACACCCACCTGTCGACCACCGCGTACCTGCGCTGGTGCGAGCGCGTCGGCCAGGACCCGGTGTACGAGGCCTACCCCGCGCATGATCCGTGCGCGGGCGCCGTCGCCGCCGACCGGCTCCTCGCCCGGCCCGACCGGCCCGACGCGGTCTACGGGCTGTTCGACCCGAACGGCACCGACCTGCTCGCCGCCGCCCGCCGCTACGGCCTGCGCGTACCGGAAGACCTGTTGCTGGTCTGCTGCAGCGAGTCCACGGTGTACGCCAACACCGAACCGCCCATCACCACGCTCTCCCTGAAGCCGCGCCGCATCGGCACGGCGGTGGTGCAGCTCCTCATCGACGCCATCGAGGGATTGGAATCCGACCGTCCGGTGGAGCAGGTGATACCGACGGAGCTGATCGTGCGCACCTCGTCCCAGCGACGCCCGCCGCGCACGACGGTCAGCCCGCCGCGCTCACCCGAGGGAACCTAGGTCCAGCGGGGGGACGGCTCGCAGGGGGCGTCCGGCTGAGGGCCTCTCCCCGCAACGGGGGTAGAGGGAAGGTCCTCCTCCTGAGGAGAAACAGGGCCGGTCCCCCGGAGAGAAGGGATCGTTCTCGCGAAGAGAAGAAGAGCGAGGACGGTCACACGGTGGTCAAAGCCCGGCTCAATCGGGGCGAAAGCCGCGGTGAACTGGACGCTTGCCCTGATTCACCACCCCTGGGTCATCACATGACGCGATCCGCATTCCTATGATGGGCCCACGGCATCCGCGGGCCGCTACGACCAGGCAGTCCGATGCGGTGCAATGCGGCGCGATGGTGGAGGGGTCGATGACTCAGGGGGCCGGTCAGGGACCCGAAGTGGAGCGGACGGCGACGTTGCGCGACTTCCGGGTGCCCGCGTACGTCCACGAGACCGGTCCGTACGTCCCCAGCGCCCACCCCGGGGAGGTCGCCCCGCCGCCCGAGGAGACCTACCCCGAGGGATACACGCCGACCCAGCGCGACCTTCCCGTCATCAACCGGGGTGACACTGTCCAGGTGACCGTGGACCCCGAAACCACCGCCGCCCCGCAGGCCAGCACCGGGCAAGGCCCGCTGTACGTCGTGGGTGACGTGCACGGCTACCTCGACCAGCTGGTGTCGGCCCTCCAGGAGAAGGGCCTGCTCGACGCCTCCGGCAACTGGTGCGCGGGTACCGCCCGGCTGTGGTTCCTCGGTGACTTCACCGATCGCGGCCCGGACGGCATCGGCGTCATCGACCTGGTGATGCGGCTGTCCGCCGAGGCCGCCGCGGCCGGCGGCTACTGCAAGGCGCTCATGGGCAACCACGAGCTGCTGCTGCTGGGCGCGAAGCGGTTCGGCGACACCCCCGTCAACTCCGGCGCGGGCACCGCCACCTTCCAGGCGGCCTGGCTGCTCAACGGCGGCCAGAAGACCGACATGGACCGCCTCCAGGACCACCATCTGCAGTGGATGTCCCGTCTGGACGCCGTCGAGGAGGTCGACGGTCACCTGCTCGTCCACTCCGACACCACCGCCTACCTCGACTACGGCCGGTCCATCGAAGAGGTCAACGACACCGTCCGCGAGACGATCACCCGCAACGACGCGGACGAGGTCTGGGACCTGTTCCGCAAGTTCACCAAGCGGTTCTCCTTCCGCGACGAGGGGGGCGCGGAAGCCGTGCGCCGCCTGCTCGATACGTACGGGGGCACCCGGATCGTCCACGGCCACAGCCCGATCCCGTACCTGCTGGGCGAAGTCGGTGCCGAGGACGACGAGGACAACAGCGACCCGGTCATCGAGGGACCGCACGTCTACGCCGACGGACTCGCCATCGCGATGGACGGCGGCGTGACCATGGCCGGAAAGCTGCTGGTCCAGCAACTGCCGCTGGAAACGTGAACGTTCACCGGCAGGCGCCTCCGGCCGGAGGACCGGGCCGGTGAGGGGCCAATTTCGGTAAACCCCCTGTCACCGCATACCGTCACCGCTCTACCATCGGCTTATCCGTAGCAGGCTCCCCTCCGTTTCTGCCCGACGGCTCGTCAGCATGCCGAGCCCCAAGCCCTACGGAGCATCGGGGGATGCACATGAACAGCGTTCCGCAGCACCTGCTGAGCGAGGACCGCCAGGAATACGAGCGGGTCCTCGATGAGGCGCTGCGCTCCGCACCACACCGTCCCGACCTGGCCGCTGTCGGACAGCGGCTCAACCCCGAACAGCTGCGCACCATGGCGCTGAACGCCACCGCACTCATCACGGCCGCCGCGTCGGACGAGTACCAGCACTACGTCAAGGTCCGCGACGAGCTGCGGCAGCCGGCGTCGTCCGCTTCCCCGACCGTGCACGAGTCCGATTCCGCCGAGCCGGGCGCGGGCGCCTCGGGACTCGCCGTCGGCATGGCAGTCGCCGACGCCGCCGGCGCGGGCGCCGTCGCCGTCGTCGCCGTCCTCGCACCCGTCCTGGCCGGCACCGCGGCGGCGATCTTCCTGCTCGTCGGCTACCTCCTGCAGATACTCGACCCCGAGCAGGGGTTTGCCCGGACCATGCTCACCACGGGCTGGGTGTTCGGCGCCCTGACCGCGGCCGCGATCCTCGTCGCCGCGGTGGGACTGCTGCTCACCGCCCTGCGCAACAAGCCCACGGCCGAAAGCGGGCTGTACGGCGAATTGCAGGGGGAGGTGGCACAGGCCAGAGCGGCCTGGCACGAGGCGCTGCTGGAACGCGGAATCCTGCCCTTCCTGCGCGAAGCACTCCTCGACCCGGGCGCGACCGCCGCACTGCACCCCATGCCCTCGTCCACCCCGGTCAGTCGCATGCCGCACCTCGGCTACGACCGCCCGGGGTTCACCAGCCCGGACGACGGCGACCGCGGCTCGCGCCCCAGCTTCAGCAGTCCGGACTACTCCAGCCCGGACTTCGGCGGCCCGGAGCACCAGCCGGAGTAGCCGTCGGATCCCGTCCGAGTAGGCGCCTCCCACAGGCCGGGGGACCATCGGCCCCCGGGCCTGTGCGCGGCCGGTCAGTCCGCGATCGGCAGGTACACGCGGTTCCCGCTCGCCGCGAACTCCTTCGACTTCAGGGCCATGCCCTCCTCGAATCTCGGTCCGTGTGCCGCCGTGTTCACGGCGGATGTCCTGCGGGATCTTCATGGTGTAGAGCATTACTAGAACCTCCACATGCGCTACGGTCCCCAGCAGCCCGGACATGGACCGAGGGGGAACAGGTGGGCAAGCGCGAGGAGTTGGTCAGCAAGCTGCGAGGTACGCCCGAGGGACTGCCGTCCGTCGAGGAAGTACGCGCCATGCTGGCTTCCGACCCGGAGCTGAAGTGCGTCGTCTGCTACGCACGGATCTCGTTCGACGGCCGGGTGAAGCACGCCCACGGCGTCGAGGACCAGCACCGGGACATGACCGAGACCGCCCGAAGGTTCGGCTGGCTCGTCGTCTACCGCTACACGGACAACGACAAGAGCGCGAGCAAGGAGAACATCGTTCGCGATGACTTCGAGCAGCTGCTCGCCGATCTCGCCGCCGGGACGACGCCGGACGGCTACCCGATCCACGGCGTCATGGTGGTCAACGACGACCGGCTGTACCGGCGCCCGAGTGACTGGGAGCGGTACCTGAAGGCGTTCACCACGTAGGAAGGACGCGTCTACCACGACTCGAACGGCATCCAGGACCTCTACGCCGAAGGCTTCGAGATCAAAGGGCTTCTAGGGGTCGCCATGTCCCTCAGCGAGACGAGGAAGAAGGAGCGCAGGAGCCGGAACAGCCACCGCAGCCGGGCGATCCGTGGGCAGTCGGTAGCTGCATGGCGCCCCTTCGGATGGGAGGACGACAAGGTCTCCTTGCGCCCGGACGAGGCAGAAGCCATCCGTCAGGCAGTGAAGGACCTGATCGCGGGTGCCTCCATCTCCGAGATCACGCGCCGGTGGAAGGAGGCCGGGTTCATCACGAGTCGCGGGAACCCCTTCCAGTACCAGACCGTCAAGCAGGTCCTGGTGAACGCGCGGCTGTGTGGATACGCGAGATCAAGGGCGAACTTGTCCGTGACGGCGATGATCAGCCCATCGTGGGCGAATGGGAGCCGATCATCACTCCGAAGGAGTGGTTCGCGGTCACGGCCAAGATCAGGGAACGTGGCCGCGGAACCGGGATGCCGCGCGGCGGCCTGGTCCACAAGTACCTGCTCACCGGCATCCTGCGGTGCGGCCACGCGCTGGAGGACGGCACGGTCTGCAACAACAAGATGATCGGCATCAAGGCGAACGACTGGCTCAAGTACCGGCACGCCTACATGTGCAAGAAGACCGTGGACGGCGGCTGCAACAAGACCTACAAGCGTGGCGACAAGACGGACAAGGTCATCGAGGAACTGGTCATCGCCAAGTTGGAGCGCGATGCGGCCAGCAAGGCCCAGGACGTACCTGACTGGGACAAAGCCGATGCCCTGGAGCGAGCCGTCAGGAGCCGCAACGAGCTGGAGCGGCGTTGGCACGACGACGAGGACACGGACATCGACGATGAGACGTTCTTCCGTAATCTCCCGGTCCTCGAACGGCGGATCAAGGAGCTTCGTGCGGACCAGCGTGCGCACGAAGCACGGAAGGCGGACGCCGAGGAGGCCCAGGAGGACGTCAGGAACTCGTGGAAGTCGAAGACCCTCACGCAGAAGCGCGAGGCGATCAAGAAGGTTCTGAGCGCCGTGATCGCAGTGCCGGGCGGCAAGGGCAACAAGACATTCGACCCTGACCTTCTCAAGCCTGTGTGGCGGACTTCCGAATGAGCTGAAGTCTGAAATTAGCGGATCATGCGTGAGCGCGGATCACCGGGGTCACCCGGCGCAAGCACCGGTCGCTGACGCGTCCGGCGAAGAGGGCGGTGCCTGCCACGGACCTGATCGGCCGCGACTTCACGGCCGACGCGCCGGGCCGGAAACTGGTCGGGGACATCACCTTCATCTCCACCGGCGAGGGCTGGCTGTTACTGGCGACCTGGCTGGACCTGGCCACCCGCGAGATCGTCGGCTACTCGATGGCCGACCACCACCGCGCATCCCTGGTCGTCAACGCTCTGACGATGGCCGCCGGACGCGACCGGCTCGATTCCGGCTGCATCGTGCACTCGGACCGCGGAGCGGAGTACACCTCCGGCGAACTTTGCCGCGAGATAATCCGGTTGGGGCTACGGCAGAGCATGGGCCGAACCGGCTCGTGCTATGACAATGCTGCCGCCGAGAGCTTCTTCGCGCTGCTCAAGGCAGAGATCACCACCCGCCGTTGGCCCGACCGGACCACCGCCCGCGCGGAAATCTTCGCCTTCATCGAGACCTTCTACAACCGAAAACGACTGCGGAAGCACCCGGTCTGGGGGTACCTCACCCCGCTGGAGATCCGACAGCGACACGAGCAAGAACACGCCCTCGCAGCGTAAGCAACGAGTGTCCAGCATCACGGGGAAAGTTCAACGTGGGTGCGAGCGTGGACTGCGGGGCGTTTCGGTAAACACCGGGACGCCCCGCAGTCGCACTCGCGCCCCTACTGTCCGGCTGTAAGGGACCAGCGGACTGTCGAGGGAGCCGCAATCTTAATAGAAGACGAATGGCGGTCGCGTTTCAGGTCTATTTGATTGTAAGTGGTGCTGGCTTTCCCTTCGGCACATTCCAAGGGGAAGGTTATGCCCTGGGGCGTCAGCGAGACGGTCAGGGTTCCCTTTCCCTCGCATGTCACCATGACGGCCAGCGGATCCCCGGCAACAAGCTTCTCTAGGGGCAGAGTGCTGTTTCCCAAGCGGTTCTCTGCCCGAGCAAGCACATGCCCATCAGGGAGCTTCGGCGCTTTCGACGCAGATCCGCCTGATGCAGGTTCTTCATGACTCGTGGTCTCAGGGCCCGGGCTTCGCGCCGTGGAAGAGGTCGGTGACGGCGCGCTCGTCGGTTCTTCCTCCGAGCATCCCACTGCGCCTGCGGCGATCAGAATGATGCCCGCGAGTGAAACCACTCGACGTCGGTTTCCGCGTGCGGCCAGCCCTAGCGCTCCCATACGTGCCAACCCACGTACCAGGGCGTGTAACTGGTGACGGTCTTCTTCGCGGACGTCTGGCAGTTGCTGTAGATCGTGTAGCTGGTGCCGGTGTTCTTCATGCGCCATACCCCGTACTTGCCGAAGGAGGTCTTCTTCGGGGGCGTCTTGACCTCGATCCAGTTTCCGATCTTGGCGTTCATCTTCAGGGAGAGCTCGACACCGTACTTCGCCTCGATCTCGCCAACCATGGCCTTCACGGACGTCTTGAGCTCACCGCTGATAGCCACGCCTGCTTCTCCGCCTGCCTCGGCGATGAACTTCGAGGTGGCAGTGCGAGAACCCTGGTTGTAGTTGGACTGGGTAGGTCCGATTCCCTTGATTTTCCTCCCCTTGTTCCCGGTGGGTCGGTAGATGTTCTGTGTCGGCCCGCAGTGCTCCGCAGGCGGAACTCCGGCAGAAGGCTTTCCTCCGGGGAGCGGCTCTTGGGGAACATCAGGCGCCTTGTCGACGTCTTCCGCCGAGACCTCCGTTACGTCCTCCTCCTCAGGAGTCGGCGGCCCCGGCTGGAGGACCGTGTCATCGGCCGGCGTGGTTGCCTGGCTGGTTTCGGTACCCGTCGGCAGTGAGCTGTCGGCAGCGGCCTGGGTGGTCAGCCCGGCCAGCATTGCCATGGTCGCGGCGGAGACTGCGAAGCCTCTCCTCGCGGTGATGCGCACGTATGTACCCCGTTTCATGTATCGCTCGTCTGAGCGGTCAACTGGGAGTGATCTTGCGATCACCACACCGCTTATGTGACCGGCCAGTAGGAATGTTGAGCGAAACATGAGGTTGCGAGTCTCCGAGCGCGATGGTTGGCCAAGGCTGCAGCACAGGCGTTCCGAGCACTGGGGGTCATGCAGCGCTGACTACAACGCTGCACTTGCGGCCAGTAGTACACGGTGTCAGCGAGGGCCAGAACCAAGCTGCGGTTCCGGCCCGTCGCTTCGCAGTAGGAGTACTTCCCGCGAGTCGTTGACTCCAGCGCTTCAGGCTCAGTCGGCGATCGGCAGGTACACCCGATTGCCTGCCTCAGCGAACTCCTTCGACTTCTGGAGCATCCCCTCAGCGATCTCCTCGGACGAGGCCCCCTCAGCCGCTGCCCCACCGAACCGCTCTGTGATGCTTTGGCTAATCTTCATGCTGCAAAACTTGGGACCGCACATCGAGCAGAAGTGGGCCGTCTTGGCCGGTTCTGCGGGCAGGGTCTCGTCGTGGAACTCCCGTGCCGTGTCCGGGTCGAGGGCCAGGTTGAACTGGTCCTCCCACCGGAACTCGAAACGGGCGTCGGACAGCGCGTCGTCCCACTCCTGCGCACCCGGGTGTCCCTTGGCGAGGTCGGCTGCGTGGGCGGCGATCTTGTAGGTGATGACGCCGGTCTTCACGTCATCGCGGTTCGGCAGGCCCAGGTGCTCCTTGGGCGTGACGTAACAGAGCATCGCCGTGCCCCACCAGGCGATCATCGCGGCACCGATGCCGGAGGTGATGTGGTCGTACGCCGGGGCGACGTCCGTGGTCAG
Source organism: Streptomyces sp. NPDC096046 (assembly GCF_040303285.1). Taxonomy (NCBI): domain Bacteria; kingdom Bacillati; phylum Actinomycetota; class Actinomycetes; order Kitasatosporales; family Streptomycetaceae; genus Streptomyces; species Streptomyces sp. NPDC096046. The sequence goes on along the minus strand of NZ_JBEOSZ010000001.1, from coordinate 314,671 downwards.
CGGGCCGAGCGTATAGAACGGAGCTTCATCGCAGATCTCCTGCTGAAGGTCGATGTTCTCCTTGATCTTGTGCATCGGGACATGGCCCGGGCCCTCGATCATGGTCTGCACGTGGAAACGCTTCGCGACCTGGTTGAGTTCCCCGAGCGTGCGCAACTCCGCGAACTGCGCCTCGTCGTTGGCGTCCGCGATCGATCCGGGCCTGAGACCGTCGCCGAGCGAGTACGTGACGTCGTACGCGGCGAGGATGTCGCAGAGCTCCTCGAAGTTGTCGTACAGGAACGACTCCTTGTGGTGCGCGAGGCACCAGGCGGCCATGATCGAGCCGCCGCGGGAGACGATGCCGGTCTTGCGGTTCGCCGTCAGCGGCACGTACGCCAGGCGCACGCCCGCGTGGACCGTCATGTAGTCCACACCCTGCTCGGCCTGTTCGATGACCGTGTCCTTGTAGATCTCCCAGGTCAGCTCCTCGGCCCGGCCGTCGACCTTCTCCAGAGCCTGGTAGAGCGGCACGGTGCCGATCGGGACGGGGGAGTTGCGCAGCACCCACTCGCGCGTGGTGTGGATGTTGCGGCCGGTGGACAGGTCCATGACCGTGTCGGCGCCCCAGCGGGTCGCCCAGGTCATCTTCTCGACCTCCTCCTCGATGGAGGACGTCACGGCCGAGTTGCCGATGTTGGCGTTGACCTTCACCAGGAACCGCTTGCCGATGATCATCGGCTCGATCTCCGGGTGATTCACGTTGGCCGGCAGCACGGCCCGGCCCGCGGCGATCTCGTCCCGCACGACCTCCGGCGCCACGTTCTCCCGGATGGCCACGTACTCCATCTCGGGCGTGATCTCGCCGCGACGGGCGTACGCGAGCTGTGTGACCGCCTGCCCCTCCCTGCCCCGGCGGGGCTGACGCGGCCGACCGGGGAAGACTGCGTCCAGGTTGCGGAGGCCGCCGCGGGGCGAGGTGTGCTTGATGCCGTCGTCCTCGGGACGGACAGGACGGCCCGCGTACTCCTCGGTGTCGCCGCGGGCGATGATCCAGTTCTCGCGCAGCGGCGACAGGCCCCTGCGGACATCGGTGTCGACGAGTGGATCGGTGTACGGGCCCGACGTGTCGTACAGCGTGACCGACTGGCCGTTGGTGAGGTGCACCTGACGGACCGGCACGCGCAGGTCTGGGCGAGAGCCCTCGACATACGCCTTGTGCCAGCCGATGGACTTCCCGGCCCCCTCGGACTTCTCGTCCTGAATGGAGGCAGGCGTGCGTGCGTCCTTGCTGGTCATGAGACCTACTCCCTACGCCGGCATTACCCGGTAACAGGTTCGGCGGTCGACGCAGCGGCTTCCGTCCGGCGACGTTCCGTGTGAAACATCACTCGACTCCGGCGATGTTTCATGTGAAACATCGCTGGGACGGAGGTCAGCGCCCTCTCAGCCCGGTGCTCCGAGCTCCCGCGTGTACAAAAGGTGCCTCCACGCTAGCGGCAATTCTGGCGCGGTGAACAGAGGGCCCCCCTCGTTCTTGCGATGATCGGTCGGTGACCACGACGCAGCGACCCCCCTACCCTCCGCCCGAACCGCCCCGCGGATCCGGCGCCGGAAACGGCAACGGCCGTGGTGACGGCCATGACAGCACCGCCGGGGCCCGGCAGGAGCAGGCTCAGAGACAGGGCCCTGGGTCTGGCTACGGGCGCGGCGGGAGCTACGGTTCCGGAGGCGGCGGTGCGCGTGGTTCCGGCTCGGGCGGTGGACACAGCTCTGGCTTCGGCGGCGGATACCGATCGGACTCCGGCGATGAGTACGGCTCGGGCTCCGGAGGCGGATACGACTCGGGTCCGGGCGGGCCGTACGGTTCTCGTTCCGGCGGAGAGTTCGGGCCGGGCGCCGGTGGCGGCCCTGGTGCCGGTCCTTCCGGTGGCGGCCACGGTGGCCCCACCGGCGGGCAGGACTCCGGTTCTGGCGGCGGGCGCGGTTCCGGGTCCGGCAGAGGTGACGGGCACGGCCACGGCGGGGGCGACGGACCCGGCCCCGGCTCCGCACCGGGTGGCGGCCACGGTCATTCCCATAGTCACAATCACGGCCCGGCGACGCCCGTTTCCCTGCATCTGCGCAAGGTCATCGCGGCGGTCCTGATCCCGTTCGCCGTAGCGGTGCTGGTCGGTCTCGCCGTGTTGTGGCCGGGCGGCGCCCCGCCGCACGAGCGCACCGGCGTCGGCTTCGACCGGCAGACGCAGGAGGCCACGGTCACCAAGGTGGTCGAGGTGAGCTGCCAGGAGGCCGGCGCCTCGGGCGTTCCGCCGACCGGTGACACCTCCACCGCGGAGGGTTCCTCGGCGGTGCAGCAGGAGAAGGGCACCTGTAAGAGGGCCACGATCCGGGTGGACAGCGGCAACGACAAGGGCCGTACGTTCACCGAGATCGTCCAGCCGGACCAGTCCCGCCAGTTGCACGAGGGCCAGGAGGTCGTGGTCGCCTACGAGCCCTCTGCGCCGGAGGACCTCCAGTACTCGGTCACCGACATCAACCGCCGTCTGCCCTTGGGGCTGCTCGCGGGCATCTTCGCGCTCGCCGTCGTGGTCGTCGGGCGGTTGCGAGGTGTCATGGCCCTGGTGGCGCTGGCCATGAGCTTCCTGGTGCTGAACTTCTTCATCCTGCCGGCGATCCTGCAGGGCTCGAATCCCTTGATCGTGGCGGTGGTGGGTGCGAGCGCCATCATGCTCATCGCCCTGTATCTGTGTCACGGCCTGTCCGCCCGGACGTCCGTGGCGGTGCTCGGCACGCTCATCTCCCTGGTGCTCATCGGCATCCTGGGCTCGGTGTTCATCGACTGGGCCGCGCTCACCGGCAACACCGACGACAACACCGGGCTCATCCACGGCCTCTATCCGACGATCGACATGAGTGGTCTGCTGCTGGCCGGCGTCATCATCGGCTCGCTGGGCGTACTCGACGACGTGACGGTCACCCAGACCTCGGCGGTCTGGGAACTGCATGACGCCAACCCGTCGATGGGCTGGCGCGGGCTCTACCGCGCGGGCATCCGGATCGGCCGTGACCACATCGCCTCGGTCGTCAACACGCTCGTCCTCGCCTACGCGGGCGCGGCGCTGCCGTTGCTGCTGCTGTTCTCGATCGCGCAGAGCAGTGTGGGGACGGTCGCCAACAGCGAGCTGGTGGCGGAGGAGATCGTGCGCACGCTGATCGGTTCGATCGGCCTGGTCGCCTCGGTGCCGGTCACCACGGCCCTGGCGGCGCTGGTGGTCTCGGCCGACCGCCCCGGAGCGGTGCCCGCCGCAGAAGCCGCAGCGGTCCCGGCGCGCGGGGGGAAGGGCCGGCGCCGGAAGCGCTGACGCCTCCGCGCCTGCCGTAGGTGGCCTGAGCCTGAGTCCTGCGCAAGCCTTGAACAGTGGTGGGGAAGACACCCACGCTCAGGCCCCGTGCCGGGCTCTTGGTGTCGGGGCACCTGGGGCCCAGGGTGCCTCGGGCTCGGCCGCTTACCCGCGCCTCCAGCGGTTCAGCCGCATCCCACGCTTCCGGCGCCTGAGCCGCCTGCATCATCTCCGGCGGCGGAAGAGTCCGCCTGCCGCGAGAAGATCGCCCGGTCATACGACCATCGCAGGAAGAAGCGTTCCTGCACAGCTCGGCGGCATCCGGTGAAGCGTTCCTCCACCGTGCCGCCGGGCCATGTCTCAACCAGCGCCCTGCTCCGCCAGGATGCGGTCCAGGGCCTCGTCCAAGTGAGCGTCGAAGTCGGCGAGCGACCCCTCCTGGCCCAGCGGCACCAACTTGTCCGTACGGTCGAGGAAAGCGACGAGCGGTGCCGTCGACGACCGGAACAAGGCCTGGTCGCTGCCCACCTGAAGCCTGATCAACACCTCGCCCAGCGTGTCGGGTTCGACGGGCGTGACCCGCACATCGCCCTCCCCGCACGGTCGGCCGACGCCGTCGATCAACAACTCCCGCCCAAAGGCCCACGTCACGGGGGCATCGCCGGGCAAATGGAACGTCAGCCGGACGGCATAGGGATCACTGGACTCATAGCGCAGCTCCACCGGAATGCGGAAGGAGAGCTCCTCGGACACAAGAAAGCTCATCATGACCTCTGCTTGCACGGACTCGCGCATCGATAACCCCGTCATTCGCCGTGACTGGCCGGGAACGAACCTCTGACACCTGATGGAATCTTGCTTAACGTACACAGCAGATCACAAGGAGTGAGTTTTCACATACTGATAGAGAGGGCGAGCGAGCCGAGCGAGCGCCCGATCTCGGCCTGCAGCTGCCGGGCCGCGGGCAGCAACCGATCGGCCTGGTGTGCGGGGAGTGAAATGGCCATCGTCGCTGCCGTGGTGCCGAGCGTGAGCGGGATCGCGGCGCAGACCGCGCCCAGGGCGTACTCCTGACGCTCGATCACCGGTTCCATGCGCCGGATGCGTTCCAGACGCCTCAGCAGGCTGTGGTTGTCGCGCACGGTGTACGGCGTGAGCGGCTGTACCCGGTAGCGGTCGAGGTGGTCACGCCGTGCGTCCTCGTCCAGCTGGGACAACAGGCACTGCCCGACGGCGTGCGCGTGCCCGGTCTCCCGGAAGTCGGCCCACTCCTCGACGGCCGGATTGTTCGGGGTGTCGGAGACGCACATGACCTCGATCTCGCCCTCGCGGTACACCGCGTAGTAGACGGGCACGCCGAGGACGTCCCGCCAGTGCGCGAGTGCGTCGACCACCGTGCTGCGACGTTTCTGCCGCGCTCCGCTGCTGCTCAGCCGCTCCGCCGCCTCACCGAGGAAGAACAGGCCCTTGTCCCGGCGCAGATAGCCCTCGTGCACGAGCGTGCGCAGCAGGTGATAGGTCGTCGGCAGCGCCAGCCCCGTCTCACGGGCCAGTTGCTTGGCGGGGGCGCCGTACTCGTGCACGGCGACGGTCTCCAGCAGGCGCATCGCGCGCTGCACGGACCCGATGAGGGTCGGCGCAGGGGCGGGTGCGGAGAGGGCCGGTGGCCCGGGAGGTGCCGCCGAGCGTGGTTGTGCGGGGACGGTGTGGAGGTGGACGGGTGCGGTGTCAGCCGGGACCAAGGGTCTCTCCCGAAGCGCGAGGGGGGCAGACCGTGCGGAGGAACACGGGTGGGGTGAATGCCGCTCGCGGGGAAGTCCCCGCGTCGAGTTCCGGACTCTATTCGTCTGCCACCGCGTGCAGACGGCCCCGCCGGGAAACTTCCCCCGCCCGAGGGAACCGGTGATTCCAGGTGTTTCCCGCTACCCCCACCGGTTTCCCACCGGTCTCACCAGTCGTTGCGCGACGAGGAGCTCGATGTGAACTTCCGTACGACGTAGATCAGTCCCCCGACCAGTGCCACGAAGACCAACACCTTGAAGAGCAGTCCGATGACGAACCCGACCACGCTGGCGATCAGTCCGCCGAACACGACCAGGGCGATGACCGGCACCGCGATCCACTTCACCCACCACGGCAGTCCCGTGAAGATCTCTCGCATAGCCCTCGTCCTTGCCTCTCCGCCCGTTCGAGTGCCGGGTCCGGTCGTTCTTACTGGATCTCTGACGTCCTGCACTCGATGCTAGGTCCGGGGAGGGGTCGAACGGGGGCCTCGCACCCCTTGTCCTCCCCTGACCGATCCCCTAGGGAACCCTGAGGCGGTCCGTCACCGCTCGGGCGGAGAGAAGACCACCAGCACCCTCAGGTCCTCGGTGATGTGGTGGAACCTGTGGGTCACGCCCGCCGGCACGTAGATCACGCTACCGCGCGCCACCTGGGTCGTCTCCAGGCCGACGGTGATCGCGGCCCGGCCGCTCACAACGAAGTAGACCTCGTCCTGATGGTGCGGCTTCTGTGGATCCTGCGCGCCCGCGTCGAGGGCGTACAGGCCGACCGACATGTTCTGCTCCCGCAGAAACTGCAGGTAGGCACCGTTGTTGGCGGCGCGCTCCGCCTCCAGTTCATCCAGCCGGAATGCCTTCATCGCCTTGCCCGCCCCTGCCTCTTGTGCCCATGTCCGATCACGTCTGCCACGATCAGACACATGATGAATTTCGTAGTCAAGACGATCGCCAACGCGGGTGCCCTGGCAGTCGCCGTATGGCTGCTCGACAAAATCACCCTGACCGGTGACAGCACGGGCAAGAAGGTCGGCACCCTGATCATCGTGGCACTGCTCTTCGGCCTGGTGAACTTCCTCGTCAAGCCGGTCGTCAAGCTCCTCAGCCTTCCGCTGCTGATACTGACGCTCGGGCTGTTCACCCTCGTCGTGAACGCGCTGATGTTGCTGCTCACCTCGTGGTTGGCGGACACGCTCGACCTGAGCTTCCACGTGGAGGGCTTCTGGACGGCCGTCCTGGGCGGTCTGATCATCTCGGTCGTCTCCTGGGCCCTGCACGTCGTCCTGCCCGACCGGGACTGAGCACCATGACGTACCGCGTCTGTTTCGTCTGCACGGGCAACATCTGCCGTTCCCCGATGGCTGAGATCGTCTTCCGCGCGCGGGTGGCGGAGGCCGGCCTCGACGGGCTGGTGGAGGTCGACAGCGCCGGCACCGGCGGCTGGCACGAGGGCGACGGCGCCGACCCGCGCACGGTGGCCGTCCTGGAGGACAACGGCTACGCCGGCGGCCACACCGCCCGGCAGTTCCAGCCGTCCTGGTTCTCCCGCCTCGATCTGGTGATCGCGCTCGACTCCGGCCACCTCGGAGCTCTGCGCCGCCTCGCCCCCACGGAACAGGACGCGCAGAAGGTACGACTGCTGCGCTCGTACGATCCCGCCACCGACGAGGACCTCGACGTACCGGACCCCTACTACGGGGGCATGGACGGCTTCGAGGAGTGCCTTGAGATGGTGGAGGCGGCGAGCACAGGGCTGCTCGCCGCAGTACGCGAGAACGTGGAAGGACAGGCGGCATGAGTGATTCCGCGAGGGGTGAGGCGGACCGGGCGACGGGCGACGCGGACCGGGTACAGGAGGCCGCGAGCCGGGTGACGGGCGCAGCGGGCCGAGCGGCGGGCGTCGTGGACGACGTGACGGCCGCCGTGGACGAGGCGACGGGTGCCGCGGGCCTCGCTGCCGCGGACGCCGGTGACGGCACGCGCGCGGTGCGGGCCGGGCTGCCCGAGCCGGTCAAGCACGAGCCCACCCTGCCCGGTCCCGTGTTCGCCGCTCACTTCCACCTGCCGGGCGACCCGACCGGCCCCTACACCTACGGCCGCGACGAGAACCCGACCTGGACACTGCTCGAGCGCGCCATCGGCGAGTTGGAGGCGCCCGGCCCGGACGGTGCCGAGACGCTCGTCTTCGCCTCCGGCATGGCCGCGATCTCAGCGGTGCTCTTCTCCCAGTTGCGCACCGGTGACGTGTGCGTCCTGCCCGACGACGGCTATCAGGCTCTGCCGCTGGTCCGCGCTCAGCTGGAGTCCTACGGCATCGAGGTGCGCACCGCGCCGACCGGCGGTGACGCCCAGCTCGACGTCCTCGACGGCGCGAAGCTGCTGTGGATCGAGACCCCGTCGAACCCCGGGCTGGACGTGTGCGACATCAGACGGCTCGCCGAGGCGGCACACACGCGTGGCGCCCTGGTGGCCGTCGACAACACCCTCGCGACGCCGCTCGGCCAGCGTCCGCTGGAACTCGGCGCCGACTTCGCGGTGGCCAGCGGCACCAAGCAGCTCACGGGCCACGGCGACGTCCTGCTGGGTTATGTCGTCGGCCGGGACGCGGAGGCCATGGCCGCCGTACGCCGCTGGCGCAAGATCGTCGGTGCGATCCCCGGACCCATGGAAGCCTGGCTCGCGCACCGTTCGATCGCGACGCTCCAGATGCGGGTCGACCGGCAGAGCGCGACGGCCTTGACGGTCGCCGAGGCGCTGCGTGAACGGCCCGAGGTGTCGGGCCTGCGCTACCCGGGGCTCCCCGACGACCCCTCGCACGCGGTCGCCGCGCGGCAGATGCGGTGCTTCGGGTGCGTGGTGTCGTTCACGCTGCCCACGCGCGCACATGCCGATCGCTTCCTGGACGCGCTGCGGCTCGTGGACGACGCGACGAGCTTCGGCGGAGTGCGGTCCACGGCTGAGCGACGCGGGCGCTGGGGCGGGGACGCGGTGCCGCAGGGCTTCATCCGCCTGTCGGTCGGTGCCGAGGACCCCGAGGACCTGGTGGCGGACGTGCTGCGTGCGCTGGACGCGTCGGCCGCCTGACATCCCCATGGACGGTCCGAGCCTCCCCCCTTGTGGCTCGGACCGTCCTCCGGTTCCCCGCGCAAGAACCGCGCGACCAAGGCTAGTTGACTGTCTGTCAGTGTCCAATCACCGTAGCGACAGGGGCCTATCGACTTATTTATAGTTGAGCGCGGCCGGGGGCATGAGCGGGGCCGAAGAGGGGAGCTTGCGCGGTGGATCTGGCCTTGCTGCGGACCTTCGTGACCGTGCACCGAGCCGGCTCCTTCACTCGCGCCGCCGCCCTGCTCGGCCTCTCCCAGCCGGCCGTCACCTCGCAGATACGGACGCTGGAACGGCAGCTGGGCCGCCCCTTGTTCCTGCGGCAGGCCCGCGGCGTGACCCCGACGAGCATCGGCGACGAACTCGCCCACAAGGCCGCACCGCATCTCGACGCCCTGGTGGAGATCACCGAGACCGGCCTCGACGACGACTCCTCCTTACGGACGCTGCACCTCGCAGGTCCTCCGGAGTTCACCGCCGAACGAGCCCTGCCCGCCCTCACGGAGCTCACCGGCGAGGACGGTCAGGGCTTCGCCTTGCGCGCTTCGTTCGGGAGTGCCGAGGAAGCCCTGGAAGGGCTTTCCGCCGGGCATCATGATCTGGCCATCAGTACAGCCCAGCCACGCGGCGCCCTGCTCACGGCGACCGCGCTCTGCGACGAGGAGCACGTCCTGGTCGCCGCCCCGCGCTGGGCCGAGGAGACCGGCGCCGGGCAGCCGGACGGCAAGCCGATACCGGCCGTGAAGCAGGTGCCCGTGGTGGAGGTGCACGAGTCGCTGCCCTTCGTCTCCCGCTACTGGGCCTCTGTCTTCGACTCGCCCCCGGCCGCCCCGGGCACCGTCATCGTTCCCGACCTGCGTGCGGTCCTGGCCTGTGCGGTCGCGGGGGCGGGGCTGGCGGTGCTGCCCCGCTATCTGTGCGCGGCGGCGCTGGAGCGGGGCGATGTCGTGCTCCTGTACGAGCCTGCGGTGCCGCCGTTGCGAACGTATTTCCTCGTGGTCCGCACCGGGACGCTCGCCATGCCTCATGTCGCGCGGGCGCACGACTGGTTGCTGCGGTCCGCGGCCGACTGGTGCTGAGGCGCTCGGGGTCGAGCGCGGGCCGTGCCGAGGTGCGCTGCGGGGCGCCCCGACGGGCGGTGGCGGGCGCCATGGCGCGGATGCCGGGCGCTCGGGACGGTGTCTGACTCTGAGGGCTCGAGTGGTCACGTTTCGCGATGTTTCACGTGGAACCAGCCGGGCCACATTTCACTCATGACCGTCCGACCCGTGGTCAAGCGCACCGCCCGCGCCGTTCTGCTGGACGGTGACGACCTGATCTTGATCAAGCGCACCAAGCCTGGTGTGGATCCCTACTGGCTCACCCCCGGCGGCGGGGTCGAGCCCAGCGACTCGACCGTCGTCGATGCCCTCCACCGCGAGGTGTACGAGGAGCTCGGCGCGAAGGTCACCGATGTGGTGCCCTGCTTCGTGGACACCATGGAGCACATCGGGGAGGACGGTGGTGCGAGCGGTGTGAAGGTGCAGCACTTCTTCGTCTGCCGCCTGGAGTCCCTGGACCCTTCTCTGCGTCACGGTCCTGAGGTCGACGAGCCCGTCGGTGAGTACGAGATCGTGCGTGTGCCCTTCACCCGGGTCGGGATCGCGTCCGTCCATCTTGTGCCGCTGTCGCTGCGGCACTACCTGGACGGCAACATCGAGGGTGTTCTCGCCATGCACGCGCCCGACCTGGGTTGAGGCGCCTGTTCAGTTCCCGGCCGCGACCAGTTCCTCGACGGAGTCGTGCCGTATGCGGTCCGACGGGATGCCGAGGTCTCTCAGGGCGTCCACACCGCTGCGGATCATCCCGGGCGGACCCGAGAGATAGGCGTCGAACTCGTTCCACGGCCCGTAGGCGCGGATCGCGTCCGGCAGCTGCTGGTGCGCCTGCTGGTCGATGATCGCGCGGACCGAGAGCCAGGGGTGGATCTGCTGGAGGCGGAGCATGGTGTCGATGTCGTACAGGTCATGGTCGGTGCGGGCCCCGTAGAAGACCTCCACCGGCCGGCGGTCCCCGTGCTCGGCGACATCCTCGATCAGAGCCTTGATGGGCGCGATGCCCGTGCCGCCGCCCAGGCAGAGGAGGCCACTGGCTGTGGTGTGGTCGACGGTCATCGAACCCGCAGGCGGGCCGAGCCGGATGATGTCGCCGGGGCGTGCGCGGTGTACCAGGGCGTTGGACACCCAGCCGGCCGGAACGGCCTTCACGTGGAAGGACAGCAGACCGTCGGAGCGGGGGGCCGAGGCGAAGGAGTAGTGCCGCCAGATCCGCGGCCACCAGGGCGTCTCCAGGCTGGTGTACTGCCCGGCGAGGAAGGGGTACGGCTGGTCGGAGCGGACCGTCACGACGGCGACGTCCGGGGTTCTCAGCTCGTGCGTGACGATCTCGGCGTACCACCACGCCGGTGCACGCAGTTCGTCCGCGGCCGCCGCATCGATCATGACCTGGGAGATCGTGGTGTAGGCCCGGACCCAGGCCGCCTCCATCTCCGGGCTCCAGACTTCGGCGGCGTACTTGCTCAGCGCGCCGATGAGGCATTCGCCGACGGCCGGGTAGTGCTCGGCCCGCGTCCCGTACTTCCGGTGGCCCCGGCCGAGGTTCTGCAGGTAGTCGACGAGGACGTTCTTGTCGTCGATGTGCTCGGCGGCCGTGAGCAGCGCCCTGAGCAACCGGTCCCGCTGGGTGTCCATCGCGGCCGGGAACAGCGACCGCAGGTCGGGGTGACGGACGAAGAGCAGGGCGTAGAAGTACGACGTGACCTTGTCGGAAACAGGGGCGACCTCGGCCATGGCGCGGCGGATGAGTAGGGCGTCGGGGGACGCCGCTTCGCCCGGGGCTGTGGCGGCTGGTGCCGAACTCGACGCCGGTGCGTGCCGCTGGGAGGGAACACGCGGCTCTGGAGCGGCAGACGGAGGCGCCGCCACGGTGGAGGCGAAGGGCGCCGGGGTGAGCGCTGTGGGTGCGGGACCCGGCGACGAGGCGGCGGCCTGACGTGAGAACGCGTGAGACGGGTCGTGCTGCGCGGCTGAACGGGTGGACGTGGGGATCTCGTTCGGGGATTCACGAACGGAGTCCGGCCCATCGGCGTTAGCGCCGCCGGGCGACGAGGCGGGTGGCTCGGACATGCCGTCCTCCGGCACATCCGGGGCGGGCCTGGACGTTCCCACGGGACGTATCACGGCCGGTCGGCGTCCGTCTGCCGTCCCGGGTCGGCTTTCCGGCGATGTCGTCGGGTTCTTGCGGGGTGTGAACCAGCCGCCCCCGCCGCCAGAAGTGCCGTTGTCGGCCGACGTGGTGGTCGGAGCGTCCATGGTGTGCCTCGCCTCGAGCATCTTTCGGTCGGTCTGCGCACTTCCTCGGTCGGAAGGTGCCTGCTTCCCCCGTGGACGGTCTGCGTTCCCCTCCTTGTCGCGGCCAATACGGTCACATTCAACCTGTATTCCAGCTCCGTACGGACAAGTAAGGCGAGAGTGTGACATTGGCCGCAGCAACTCTCATCGCGCTTCTCACTCGCCCGGACGCTTCGGTCGCACACCCGGAACGCGGGTCTTCGATCTCTCCGTCCCGTTATGCTGCACGCCCCTGGACCCGGCCCACACGGAACGTGCCGGCTCGCCCCGGACGCGAACCGGAGTCGACCCTACCGGCCGCCACTGTGCATACAAGTCCCGCCTTCACCCGTCGCGAATGAGGGCACGACGCGTATCGGCGAGTCGGCCAACGATGTGACGGGGAACCCCGTTCACGGCCTCGATCGGACACCAGATGTTCTTACGTGTTTCACGTGAAACATCCAGTCCCGGTCCGTGCGTCGGCCGAGCGGTGACAACTGGCCAAAAGGTCGTATGTCTCCGTCGAAACAGGTGGACGCCGGGGTGCCTTGTCAGACAGCCTGACCCGCGTGCCGACTCCTTCTCTTGCCTCATTGTCCATCCGTCGTCTGACGCTCCGCGATCAAGCCGCCTGCGCCGACGGGTCCGAGGATCGGGGGTGGCCACGGGAGGAGCACAAGTGGGCTTTCCTTCTCACGGCCGGGAAGGGCTACGGCATCGACGACCCCGAGGGGGGCCTCGTCAGCGCCTGTGTCGTCACCGAGTACGGGCCGCAGGATCCCGCCCTCGCCGCGATCGGCATGGTTCTGGTCGCCGGACGGCATGCCCGCAAGGGCGTGGGGCGCCGACTGATGCGCCACGTCGTCTCCGCAATGGGCACCACGCCTCTCACCCTGCACGCGACGCCGCACGGCCGACCCCTCTACGAGGAACTGGGCTTCAAGACCATCGGGCGGGCAGAGATGGTCGCCGGGCGCTTCACTCCCGGCGGACCGGAGTCGGAAGTGGCCACCCGTGCCGCGACCGCCGAGGACATCACCGCGATCCTCCGGCTCGACGAGCAGGTGTTCGGGGCCGACCGTACGCACATCGTCACCCGGTTGCCCGCTTTCGCGGACCAGTTGCGCGTGGCCGAGGAGCACGGGCGCATCATCGGATACGCGGCGGCCTGGCCCAACATGGACACCCACGTCGTCGGCCCGCTCATCGCGCGCGACACATCGGTGGCCCAGGCGCTCATCGCCTCACTCGCCGCGCACACCGACCGTCCCCTGCGCACCGACATCGACGTGCGGCACGAAGAGCTCCTCGCATGGGTGAAGGAGCGCGGTCTGGAGGCCGTCGCCTTCAACTCGGTGATGTCCTACGGCATCTCCGAGTCGCTCGGAGACTGGAGCCGGCGGTTCGCACCGGTCACCGTCGCGGCGGGCTGAAGAGCCGCGATACGACGACGCCGGCTCCCCATGGATCGGGAAACCGGCGTTGTCGCGCTGACGCGGGCCAGGTCGAGCGAGGGCCTCCACAGCGGTCGCGGCGAAGCCGTGGTCCTGTTCCGGGGCACCCCCACCGACGCCGATCGCGCCGATCAGGCGGCCGTCGCGGTGCACCGGCACACCACCGGTGATGAACAGCAGCGGCCGGTCGAGGGCGGTCGGCAGCGTGTGGAAGAGACCTCAAGGCTGTACCGCGTCGGCGAGGTCGGCGGTGGGCGCGTTCAGCTGGAGAGCCGTGTAGGCCTTGCGGGTGCTGGTCTCGCCTGAAATCAGCACGGCACGGTCATCGCGACGGAAGGCGAGCAGATGGCCGCCCACATCCAGAACGGTGACGCTGATCGTGACGCCCGCGGTCTCAGCGGCACGGTGGGCGACGGCGACGAGGACCTCGGCGTCACGGGTGGTCAGCGGGGCCACAGCGGTCGTGGTGCTCATGAGGGGGTTCTCCTGGACGGCTTGCAGGGGTGCTGAGGCATGTAGGGGTCGGGACGTTGAGACTGCTCAGTGGTGGGCAGCGACCCGCTGCTCCGTCGGCGCGGGTCCTGTGACGACGGTGCTGGAACCACCGGAACGACGCTCCAGGGCGGCCGAGACGACGGCCAGAACCAGGGCTCCGGCAGCCAGGGCGGCACCGACCCAGTTGGGGGCGGTATAGCCGAGGCCGGCCGCGATCACGAGTCCGCCGAGCCAGGCGGATAGGGCGTTGCCGAGGTTGAAGGCGCCGATGTTCACTGCGGAGGCCAGGGTGGGAGCGCCGTGCGCCTGGTCGAGGACCCGCTTCTGGAGCGGCGGCACGGTGGCGAAGCCCAGGGCACCGATCAGCGTGATGGTGATCGCCGACAGCAGCTTGTCGTGCGCGGTGAGGGTGAACAGCGCCAGGACGACGGCCAGGGCACTCAGGGCGATGTAGAGCATCGGCATCAGGGCGCGGTCGGCGAACTTGCCACCGACGAGGTTGCCGCCGACCATGCCGAGGCCGAAGAGGACCAGTAGCCAGGTGACGGAGCCGTCGGCGAAGCCCGCGACGTGGGTCATCATCGGCGCGATGTAGGTGATGGCGGCGAAGACACCGCCGAAGCCGAGGACGGTCATGGCCATCGCAAGCAGCACCTGCACGTTCTTGAAAGCGGCCAGCTCGTGTCGCAGGCGCACGCCCTCTGTCTCGGGCATGTCGGGGACGAGCCGGGCGATGCCGACCAGGCCGATGACACCGAGCGCGGCGACGATGCCGAAAGTCACCCGCCAGCCGACGGACTGCCCGACGAGAGTGCCCAGCGGGACGCCCACGACGTTGGCGACAGTCAGACCGGTGAACATCATGGCGATGGCTCCGGCCTTCTTGTCGGGGACGACGAGGTCGGCCGCGACCACCGAGCCGATGCCGAAGAAGGCTCCATGCGCCAGCGAGGCGACGATCCGGCCGATCAGCATGACGGAGAAGGCCGGGGCGAGGGCCGAGAGCAGGTTGCCCGCGATGAACAGGCCCATCAGCAGCATCAGCATCCGCTTGCGGGAGATCTTGGTGCCGAGCACGGTCATCAGTGGGGCGCCGAACATGACGCCGAGCGCGTAGCCGGTGACCAGGTACCCGGCCGTGGGGATGGACACCCCGTACTCGCTCGCGACCTCGGGCAGCAAGCCCATGATCACGAACTCTGTCGTTCCGATCCCGAAGGCCCCGATCGCTAGGGCCAGAAGCGCGAGAGGCATGGAGGGGTTACCTTCCCGGACGATTGCAGGAGCACTTTACGTGCGTTCACAATAGTTGTACACACGGGATATTTGCATACGCTGCCTATTGCGGTCCTGCTCTATCCTGGAGGCAGCCGCTCCGGGACGGAGGAAACGCCAATGACAGCGACGGACCCCGCGCTCACCGCTCTCGCCCAGAGCTGGTGCGCCCTCTCCCTGCTCCACGGGAGAATCGAGGCCCGCATCGAGCGCGCTCTGCAGGCACAGCACGACCTCAGCGCGCGCGAGTACTCCCTGCTGGACGTGCTCAGCCGACAGCACGACGGGGACGGAGGCCATCTCCAGATGAAGCAGGTCGCCGACGCCGTCGTCCTCAGCCAGAGCGCCACCACGCGTCTGGTCACCCGGCTGGAAGACCGCGGTCTTCTGGAGCGCTACCTGTGCCCGACCGACCGCAGGGGCATCTACACGAACGTCACCGCGGCTGGTCTCGAACTCCTGCAAGCGGCGCGGCCCACCAATGACACCGCCCTGCGCGAGGCTCTCGACGAGGCGGCGAAGAACCCCGAGCTGGCCCCGCTGGTCCGGGTCGTGGAGACGCTGCAGACCCCGGTGCCCGCCTAGGGTCGTGTCCCCACAGGGCCTCGCCGCGTGCGACAGCTCCGCGCGGGCCGTCTCTGCGTAGAGTGCGACTCATGGGAGATCTTGAAATACGTGCCGCCGTGGCCGACGACGTCCAGGCGATCGTCACCATGCTCGCGGATGATCCGCTGGGCGCACAGCGCGAGTCCCCGGACGATCTCGCCCCGTACCTGGCCGCTCTGGAGAGGCTCAGCGCCGAGCCGAACCAGCACCTGGTCGTGGCGGTTCGGGAAGGCCGGGTCGTCGGAACTCTCCAGCTCACGATCATTCCGGGGCTGTCTCGACGCGGCGCGATCAGGTCGATCGTCGAAGGGGTGCGCATCCATGCGGACGAGCGCGGCAGCGGCCTGGGGACTCAGCTCATCGAGTGGGCGATCGACGAGTCCCGGAACCAGGGCTGCCAGTTGGTCCAGCTGACGTCCGACAAGACGCGCGCCGATGCCCACCGCTTCTATGAGCGACTCGGCTTCACGGCCTCCCACACGGGCTTCAAGCTCCAGCTCTGACCGTCGCGATGATGTGTGTGGATGCCCTGTTTCACGTGAAACAGGGCATCCACACGCACCACCTAGCCGATGCCGCGCCATCCCTCGGGGTCGACACCGCCCGGCACAGGAGCCCCCTCGTCATACGGCCGGCGCGTGAACATGAACGAGCCGAGGTCCAGGTGGCTCACGGACCCGTCCGGTCGCCGCACGGCCTTCAGGAGCTCGCCGGCGTAGTAGCTCTCCAGCCCTGTCCATGTACCGTCACCGTTCGGGCGGAACCGTGAGCGACGGCCGCTGCCGGACAGCGGTCCCAGGGAAACGTGCCCGTCGGCCGTAAGCCGCAGAGCGAAAGCGTGCGTCCCCCAGTACCACTGGCCCGTCAACTCCAGCAGCGACGGGTCGACGTCGTTGAGCGGCTTCCACGGTGCAGGGATGCGCGGCTCCGCCTCGGCGACGATACGGACCAGGTCCGCGGCGACGGTGAACAGCATCGGCCCGGACGTGGCATTGGCCAAGGCGATCGCCACCACGTCGTCGTCGACGCTGATCATCAGGCAGGCGAGGAAGCCGGGCAGTGAACCGGTGTGGCCGACGAGGGACCGTCCGTTCCGCCGCCGGATCTCCATGCCCAGACAGTAGGCGTAGCCGCTCGCCACGTCCGCCGCCTCGTGGGGCGCGGCCGGCGTCCTCATCTCCCTCAGCGACTCGGTGCTCAGTACCCGCTCGTCGCCGTTGACCAGAAAGACCGCGAACCGCGCCAAGTCCGCTGCGGTAGCCCAGAGTTGACCGGCCGGCGCCATGCGGCCCAGATCCTCGGTGGGCTCGGGAAGCATCACGTCGGCCCAGGGATGCACGGCCCAGCCGCCCGCATGGGGCGCCTGCGGTCGCACGCTCGTGCGGTGCAGCCCCAGAGGTTCGAGCACTTCACGCCGAAGGACCTCCTCCCAGGGGGCGCCGCGGAGTTTTTCGATGAGTGCGCCGAGCAGCGCATAGCCCGGGTTCGAGTAGTGGAACCTGCGGCCGGGCGGGGTCAGCAGGGGCCGCTCACCCAGGACGTCGGCGAGTTCGGGACGCAAGGATCCCGGGCTTCGCTCCCACCACGGCCCCGGTGTCTCGGCCGCCAATCCCCCCGTGTGTGCGAGCAGTTCGGCGACGGTCGCCTCTCCCACTCCGGTGCCCGGCAGGTGTTTCTCCAGCGGATCCCCGAGGTCGATCGCGCCCTCGTCGCGGAGCCGCAACACGAGAACCGCCGTGAAGGTCTTGGTGATCGAACCGATCCGGTACTGCACGTTGTCGTCCGGCGCGTGGCCTTCCACCGAGGTCCGCGTGCCCGTCCACACCGTCGCCCCGTCCCGCACGACGGCCGCGACGAGCGACGGAGCCCGTCCCTCGGCCTGTGCGACGGCGATCCGGTGCAGCAGAGCACGACGTGTGCCGGGGAGCAGCTCACCCTGAGATGTCGTCATGGGCCCAGTTCACCTGCCCCAGCAGCCTCTCGTCGAGCACATGGGGGGCGGGCCTGTGAGGCGAGGTGTAGCATCTCGCGGCTCGTATCATGGCGCGGGTGCGGTGACCTGCGTCTTCTCCGGTTGTCTCGCAGCTTGGCCAGCCGACTTTGTCTCAGCGCCGTGTCATTTCCTCGGCTGGCAAACGTCAGTGCACGCGTTGTGTGGCCAGGTCCAGCCAGTGCTCCGCATCGGTCGGTGTGAAGTGCCTGATGGCCCAGTCGACCATGCGAAGGCTCATGTGGACCCATGCAGGCCGCAGGATGCCAATGAACGGTGGGTCACCGGCTCGCCGGCTCCGGGGGACAACGGACCGGCTGAGTCGCGCGCTTCAGCGTTCGTGCGAAGTAGCGAGCCGAAGCGCGCCAGGCAGTGCCAGACTTTCTTGAGCGCCTGTGGGTCGTAGCGGTCTGTGTGGGCAGCCTCTCCAATGCTCCGGGGATCAAGCCAACCGTCGACCGCGATCTCGGCGCCTAGATCGACGTACTCCTGTCCGCGGTAGTCCGGGTGGCGTCGCAAGTGATCCACGGCCAGTCGGAAGCCGGGATGCCACTCAATGGCGCATGGGAGTCGGCGGGCCATGTCTTCCACGGCCGTGCCGCGATAGCTGGGATCTAGGACCAGGGATTCGACGTCGCAGTCGAATCTGACCGGCCCATGAATCTGCGCTTCGATGTGGCCGTCCAAGGCATCGAGGCCGTCGGCCTCGGCCAGCTCAAGGAGCGAAAAGCGGTTTGCAACTCCGAACGCCGGGGGGTCGGTGGAGCTGTCTGGGTAGCAGAACGTGGCTCGCGCGAGAGTCTTGATTGTGAGCCTGAAGTGCGAGGAGCCGAATCGAGGTGCCCCGCCGACAGCCTCTCGCCGGTAGTTCAGCGCTCCGTAAACGGGGCGTTCGCCAGCGGCGGCATGGTCGTAGGCACCTCCGAAGATACGGCTTTCCCAGCGCCACCTGTCCCCGCCTGGGTAGGCGGTCAGACCACCATTGCCGGTGCCGGTCACGAACTGCGACCGGTAAATTCCGTCCTCCGCCATCTTGAGCAGGATCGGGCGATCGCCCGCCATGCGGTCGGGGTGGAAGTTCATCGTCAGCCGCAGTCTGCGGTTGAGCGGCCCTCCCGAGGACAGGGCCGCGACGTGACGCAGAGCCCTCTCCTGCGGGGACCAGGCGACATCAGTACCCATCCGCGCAGTGTGCCCCAACATCATCTGTGACCACACCGGGTTTGGAGATAGGGGCGTGCCAGGACGTCCTTCGGGACTTCGCGGCGAGCTCGCTGACGGATCTGGACGGTGGATCGCGCTGAGCACTCGGTCACCTCGGCTGCGAAGGCAGGGTGTTCGTCCAGGAGATAGCGGATGGCGGCGATGCTGGTGTCGAGCACGCGGGCCGCATGTTGGACGGGGCGCTTGCGCTGGCGAACGAGCTGGTGGAGGCGGGGGATGCCGATGTCATCCGGGTCGGATCCGGGCAGGTCGAGACCGCTCAGCGGCGTGAGAGCAGACGCCTGGGCTCGGAGCCAAGTAGCCCGAAAGAGTGAACGCGCCGACCTGCTTGTCCCACGGCCACTGCATAAGTGCAGCCGATATGAAGCAGAGCGTGAGACGGTGCAGCGAAACCTGAAGCCCTACAAGGTGGGATCAGGTCTGCGCCATGTCCACGAACCGTGAGTAATGACCCTGGAAGGCGACCGTGATGGTCGCCGTCGGGCCGTTTCGGTGCTTGGCCACGATCAGGTCGGCCTCGCCCGCACGCGGTGACTCCTTCTCGTAGGCGTCCTCGCGATGCAACAGGATGACCATGTCGGCGTCCTGCTCGATGGAACCGGACTCACGCAGGTCGGACACCATCGGCTTCTTGTCCGTACGCTGCTCGGGACCACGGTTCAGCTGGGAGAGGGCGATGACCGGGAGCTCCAGCTCCTTGGCGAGCAGCTTGAGGTTACGGGACATGTCCGAGACCTCCTGCTGACGGCTCTCTGCCCGCTTGGAGCCACCCGACTGCATCAGCTGCAGGTAGTCGATGACGACCAGCCTGAGGTCGTTGCGCTGCTTGAGACGACGGCACTTGGCACGGATCTCCATCATCGACAGGTTCGGCGAGTCGTCGATGTAGAGCGGGGCCGCAGAGACGTCGGGCATCCGCCGGGCCAGGCGCGTCCAGTCCTCGTCCGTCATCGTCCCGGACCGCATGTGGTGGAGGGCGACCCGGGCTTCGGCGGACAGCAGACGCATGGCGATCTCGTTGCGCCCCATCTCGAGCGAGAAGATCACACTCGGCAGGTTGTTCTTGATCGAGCAGGCCCGCGCGAAGTCCAGAGCGAGCGTGGACTTACCCATGGCCGGACGTGCCGCGATGACGATCATCTGGCCGGGGTGCAGGCCGTTGGTGAGGGAGTCGAAGTCGGTGAACCCGGTGGGCACACCGGTCATCTCGCCGCTGCGCGAGCCGATCGCCTCGATCTCGTCGAGCGCGCCTTCCATGATGTCGCCGAGCGGCAGATAGTCCTCGCTGGTCCGCTGCTCGGTGACCGCGTAGATCTCCGCCTGGGCCCGGTTGACGATCTCGTCGACGTCGTCGTCGGCCGCGTATCCCATCTGCGTGATGCGGGTGCCGGCCTCGACGAGGCGGCGCAGCACGGCCCGTTCGTGGACGATCTCCGCGTAGTACGCGGCGTTGGCCGCCGTGGGCACCGTCTGGACGAGGGTGTGCAGATACGACGCCCCGCCGACCTTGTTGATCTCGCCGCGCTTGGTGAGCTCGGCCGCGATCGTGATGGGGTCCGCTGGCTCGCCCTTGGCGTAGACGTCGAGGACGGCCTGGTAGATCGTCTCGTGGGCCGGTTTGTAGAAGTCGTGACCCTTGAGGATCTCGACCACGTCGGCGATGGCGTCCTTGGACAGAAGCATGCCGCCGAGGACGGACTGCTCGGCGTCCATGTCCTGCGGTGGTACCCGCTCGAACGACGGGGCCGATCCGCCGTCCCAGGCCCCGCCGTCCCTGCCGCGCTCGTGCTGCTCGCCGCGGCCCCGGCCTCCGTCACCGCGCCGGCGGGAGGCGGGCAGACGATCACTGGGACCGCTGTCGGCCCACGGGTCGTCCAAGGGCTCGGAAATGCTCACCGAGCCACCTCCTCACGTCCGCCGAAGCAGACCTAGCCGTGCCCCTCTGTTCTACGGCACGGCACTGACAAATAAGAGGCCCAACTCCGGTTGGCGCGCGCCGGGTTTGTGGTGTTTTGAAAACCGGCGGACGGAGCGGGCGCCGGACCACCGTAGGCCTCTCGGCACCGTCAGCCAATCTGGTTATCCACAGGCCATGTGGACGGCGGCCCAGATGCTGTGGAGAACTCCTCGAAACCTGTGCACGAGCCGGTGGACAGGCCTGTGAACAAACAGCGGGACCACCAAGGCAAACCCTTCTGACCTGCTGCGTTACCGTCCACCGGCTGTGCAGAAGAAAAACTTTCCCAACCGGCGCAAGATCGTCTCGAACAGTGCACAGCAGTGCGCACACCGAGACGGACAGTAAGGGTCAAAAAAGCTTTGCATCACTTACCTGTGGACGATTAGATTGGTGCACATGACACAGGCTCCCGCGCGCCGCCGCCACGGCCGTAGACAGCACGACCGAGAGATCGTCGCACTGGCTGTGCCCGCCTTCGGCGCCCTCGTCGCCGAGCCCCTCTTCCTCATGGCCGACACCGCGATCGTGGGCCATCTGGGCACAGCCCAACTCGCCGGCCTCGGCATCGCCTCGGCCCTCCTGATGACCGCCGTCAGCGTCTTCGTCTTCCTCGCCTACGCCACCACAGCGGCGGTTGCCCGCCGAGTCGGCGCGGGCGACCTGCAAGCCGCCATCCGGCAGGGCATGGACGGCATCTGGCTGGCACTGCTCCTCGGTGCTGCCGTCGTTGTCGTCGCCCTGCCGACGGCGCCCCACCTCGTGGACCTCTTCGGTGCGTCGGAAGCGGCAGCCCCCTATGCGACCACATATCTGCGCATCTCCGTGCTCGGCATACCGGCGATGCTCGTCGTGCTCGCCGCGACCGGCGTGCTGCGTGGCCTGCAGGACACGAAGACCCCGCTCTACGTCGCCATCGCCGGTTTCATCGCCAACGGTGCCCTCAACGCCGGACTTGTCTACGGCGCCGACCTGGGAATCGCCGGATCCGCATGGGGAACCGTCATCGCCCAGTGCGGCATGGCGGCGGTCTACCTCGCCGTGGTGCTACGAGGAGCCCGCAAACACGGCGCTTCGCTGCGCCCGGACGTCGCCGGGATCAGGGCCTCCGCGCAAGCCGGGGCTCCCCTCCTGGTCCGGACCCTCTCTTTGCGGGCGATCCTGATGATCGCCACGGCGATCGCTGCCCGCCTCGGAGATAACGACATCGCCGCCCACCAGATCATCCTCTCCCTGTGGAGCCTGCTGGCCTTCGCCCTTGATGCCGTCGCCATCGCCGGGCAGGCCATCATCGGGCGCTACCTCGGAGCCGGTGACGCCCAAGGCGCCCGAGACGCGTGCCGTCGCATGGTGGAGTGGGGCATCGTCGTCGGCGTCGTCCTCGGAGCCCTGGTAGTCATCACCCGGTCGGCATTCCTGCCCCTGTTTACCAGCGACCCAGCGGTCAAGGATGTGGCGCTGCCCGCCCTGGTCATCGTCGCCCTCTCCCAGCCGATCTCCGGCATCGTCTTCGTTCTGGATGGGGTCCTGATGGGCGCAGGCGACGGACCTTACCTCGCCTGGGCCATGCTGCTCACCCTGGCCGTCTTCACACCGGTCGCTCTACTGGTCCCGGTCCTGGGCGGCGGGCTGACCGCCCTCTGGGCCACGATGACGCTGATGATGAGCGTACGGATGCTGACGCTGTGGCTCCGCGCCCGCTCAGGGCGCTGGATCGTGACGGGCGCGACCCGCTGACGTTTCACGTGAAACGCTCCCTGTTTCACGTGAGCACGATCGGGTCCACCGAACGCGCTGTTTCACGTGAAACACACGCGCCGTTTCGGTCGGCAGACACCCAGCACATACGAATAGGGCCACACCCCGCAGGGTGCGGCCCCATCGCTTACTGCTTCAGCAAGCGCGGCACTCAGGCCGCGACGACCTCGATGTTGACCTTGGCGGCAACCTCGGGGTGCAGACGCACGGACGTCTCGTGAGCGCCCAGCGTCTTGATCGGCGAGCCGAGCTCGATGCGGCGCTTGTCGACCTCGGGACCACCAGAGGCCTTGATCGCCGAAGCGATGTCGGCCGGCGTGACGGAACCGAAGAGCCGACCGGCGTCGCCGGAGCGAACGGCCAGACGGACCTTGACGCCCTCGAGCTGGGCCTTCACAGAGTTGGCCTGCTCGATGGTCTGGATCTCGTGGATCTTGCGAGCACGACGGATCTGCTCGACGTCCTTCTCGCCACCCTTGGTCCAGCGGATAGCGAACTTCCGCGGGATCAGGTAGTTGCGAGCGTAACCGTCCTTGACGTCAACGACGTCGCCCGCGGCACCGAGGCCGGAGACCTCGTGGGTGAGGATGATCTTCATGAGTCGGTCACCCTTCCCTTATCGCGCGGTGGAGGTGTAGGGCAGCAGCGCCATCTCACGGCTGTTCTTCACGGCCGTGGCGACGTCACGCTGGTGCTGGGTGCAGTTGCCGGTCACGCGGCGGGCACGGATCTTGCCGCGGTCGGAAATGAACTTCCGCAGCATGTTCGTGTCCTTGTAGTCCACGTACGTGACCTTGTCCTTGCAGAAAGCGCAGACCTTCTTCTTCGGCTTGCGCACAGGCGGCTTAGCCATGGTGTTTCTCCTGTGTGATCAAGAAGTATGAGTGCGAACCCGCCCCTAGAAGGGGGGCTCGTCCGAGTAGCCGCCACCGCCGCCGCCGCTGGAGTTTCCACCCCAGCCGCCGCCACCGCCCTGGTTGCCACCGGCGGGAGCGCCGGTCGCCCACGGGTCGTCGGCGGGAGCGCCGCCGCCCTGCTGGCCGCCACCGGAGCCGCCGCCCCAGCCGCCGCCACCCTGGGCGCCACCGCCACCACCGCCGCCGAAGCCGCCCTGGCCACCTCGGCCACTGGTCTTGGTGACCTTGGCCGTGGCGTTGCGCAGGCTGGCGCCGACTTCCTCGACGTCCAGCTCATAGACCGTGCGCTTGACGCCCTCACGGTCCTCGTAGGACCGCTGCTTCAACCGGCCCTGCACGATGACGCGCATGCCTCGCTGGAGCGACTCCGCGACGTTCTCCGCCGCCTGACGCCAGACCGAGCAGGTCAGAAAGAGGCTCTCGCCGTCCTTCCACTCGTTCGTCTGGCGGTCGAAGGTGCGGGGGGTGGACGCGACACGGAACTTCGCGACCGCCGCACCGGAGGGGGTGAAGCGCAGCTCGGGGTCGTCGACAAGATTGCCGACGACCGTGATGACGGTCTCGCCTGCCATGGGGGAACCTCTCGGCGGGTTTGCTCTGGCTGCTTGCTACTCGAATCCCGGGATCAGCTGAGCTGGAAGCTCAGTGCATCTCGGGACGGAGGACCTTGGTCCGGAGGACCGACTCGTTCAGGTTCATCTGGCGGTCGAGCTCCTTGACGACCGCAGGCTCGGCCTGCAGGTCGATGACCGAGTAGATGCCCTCGGGCTTCTTCTTGATCTCGTACGCGAGACGACGACGGCCCCAGGTGTCGACCTTCTCGACCTTTCCGCCGCCGTCACGGACGACAGAAAGGAAGTTCTCGATCAGCGGAGAGACAGCGCGCTCCTCGACCTCGGGGTCGAGGATGACCATCACCTCGTAGTGACGCATGTGGAACCCACCTCCTTTGGACTCAGCGGCCACGGTCGTTCCGTGGCAGGAGGGTTGTGATGCGTAGGCAACGGTATCGGCCACCACTGACAGTCGGGGGTTCTGATGAGGAGCCCCTGCCATGAGATGGGCAGACACCGGTGCGGACGGTACAGAGTACCCGCACAGCGGCTTGCGGTTGAAATCCGGCCGCCAGGGCAGCCAATCTGTACACATCGGGTGTGTACGGCGCTACGATGCGCCGACTTTCGCAGGAGGTGCCCTATGGCACAGGCATTGCGACCGAACACCGCCGGCGGCCTCTTCGCCACGGACGGCAAGCCCCATCCCCTCCAGGACGCCCTGCTCGCGGCGACCCTGGTCCTGGGCCTCCTGTCGTTCCTCACGGCGATCATCGAGGAAGACCTGCATCTGCTCAGTTCCTGGGCCGGCCTGGTGGGCATCCTCACGGGCGCGTACGGCCAGTGGATCTCCGAGACGACCCGGGAACGCTTCGGCCTGATCCTGGGCCTGGGCGCCTCGGGTGTCGGGTTCTTCCTGGGCATGGCGCACGGCGGCCTCATCGGCTGACGCCAGGGCACCCCGCTTCGAACTTCGCTCTCGCCCCGGCCGGCCTCGGGCCGGGGCGAAGGTCCCGTACGCCCAACCGGCGCGCTCCCCAGGCGCAGTAGGCTTCGCGCGAGAGCCGGAGCCCCTGAACCCATGGGGACACACCAGCCCGAGGAGCGCCCCGAATGAGCCTGACCCTGAGGACCATCAGTCGCGAGCAGCATCTGGCCTACATCCAGAGCCTGCCGTCGGCGAGCCACATGCAGGTCCCGGCCTGGGCTGATGTCAAGGCGGAGTGGCGCTCCGAGAACCTCGGATGGTTCGACGACCGCACCGGCGAGATGGTCGGTGCCGGCCTGGTCCTCTACCGGCAGCTTCCCAAGATCAAGCGTTACCTCGCCTACCTGCCCGAGGGCCCGGTCATCAACTGGTTCGCGCCGAATCTGCAGGAGTGGCTCGAGCCGATGCTGGCGCACTTGAAGCAGCAGGGTGCCTTCTCCGTGAAGATGGGCCCGCCGGTGATCATCCGGCGCTGGGAGGCCCCCTCCATCAAGCAGGGCATCCAGAACCCCGACGTCAAGCGCCTGCGGGACATCGAGGCGGACCACATCGAGCCGCGTGCCTTCGAGGTCGCCGACAAGCTGCGCCGCATGGGCTGGCAGCAGGGTGAGGACGGCGGCGCCGGCTTCGGCGACGTCCAGCCCCGTTACGTGTATCAGGTGCCGCTGGCGAACCGCTCCCTGGAAGAGGTCCACAAGAACTTCAACCAGCTGTGGCGCCGCAACATCAAGAAGGCCGAGAAGGCCGGTGTCGAGGTCGTCCAGGGCGGTTACCAGGACCTCGAGGAATGGCAGCGGCTGTACGAGATCACAGCTGTGCGCGACCACTTCCGTCCGCGCCCGCTGTCGTACTTCCAGCGCATGTGGACGGCCCTCAACACCGAGGACCCCAACCGCATGCGGCTGTACTTCGCCCGGCACAACGGCGTGAACCTGTCCGCTGCGACGATGCTGATCGTCGGCGGGCACGTGTGGTATTCCTACGGCGCCTCCGACAACATCGGCCGCGAGGTCCGGCCCTCGAACGCGATGCAGTGGCGGATGCTGCGCGACGCCTACGCGCTCGGCGCCACCGTCTACGACCTGCGCGGCATCTCCGACTCGCTGGACGAGACCGACCACCTCTTCGGCCTGATCCAGTTCAAGGTGGGTACCGGCGGCCAGGCGGCCGAGTACCTCGGCGAGTGGGACTTCCCGCTGAACAAGCTGCTGCACAAGGCGCTCGACATCTACATGTCGCGTCGCTGATGTCCCGTTCAGTGCTTCTATACCTCTGACACACGGCAACCGCTGATATACGGCGACCACGAGAAAGGTTCCAGGTCCGGCCATGGCGCTCACGCTCTACGTCGACACCGCGCGCTGGCGTGCGCACCACAAGCACGTGCAGGAGCAGTTCCCGGGCCTCGTGCCGGTCTGCAAGGGCAACGGCTACGGCTTCGGGCACGAGCGGCTGGCGGAGGAGGCCACACGGCTGGGCTCGGATGTCCTCGCCGTCGGCACGACGTACGAGGCCGCCAGGATCAAGGACTGGTTCGGCGGGGACCTGCTGGTGCTGACGCCCTACCGGCGTGGCGAGGAGCCGGTGCCGCTGCCGGACCGGGTCATCCGGTCCGTCTCGTCGATAGACGGTGTGTACGGCCTGGTCGGTGCCCGCGTGGTGATCGAGGTGATGTCCTCGATGAAGCGGCACGGCATCAGCGAGCAGGACCTGGCCCAACTGCACGCCGCCATCGAGAACGTCCGCCTGGAGGGCTTCGCCATCCACCTGCCGCTGGACCGGACCGACGGTTCGGACGCCGTCGAGGAGGTCATCGGCTGGATGGACCGCCTGCGTGCCGCCCGGCTGCCCCTGCACACCATGTTCGTCAGCCACCTCAAGGCCGACGAACTCGCCCGGCTCCAGCAGCAGTTCCCGCAGACCCGGTTCCGGGCCCGCATCGGCACGCGGCTGTGGCTGGGGGACCACGACGCCACCGAGTACCGCGGCGCGGTCCTGGACGTCACGCGGGTCGCCAAGGGCGACCGCTTCGGCTACCGCCAGCAGAAGGCCGCCTCCGACGGTTTCCTGGTGGTCGTGGCGGGCGGTACGTCGCACGGGGTGGGCCTGGAGGCCCCCAAGGCGCTGCACGGGGTCATGCCGCGCGCCAAGGGCGTCGCCCGCGCCGGTCTCGCGACGGTGAACCGCAACCTTTCCCCGTTCGTCTGGGGTGGCAAGCAGCGCTGGTTCGCGGAGCCGCCGCATATGCAGGTCTCGATCCTGTTCGTGCCGGCGGACGCGCCGGAGCCGAAGGTCGGTGATGAGCTCGTGGCCCACCTGCGCCACACCACCACGCAGTTCGACCGGATCATGGACCGCTGACCGGCGCGCCGCGGCGTCCCTCGCAGCGCAGCAAGAAGGCCGTACCCGGCTACCCGTGTACGGCCTTCGGCGTTCCCGGCTATGCCCTCCGGCGCCGTTCGCTCAGAGCGAACCGTCCGTAGCGCCCGGTCTGCCCCACTCGACCGACGGCTCGTCGCACTGGGCGGTCATGTGCCGTCGGCCGCGGGCCGCGGGGCTGAGAACGAAGACGTCTTCGGCCTTGTCGAGCACTCCGCCCGAGGGGTCGTCGTCACCGGACCGCCGCACCGGATCCCGCTCCGGCATGAAGATGTCCCGGACGACCATGACGCACAGATACAGCGTCCCCAGCAGATGCAGGCCGATGGCCCAGTGGTAGCCGTCGGTGGGAAGCCCCTTGTGGGCCTCTCCGCTGGTCGTGTACGCGAGGTACAGCCAGATCCCCAGGAAGTACGCCACCTCGCAGGCCTGCCAGATCAGGAAATCCCGCCACTTCGGCCGGGCGAGAGCGGCCAGCGGCACCAGCCACAGGACGTACTGCGGCGAGTAGACCTTGTTGGTGAGGATGAACGCCGCCACGATCAGGAAGGCGAGCTGGGCGAACCGCGGGCGGCGCGGGGCGGTCAGCCCGAGCGCCGCGACAGCCGCACAGCACACCAGCATCAGCAGCGTGGCGAGCGTGTTGACGGTGTCGGTGCTGAGCGGGTCGTCCGAGTTCTGCGCCATGATCAGCCAGAACGAGCCGAAGTCGACGCCCCGCTCCTGGCTGAATGTGTAGAACTTCGACCAGCCCTCGAAGGCGAAGAGCATCACCGGTCCGTTCACGACGACCCACGCGACGATCGCGCCGCCCAGAGCCGTCCCGAACTCACGCCACCTGCCCGCACGCCAGCACAGCACCATCAGCGGCCCCAGGAGCAGGAAGGGGTAGAGCTTGGCGGCCGTGGCGAGCCCCAGCAGGACGCCAAAGGCGAGAGAACGGCCACGTGACCACATCAGCATCGCCGCGGCCGTCAGAGCGACCGCGAGCAGGTCCCAGTTGATGGTGGCGGTCAGGGCTGCGGCGGGCGCCAGGGCGACCAGGAGGCCGTCCCAGGGGCGCCGGGCGTGGGTACGGGTGACGCAGACGGCGATGACCGACGCACACACCATGAGCATTCCGGCGTTGACCATCCAGTACCACTGCTCCTGGAACTGGATGGTGCCGCTGCCGGGCGTGAGCCAAGAGGCGACCTCCATGAAGACACCGGTGAGAACCGGGTACTCCAGGTACTGCATGTCGCCGGGAAGCCGGTCGAAGTACGGCACGAGCCCGTCGGCGAAGCCGCGCCCCTGGTAGAGGTGGGGGATGTCCGAATAGCACGCGTGCGTGTACTGGGAACTGGCGCCGAAGAACCAGGCGCCGTTGTAGCAAGGCGCCTTCTGGACCAGGCCGAGGGCGAACATGCCGATCGCCACCAGCGCGATCACCCGCACGGGAGTCCACCAGGACGTCCCGAGCAGGGCACGCCGCCCGAGCGGGCCGCCGATCAGCTCGCTGCCGGCCGCGGCGACCTCGTCCTCCTTGGTCGGCCGCGCCGGGTCCGGCTCATGGACGCTCGCTTGCGTCGATTCTGCACTGGGCATGCCGCACATCCTGCCGTACGTGTCTGGATACGCCGAGGGCCGCCGTACCCGAGGGGGACGGCGGCCCTTGTTTCACGTGAAACGTCTTCGCGTTTCACGTGAAACACCCAAGCCGGGCAATCTTCGGTGGCTATCCTTCAGGGCCTCCGAAGATGCCTCCGTTGCCGTTGCCTCTGGTGTTGCCGCCGTCCAGGCCCGTATCGGTCGGCGAGGGCTCGGGGGAAGCACCTCCGTCTGTGCCGCCGGTGCCGGTGCCGCCGGTGCCGGTGCCGCCATTCTGCGCGCCACCGTCGTCCTCACATCCGAAGAACCCGCAGGTGTCGCTCGGCGTGGGCGACGGAGACGCCGGGCTCTCGCTGGGCGTCGCGCTCGGCGACTCGGTCACCGTCTCACTGGGCTCCACGCTGGGCGTCGGCTTCGGCGACGGGGCACCCACCCCGTCCTGGATCTTGCCGATCTTCTCTGCGTCCGGGAAACCGAGATCGGGCTCACCGCTCAGCGCGGCCTTCATGTACTCGGTCCACACCAGTGTGGGGACGTCGCCACCGTGGATGGACTTCTCACCCGCCGTGCCGTTCATGGACAGCAGCTTGGCGCTCTTGGGGTCCTCACGGAACATCGCGACCGAGGTGGACAGTTGCTGGGTGTAGCCGACGAACCAGGCCGACTTGTTCTCGTCGGTGGTACCGGTCTTGCCGGCCGCCGTACGGCCCAGGGCCAGCGCCTTCGTACCCGTGCCGTTCTGGATGACGTTCTCCAGGACATCAGTGACGTTGTGGGCCACGTTCTCAGGCATGGCCTGCGTGATCCTCGGCTTGTCGAAGCCCTGGATTTCCTGCCCGTTGTATTTGACGCTGGTCACCGAGTACGGGGCGGCCTGCTTGCCCGCTGCGGCGAATGTCGCGTAGGCGTCGGCCATACGGATCGCACTGGGCGTCGACGTCCCCAGCGCGAACGAAGCGTTGAGATCGGCGAAGCTGCTCCTCAGGATGCCGGACTTCTCGGCCAGGTCGGCCACGTTCTTCATCCCCACGTCCATGCCAAGCTGCACGAACGGGGTGTTGACCGACTGCTCCATCGCCTTGCGCAGCGAGATGTAGCCCCAGGGGTACTCACTCTCGTTCTTCTGGAAGAACGGGGTGTTGTCCTTCTTCAGGACATAGGAGCCGTCGTTGTTCTTGACCTTGAGGCGGTCGTTGCCGTTGTACTTGCTCAGCGGTGAGAGAGGGCCGTCGCTCCGGTAGGTGCCGTGCTCCATCGCCGCGGCGAGCACGAACGGCTTCCACGTCGAACCGACGGGGACACCCGAGGTGTCCGCGTTGTTGTTGAAGTGGCCGTTCTCGTAACCCGAACCGCCGTAGAGCGCGACGATCGCACCGTCCTTGGGTTTCACCGACGCCGCACCGAACTGGACGTGCTGGTCCAGCTCACGATTCTTCGGGTCGAGCTTCTGCTTCTCGATCTTCTTGACGGCCTCCGCCAGCGCCTCGACGTTCTCCTTCTTGAACGTCGTCTTGATCTGGTAGCCGCCCAGGTCGAACTGCTTCTCGGAGATGTTGGAGTGGTTCAGGACGTACTTCTTGGCCGTGTCCACCAGGTACCCGATCTGGCCGGTCATGCCCTTGATCGCCTTACGGGGCTGAGGCGTGGGGTACCTCTTGATCGCTTCCTGGTACTCCGCGTCCGTGATCCTCTTGTCGTTGTGCATCTGCTCGAGAATCCAGGCCCAACGGGCTTCCGACCGCTTGCGGTTCGCGCTGGCGGTCGCCGTCTTGTCGATGCCGTCATTGCCCGCGGGGTCGTAGTACGTCGGGCCCTTCAGCAGGGCAGCGAGGAAGGCGCACTCACTCGCCTTGAGGTCCTTCGCTTCCTTGCCGTAGTAGGCCTGGGCGGCGGCCTGGATGCCGTAGGCGCCACGGCCGTAGTACGAGGTGTTCAGGTAACCCTGAAGGATCACCGGCTTGTCGACCTTCGTGCCCACCTTTATGGAGATGAACATCTCCTTGAACTTGCGGGTGAGCGATTGTTCCTGACTCAGGTAGGTGTTCTTCACGAACTGCTGGGTGATCGTCGAACCGCCCTGCGTGTCACCGCCCCGCGCCATGTTCGCCAGAGCTCGGGCGATGCCCATGGGGTCGACGCCCTTGTCCTCGTAGAAGGTCTTGTTCTCGGCCGAGATCACCGCCCACTGCATGGCCTTGGGGATCCGGTCGATCGTGACGTTCTGCCGGTTCTGGCCACTGCCCGCCGCGATCATCTGTTTGCCGTCGGCCCAGTAGTAGACGTTGTTCTGCGACAGGGCCGCGGCGTTCTCCTCGTTGGGGACGCCCACCATCGCGTAGCCGATGCCCGCCACGGCCAGCAGGCTGCCGAAGAAGCCGACGCACAAGCCAGAGACGAGCTTCCAGGACGGCATCCAGCGCTGCCAGCCGTACTTGCCGGCCCGCGGATAGTCGATCAGCCGCTTTTTGTCGGGGACGGCGGCCGCGCGTCCCCTGCCCCGGCCGGGCCCGTTCGGGCCGCCGGGGCCGGTACGCCGGCCACCCCGGGTCGGTTCGGCCGCTCTGCGGCGGCTACCACCCGTGCTTCTCTGCGTCGCACGGCGGGCCTCGGCACGGCCGCCGTACTGACGCTCCTCACCTCCTGAGTCGTAGGCGTCCGACCCATAGGAGTCGGACGGAGACCCGGTGGCGCCTCGCGGTGCCGCACGGCGGCCGGAGGACGAGCCGGACTGGCCGCGTCGGGCCGCGGCACGTCCGCCTCCCTGCGGCTGCGGCGGTTTGCGACGGTGCTCGCTCATCGAACGACTACTCCTCGGGCAGGCGCACCCTTGCGCGCCTGGAAACGGCGGCTGGTTTCCGGTCCCCCCGAAGTACGGATGCGGTCGGCTCCGCATTCATCGGTCCCGTATGCACCCCTACTACACCGTGGACGACGACGCTCTCAGGCGTCACTTGGTTCCCGGTGATGTGCATGGCGCACAGACTACGCACCGTCAAAACCTGCCGGGCCCCGAACTTCACCTCAAATCAGGCAGATCGCGTCCCACAAAACGGTGATGTGATCCCGTTCACCCGACCCCCTCTTGTCGCATCCGGAAGGCCGTTCTATCGTGCTGATGTATCGAGTCGATACATCAGCACGACACATCGGTCCGACACATCGGCCCGATACATGCGCACCGCGGCGAGAGGAGGCGACGATGAGCCGGCGTGCCGGGATCCTCGAGTTCGCCGTACTCGGTCTGCTCCGCGAATCTCCGATGCACGGGTATGAGCTGCGCAAGCGGCTCAACACGTCGCTGGGTGTGTTCCGTGCGTTCAGCTACGGGACGCTCTATCCCTGTCTCAAGACGCTGGTCGCCAACGGCTGGCTGATCGAGGAGCCGGGGAACACTCCCGAGGACGCCCTCGCCGCTCCCCTCGCGGGGCGCCGCGCCAAGATCGTCTACCGATTGACGGCGGAGGGTAAGGAGCACTTCGAGCAGCTGCTCTCGCAGACCGGGCCCGACGCGTACGAGGACGAGACCTTCGCCGCCCGTTTCGCCTTCTTCGGGCAGACCTCACGCGATGTCCGCATGCGCGTGCTGGAGGGCCGCCGCAGCCGGCTGGAGGAGCGCCTGGAGAAGATGAGCGCTTCCCTCGCCCGGACCCGGGAGCGCCTGGACGACTACACGCTCGAGCTTCAGCGCCACGGAATGGAGTCCGTGGAGCGCGAGGTGCGCTGGCTGAACGAGCTGATCGAGAGCGAGCGGGCGGGGCGGGACCTCAAGGGTCCGGCCGCCGAGAAACCCGCCTCGCGTGACACCACATCTGGAGCGTCGGGCGGCCTGCCCCGGCCGGGGGGCGACCCCCGGCCGGATACGCCCGACGACACCGCCACGTGAGAGCCCGTTCAGGGCCTCACTCGTACACACAGGGAGCAACCGGAATGGGTTCGGTTCGCGTAGCCATCGTCGGTGTGGGCAACTGTGCCGCATCGCTGGTGCAGGGAGTCGAGTACTACAAGGACGCCGACCCGGCGTCCAGGGTGCCGGGCCTGATGCACGTCCAGTTCGGCGACTACCACGTTCGCGACGTCGAGTTCGTCGCCGCGTTCGACGTGGACGCCAAGAAGGTCGGCCTCGACCTGGCGGACGCCATCGGCGCCTCCGAGAACAACACCATCAAGATCTGCGACGTACCCAGCACCGGTGTGACGGTGCAGCGCGGCCACACCCTCGACGGCCTCGGCAAGTATTACCGGGAGACCATCGAGGAGTCCGCCGAGGAGCCGGTCGACGTCGTCCAGGTCCTCAAGGACCAGCAGGTCGACGTCCTCGTCTGCTACCTGCCCGTCGGCTCCGAGGACGCGGCGAAGTTCTACGCGCAGTGCGCCATCGACGCCAAGGTCGCCTTCGTCAACGCCCTTCCGGTCTTCATCGCGGGCACCAAGGAGTGGGCCGACAAGTTCACCGAGGCGGGCGTGCCGATCGTCGGTGACGACATCAAGTCCCAGGTGGGCGCAACCATCACGCACCGTGTGATGGCGAAGCTGTTCGAGGACCGGGGCGTCATCCTGGACCGCACGATGCAGCTGAACGTCGGCGGCAACATGGACTTCAAGAACATGCTCGAGCGCGACCGCCTCGAGTCGAAGAAGATCTCCAAGACGCAGGCCGTCACCTCCCAGATCCGCGACCGCGAACTGGGCGAGGGCAACGTCCACATCGGCCCGTCCGACTACGTCGCCTGGCTGGACGACCGCAAGTGGGCCTACGTCCGTCTCGAGGGCCGCGCCTTCGGCGACGTCCCGCTGAACCTGGAGTACAAGCTCGAGGTCTGGGACTCCCCGAACTCCGCCGGCGTCATCATCGACGCCGTGCGCGCCGCGAAGATCGCCAAGGACCGGGGCATCGGCGGCCCCGTGCTCTCCGCGTCGAGCTACTTCATGAAGTCCCCGCCCGTGCAGTACTTCGACGACGAGGCCCGCGAGAACGTCGAGAAGTTCATCAAGGGTGAGGTCGAGCGCTGACGCACCGCAACCAGTCGCTCCTGCCAGGGCTGTGAGGGTCCCCGGGTCGTACGACCCGGGGACCCTCCCCGTATGTGAGGCTGGTCCCCATGGCCGTCGTCCGTGACCTGCGCGTCCTGTTGCGCTTCCAGGGTTTCCGACGCCTGCTCGCCGTGCGTCTGCTGTCCCAGGGTGCCGACGGCGTCTATCAGGTCGCACTCGCCGCCTATGTGGTCTTCTCGCCGGAGAAGCAGACCTCGGCGGCCGCGGTCGCCTCCGCGATGGCGGTTCTGCTGCTCCCCTACTCCCTCGTCGGCCCCTTCGCCGGTGTCCTGTTGGACCGCTGGCGGCGCCGTCAGGTCCTGTTGTTCGGCAGTCTGTCGCGCGCCCTGCTGGCCTGCGTGACGGCCGCGTTGATCCTCAGTCCGGCTCCGGACTGGCTCTTCTACGTCTCGGCGCTGTGCGTCACCGCGGTCAACCGCTTCGTCCTGTCCGGCCTGTCGGCCGCCCTGCCGCGCGTGGTCGACGCCGATCGCCTTGTCCTCGCCAACTCCGTCTCACCGACCGCCGGCACGTTGGCGGCGACCGCTGGTGGCGGACTCGCCTTCGTCGTGCGCCTGGTGGTGGCGGACTCCGATGCCGCCGTGGTGCTCGTGGGAGCAGGTCTGTATCTGTGCGCGGCCCTGGCGTCACTGAGCATGGCGCGTGAACTCCTCGGCCCGGACCGGCCCTTGGCTCGTGAGCGGATCGGGACAGCCCTCACGGACACCGCTCGCGACCTGGCGGCAGGCGTACGTCATCTGGCCGCGCCAGAACGCCGTGAGGCCGCCTGGGCTCTCGCGGCGATGTCGCTGATGCGGTTCTGCTACGGCGCCCTACTGGTCATGCTGCTGATGCTGTGCCGGTACGCCCTCACCTCGACCACGGACGACGGACTCACCTTGCTGGGACTGGCGTTGGGCGTCTCCGGCGCCGGGTTCTTCGCGGCCGCCGTGGTGACACCCTGGACCGCGGGGTGGCTGGGGCCGGGGCGTTGGATCGTCGTGTGCGCGGGGTCAGCGGCGGTGCTGGAACCTGCCTTCGGG
This sequence comes from Streptomyces sp. NPDC096046, assembly GCF_040303285.1. NCBI lineage: Bacteria > Bacillati > Actinomycetota > Actinomycetes > Kitasatosporales > Streptomycetaceae > Streptomyces > Streptomyces sp. NPDC096046. The sequence continues at coordinate 279,830 of NZ_JBEOSZ010000001.1, read as the reverse complement.
CTGCCGTTCGCCACCGCCCCGCTGCTGGCCGCGGCCTTCGTCCTGGGGCTGACCACCCAGGGCGCGAAGATCGCCACGGACACCATCGTCCAGTCCTCCGTCGAGGACGGTTTCCGTGGCCGGATCTTCTCGGTTTACGACGTCCTCTTCAACGTTTTCTTCGTCGGCGCGGCCGCTGTGGCGGCCCTGATGCTGCCACCGGACGGCCGATCCGTGCCGCTGGTGATCACGATCGCCGTTATCTACGCGACAGTAGCTGTGACTATGGTCCGATTTGGCCGCCAGTAAGTGTCACATCAATGACACAGAGCCACTACTGACTACTGCGCTGTCAGTGGGGACCGCTACCTTACGTGGGTCTTATCTCGCGACATGTTCGCGTCACTCACGATGTTCTAGGGGGACCCCCAAGTGACCACTCCGCCGCCCCAGGGCAATCCGTTCGCACAGGGCCAGCCCGCGGCTGCACCCCAGGCTCCGTTCCCGCCGCAGGGCGGTTACCCTCAGCAGCCCGGGCAGCCCGGCCTCCCGCCCCAGGGCGGCGCTCCGTATGCTCCGGTCCCCTCACAGCCCTCCGGTCGCAAGCTAAGCTCCAAGACGATCAAGAACGTTGTCATCGTCATAGCCGTGGCGACCATCGCCATCGTCGGCTACGTGACCAGCCGAGACGACGCCAATACGGCCGCCGTCGGCGACTGCATGCACCGCGGCAGCAGCAGCGACAACAACCCGGACCTCGAAGTGGTGAAGTGCGACGACGCGAAGGCCCAGTTCAAGGTGCTGGCCAAGATCGAAGGCTCCTACCTCACCGAGACGCTGGCTTCCAGCAAGTGCGAGGCCGAGGCCAAGGACTTCCAGTACACGTACACCGAGAGCGGTGACGGCAAGGACTTCCTGCTCTGCCTGAAGGACTACAAGAAGTAGACAAACGACAGGAGGGGCGGTGTTTCACGTGAAACACCGCCCCTCTGTCCGCCTCGGCGCGCTGCCCCGGGTCGTGCTTCACGTGAAACATGACCCCGTGCACCTCAGCTCTCCTGTTCGGCCCACCACTCCTTGAGTGCGGCCACCGCGGCGTCCGGCTCCATCGGCCCGTTCTCCAGGCGCAGCTCCAGCATGTGTTGGTACGCACGACCGATGACCGGACCGGGGCCCACTCCGAGGATCTCCATGATCTGGTTACCGTCGAGGTCCGGACGGATCGAGTCCAGCTCCTCCTGCTCCTGCAGCTTGGCGATCCGCTCCTCCAGCCCGTCATACGCACGTGACAGAGCCGCCGCCTTGCGCTTGTTCCGCGTCGTGCAGTCCGAGCGGGTCAGCTTGTGGAGGCGATCGAGGAGCGGCCCTGCATCACGGACGTAGCGCCGAACCGCCGAGTCCGTCCACTCACCGGTGCCGTAGCCGTGGAATCGCAGGTGGAGTTCGACCAGACGCGAGACGTCCTTCACCAGCTCGTTGGAGTACTTCAGGGCCGTCATGCGCTTCTTGGTCATCTTGGCCCCGACCACCTCGTGGTGGTGGAAGGAGACCCGGCCGTCCTTCTCGAACCGGCGGGTGCGCGGCTTGCCGATGTCGTGCAGCAGGGCAGCCAGGCGGAGGGTGAGGTCGGGACCGTCCTCCTCCAGGGCCATAGCCTGCTCCAGGACGATCAATGTGTGGTCGTAGACGTCCTTGTGGCGGTGGTGCTCGTCACGCTCCAGCCGCAGAGCCGGCAACTCGGGCATCACGCGATCGGCGAGGCCCGTCTCGACGAGCAGCGTCAGCCCCTTGCGCGGCTGCGGGGAGAGGACGAGCTTGTTCAGCTCGTCCCGTACCCGCTCGGCCGAGACGATCTCGATACGCCCGGCCATCTCCATCATCGCCGTGACGACCTCGGGAGCAACCTCGAAGTCGAGCTGAGCCGCGAAGCGCGCGGCCCTCAACATGCGCAGCGGGTCGTCCGAGAAGGACTCCTCCGGGGTGCCGGGCGTACGCAGCACCCGCGCCGCGAGGTCCTCGAGCCCGCCGTGCGGGTCGACGAACTCCTTCTGCGGCAGCGCCACCGCCATCGCGTTCACCGTGAAGTCACGGCGGACCAGATCCTCCTCGATGGAGTCTCCGTACGACACCTCGGGCTTGCGCGAGGTGCGGTCGTAGGCCTCCGAGCGGTAGGTGGTCACCTCGATCTGGTAGCCGTCCTTGTGGGCACCGACCGTACCGAAGGCGATCCCGACCTCCCAGACAGCGTCCGCCCAGGGGCGCACGATCTTGAGGACGTCCTGGGGGCGGGCGTCGGTCGTGAAGTCCAGATCATTGCCGAGTCGGCCCAAGAGCGCGTCCCGTACCGAGCCGCCGACCAGGGCGAGTGAGAACCCGGCCTCCTGGAAACGGCGGGCGAGGTCGTCGGCGACAGGAGCGACCCGCAGGAGCTCACTCACCGCGCGGTGCTGCACCTGGCTCAGGACACTGGACGTTTCTTCGTTGGCGTTCGGCACAACAGAAGAGGGTACGTGGCTCGGGCCACCGCGAGCTCCTCCTAATCTCTTGCGGAAGCATGGGGACAGGTCCGTCATCCATCTACAAGACCAACTCTTGAGTCGTAAAGAGCCGCTTCCTCCCGTAGGCCCGTATAACGGACCGCAAGGTACTGGTCGACGATCTTGTGGAACGGACCGCGGCACTTCCCCTCAGCGCGCATCGTTACCATGCGTGGACGCACATTCCGACGACCACTGACGACGACGAGGGACGGACGAGCGCGTGGCCGAGGCGGCAGACTTCCAGGGGACCAGTGCCTCACCTGCCCGCCGGTGGCTGCGGCGCACCGGGGCTCTGCTCGCCGGCGCGCCCCTGCTGGCCGGAGTCCTCCAGCTGCCCGCCGCCAGCCCGGCCGGCGCGGCCGGGCTGGAGGTCCCACAGGCTGCCTCCAGCGCGGGCTCGGTATCGGTCGCGGTCGACTCGCTCACCCCCAGCGTCCCCTCCGAGAGCGACACGGTCACCGTGTCGGGCACGGTGACCAACAACGGCAAGCAGACGGTCACCGGCGCCCATGTCGACCTTCAGGTCGGCCCACCGCTCGAGACCCGCTCGGCGATCGACACCCTCGTCAGGAAGAGCGCCGACCTCCAGGGGCCCTCCGGGCAAAAGGTCGGCGGGAAGTACACCGAGAAGTTTTCCGCGCTCACCCCCGGCGTCGCGGAACCCTTCAGCATCTCCGTGCCGGCCGACAAGCTGGATCTCGGCCGTGACGGTGTCTACCAGCTGGCCGTCGCGCTCTCCGGTGAGACCGCCGCGCGGCCCTGGGACCAGGTTCTCGGCATCCAGCGCACGTTCCTGCCGTGGCATCCGGAGGAGGCGGACACCAAGACGAAGACCACGTTTCTGTGGCCTCTCGTCTCCAGCGCCCACATGACCGCCGAGACAGGGTCGAACGAGCAGCAGACACCGGTCTTCCGCGACGACGAGCTCGCCGAGGAGATCGCCCCGGGCGGCCGCCTCGACCAGATGGTGTCGCTGGGCAAGGGCCTCGACATCACATGGGTGATCGACCCGGACCTGCTGGCGTCCGTCGACGCGATGACGGGGAACTACCAGGTCCGCGGTGCGGACGGCACCACCACTCCGGGCAGGAACCAGGAGGTCGCCAAGCGCTGGCTGGCCGACCTCCAGCAGGCGGTCACGGGTGAGGAGGTGACCGCCCTGCCGTTCGGCGACCCGGACCTGGCCTCCCTCGCCCACAAGGGCACGAACGTCACCGGCTCGCTCAGCCACCTCAAGGAGGCCACCGATGTCGCCGCCGAAACGGTGGACACGATCCTCCACGTGCAACCGTCCACGGACTTCGCCTGGCCGATGGACGGCGCCGTCGACCCGTCGATCGTGAAGGTCGCCACGTCGGCGGGTGCCGACAAGGTGATCGCCCGCAGCGACAGCCTCCAGGACGACCTGTCCTACACGCCCTCCGCGGCCCGCCCCATCGGCGGCGGCACCACGGCCGTGGTCGCGGACTCCCGCATGTCCACTGCCTTCCAGGGCGACCTGACCAGGGCCTCCGCCTCCACACTCGCCGTGCAGCGCTTCCTGGCGCAGAGCCTGACGCTGAACCTGCAGACCGGCAAGCAGCGCAGCGTCGTCATCGCCCCGCAGCGGATGCCGTCCGTGAGCCAGGCACAGGCCATGGCGGAGGCCTTGGCGGCCCTCCAGGCCGGGAACTGGTCCGAGTCGCAGGACCTCACGGCCGCGGCCGAGGCCAAGCCCGACCCGGCTGCCAACACGAAGGTGCCGCCGGCTGCCGCGTACCCCCCCTCGTTGGTCAAGCATGAGCTGCCGCGGGCCGCCTTCGAGCAGATCGCCAGGACCCAGGGCAAGCTCGACAAGTTCAAGGTGATCCTCACCCGCCCGTCCCGGGTGGTGACACCGTTCGGACGGGCCATGAACCGCGAGATGTCCACGTCGTGGCGCGGCCGGGGCGTCGCAGCGGTGGGGTACCGGGATGGCATCGAGTCGTACCTGAACGGGCTGATCGACGGGGTCAAGCTGATCGAGAAGTCGGAGACCAAGCTCTCCGGTCGTAGCGCGACGATCCCCGTGACCGTCCAGAACAACCTCGTCCAAGGCGTCGAGCACCTGAGACTGCGGCTCACCTCACAGAACCCGACGCGACTCAAGATCGGCGGCGACGCCTACGAGGAGCAGCCCGTCACCGTCAACGGCGGCCACGCCCAGTCGGTGAAGTTCACCACGTCCGCCAACGCCAACGGCCGGGCCAAGGTCGTCGCCCAGCTGTACACGGAGGACGGCCGGACGTACGGTGCGCCGGTCACCTTCGACGTGAGGGTCACCGAGGTCACGCCCACGGTGATGCTGGTCATCGGCGGTGGAGTCCTGCTCCTGGTCCTGGCCGGCTTCCGGATGTACACCCAGCGCAAGCGCGCCGCCGCCCGCGAGGCCACCGAGGACGACACGGCCGAGGCGGACACCGAGGCCGACGACCCGCAGGGCCAGGCCGGTGCTCCGCAGAACCCGGAGGTCTCCGGCGCACGTCTCGAGAAGGACACCGAGGCCGGCTCACGGGCCGACGCCCCGGAGCAGCCGAGTGACCCGGCCCCGGACACCGCAGCGGAAAGCGCCGACCCGTCCGGCACGGGTGAGAGAGTGGACCGTTGAGAAATCGTGGCCGGTGGGCCGGGACGATGAGGTGGGGTAACCATGAACGCGCCGTACGACGGTGACCGCGGCCGGGCCGCGGGCAGCCCGGGCCACCCCGATGCGGGCGGGCCTGAGGGCTCACCGCCCGAGCACGGCCAGGCGCCGCCGCAGCCGCCCGCGGACATCTACCTCCAGGACGCCTACGCTCAGGACCCCTACCGGGCACAGGACCTCTCCACCCAGGACCCGGTCGGTGAGGCGCTCTACGACCGCGCCGCGCACCCGCCGCCCCCTCCCGGCTCGTACCAGCCGCAGCAGCAGCTCTACGGCCAGCCGCCGACCTCGTCCTACGCGCCCGATCCGCAGGTGTGGGCGCAGACGCCCCCGCCGGAGCCGGACGGCCCGACGCGGCACCTGCCGTACGGCGACGACGCCCGCACCACCCAGTTCGTGGGCGTGGACGACCTCGTCTCCCAGGCGGGCGAGCCGCGCCAGGAGCCGGACGCGTTCGCGCATCTCTTCCGGGACCAGCAGCAGAGCAGCGGCCACCCGTCCTACGAGTCGCCGTCGGTCCCCGGCCCCTCCCCGGCCCCGGGACAGACGGCACAGGGCCCGTACGCACCGCGGGACCAGTACGCGACGCCCGGGCGGGCCGCGGCGACAGTGCCGCCCCTCGTGGACGGGACGCCGGCACCTGAGCCCGCCGCCTCGTCCGCTCCGAAGAAGGGCGGACGCGCCGCGGGCCTGATGAAGTCCAGCGCCGTGATGGCGGCGGGCACGATGGTCTCGCGCCTCACCGGCTTCATCCGCTCCGCGCTGATCGTGTCGGCGCTGGGCGTCGGCCTCCTCGGTGACACCTTCCAGGTCGCCTACCAGCTGCCGACGATGATCTACATCCTCACCGTCGGCGGCGGTCTCAACTCCGTCTTCGTGCCGCAGCTCGTGCGCGCCATGAAGGAGGACGACGACGGCGGCGAGGCCTACGCCAACCGCCTGCTCACCCTGGTCATCGTGACGCTCGGCGCACTCACCGCTCTCTCGGTCCTCGGCGCGCCGCTCCTGATCCGCATGCTGTCCGCCCCGGTGGCCAGCGACCCGGCCGCGAACCAGGTCGCCGTCACCTTCGCCCAGTACTTCCTGCCCACGATCTTCTTCATGGGCATCCATGTGGTGATGGGCCAGATCCTCAACGCCCGCGGCAAGTTCGGCGCGATGATGTGGACCCCGGTCCTGAACAACATCGTCATCATCGTGACGCTGGGCATGTTCATCTACGTCTACGGCACCGCGGCCGACTCCGGGATGAAGGCCACGACCATCCCACCGGAGGGCCAGCGCCTGCTGGGCATCGGCGTCCTGCTCGGCCTGGTGGTCCAGTCCATCGCGATGATCCCCTACCTGCGCGAGACCGGCTTCCGGCTGCGGCTTCGCTTCGACTGGAAGGGCCAGGGCCTCGGCAAGGCCGTCACCCTCGCCAAGTGGACGGTCCTGTTCGTCCTCGCCAACCAGGCGGGCGCGATGATCGTCATCCAGCTGTCCACGGCGGCGGGCAAGGCCTCACCGGTCGACGGCACCGGCTTCGCCGCCTACGCCAACGCCCAGCTGATCTGGGGCCTGCCCCAGGCCATCATCACGGTCTCCCTCATGGCCGCCCTGCTGCCGCGCCTGTCACGCTCGGCCGCCGAGGGCGACGGTGGCGCCGTCCGCGACGACATCTCCCAGGGTCTGCGCAACACAGCGGTCGCGATCGTGCCGATCGCGTTCGGTTTCCTCTCCCTCGGCATCCCGATGTGCACGCTGATGTTCGGTTCCTCGGGCACCAGCGAGGCCACCAACATGGGCTTCATGCTGATGGCGTTCGGACTCGGCCTGATCCCGTACTCGGTGCAGTACGTGGTCCTGCGTGCCTTCTACGCCTACGAGGACACCCGAACTCCCTTCTACAACACGGTCATCGTGGCCGCGGTCAACGCCGGCGCCTCGGCGATCTGCTACTTCGTGATCCCGTCCCGCTGGGCCGTAGTCGGCATGGCCGCCTCCTACGGCCTGGCCTATGCGATCGGCGTCGGTGTCGCCTGGCGCCGACTGCGCAAGCGGCTCGGCGGAGACCTCGACGGAGCCCGTGTCCTGCGGACTTACGCCCGGCTGTGCATCGCGTCCGTACCGGCCGCCCTGCTCAGCGGCGCGGCCTGCTACGGCATCGGCCTCTCGCTCGGCCAGGGCCCCGCAGGCTCGTTCGCCGCGGTCCTGGCAGGCGGCGCCGTGCTCCTCGGGGTCTTCTTCGTCGCCGCCCGCCGCATGCGCATCGAGGAACTCAACTCGCTGGTCGGCATGGTCCGCGGACGCCTGGGACGCTGAGTCGGGGGGTAGGCGCACAACCATCGTCGGCCACCGCGTGTCGTGCACAGCGGCGGACTGTGGGCACAATTGGTTTCGGCGTCGGACGGCGCGCAACGGAAGTCGGGCGGGCGCGCAATGGATGGGGAGGCAGGAACGACGGTGGCGGAACGGAGTACGGCTGCCGTCGACGTGGCAGACAACAGCGGCGAGACGTCGCTGACCGCGCAGGCGGACCAGTCCACGGCCGACGGGGTGGCCAAGAACCGGGAGCGGGACACGGACAGCGACGAGGTACAGGAGACGACCGGGACCGACGGTGCCGGAAAGACCTCGCCACCCGAACTGCACAGTGGTCACAAACTCGCCAGACGCTACCGCCTCGAGGAGTGCGTCACCCGTCTGGACGGTTTCAGCAGTTGGCGTGCCGTGGACGAGAAGCTGCGGCGTGCCGTCGGTGTGCACATCCTGCCCGCCGACCACTCGCGTGCCCGCTCCGTCCTGGCGGCGGCCCGCTCCTCCGCCCTCCTGGGCGACCCGCGCTTCGTCCAGGTGCTGGACGCGGTGGAGGAGAACGACGTCGTCTACGTCGTCCACGAGTGGCTTCCCGACGCGACGGAACTGACCACGCTCCTCGCCTCCGGGCCTCTGGAACCCTACGACGCCTACCAGATGGTCAGTCAGGTCTCCTCCGCCATGGCCGCCGCCCATCGTGAGGGCCTTGCCCATCTGCGGCTGAACCCCAACGCCGTGCTGCGCGCCTCGACCGGCCAGTGGCGCATCCGCGGCCTCGCCGTGAACGCCGCCCTGCGCGGCGTCGCGTCCGACACCCCGCAGCGCACCGACACCGAGGCCATCGGGGCCCTGCTGTACGCGGCGCTCACTCAGCGCTGGCCGTACGAGAGCGACGCCTACGGCCTGTCAGGCCTACCGAAGGACATCGGCCTGATCGCGCCCGACCAGGTACGCGCCGGTGTGCACCGCGGTCTGTCCGAGCTCGCCATGCGCGCGCTCGCCAACGACGGTGCCACCGCCTCCCGGCACGAGTCGCCGTGCACCACGCCGGAGGAGCTGGTGAAGGCGATCGGCGAGATGCCCCGCATCCGCCCGCCGGAGCCGGCGTTCACCGCCCCGCCCGAGTACCAGCGCACGACGTACCAGCAGGGCACGTACGGCCGCCAGGCCCCGCGCCCCGGCGTCACCCAGCAGATCCCGAGCCCGCCGCCTCCGCTCCAGACCCGCACGGGCAAGGCCCTGAAGTGGGCCGTCTCCGCACTGCTGATCGCCGCGCTGGGCCTCGGCAGCTGGCAACTGGCGGACGCGCTGATGGACCAGGGCGGCAAGAACGATGACCCCGGCCAGACGCATACGAACGACGGGAACGACAAGGGTCGCAAGAAGCCTGCACCCAGCAAGCCGATCGCCATCAGCAGCGCCCGAGACTTCGATCCCCTCGGGGATCGGACAGAGAAGCCGTCAGACATAAGGAAGGTCTACGACAACAGCACGGCCACCTATTGGCAGACGGACTACTACCTGAGCGCGGACTTCGGCCGCCTGAAGTCGGGCGTCGGCATCATCCTCGATCTGGGTAAGGCCCAACAGGTCGGGAAGGTGACCGTCACATTCGTGGGGGACACCTCGGTCGAACTCCGCAGCCCGAGCTCGGACGCGAGCTCGGAGCCGACGTCCCTCGACGCCTACACCACGGTTGCCAAAGGTTCCGGGACGACCGTCCAGCTCAAGCCCGGCAAGCCCTTCAAGAGCCGGTATCTCCTGGTGTGGCTGACAAAGCTGCCGTTGCAGCCGGACGACGGCAAATGGCGCGGCAGGGTGGCGGACATCAAGGTGACCAGCTGACGGCATCTGCCTCGAGGAAGGAGGCCGATGGCAGACGGCACCGGATATGACGGAGTGAGCGATCAGGACCTCCTCGCCCGCCACGTCCAAGGGGACCCCGACGCCTTCGGTGAGGTCGTGCGGCGGCATCGCGACCGGCTCTGGGCCGTCGCGCTGAGGACGCTGGGCGACCGCGAGGAAGCCGCTGACGCCGTGCAGGACGCCCTCGTGTCCGCTTACCGGGCCGCCCACACCTTCCGGGGCCAGTCGGCCGTCACGACATGGCTGCACAGGATCACGGTGAACGCCTGCCTCGACCGCGCCCGCAAGGCCGCCTCCCGGAAGACCTCTCCCGTCGACGACACTGAGCGGCTGGAGCAGCTGCTGGAGCCGCACGAGTCGGCCTCGGCCCCCGCCGAGCGCAATGATCTGCACCGGCAGCTCATCGAAGCGCTGAGGACCCTGCCGGCCGACCAGCGTGCCGCGCTGGTCCTGGTGGACATGCAGGGTTACCCGGTCGCCGAGGCGGCCCGCATTCTCGACGTGCCCACCGGCACGGTGAAGAGCAGATGTGCGCGTGGGAGAGCCAGACTGCTGCCGCTGCTCACCCATCTACGGCCGGACAGCACCGGTGGGGGCAAGAACCCGGGCGGAGAACGGAACCGGACTCAGGGGCCGGCCGTCCCACCCGCAGCGGGGCCGCACCGAGCGGAACCCCCGACCACAGGACCGAGCGACCCAGCTGCTGTGAAGGGCGGAGGTGGACGAGCGTGACGTCGACGACAGACATGGCCGGGCACCCGGACGTCGCGGAGATCTCCGACCTCGCCGAGGGCCTGCTCTCTTCGTCCCGGACCACCGACCTCCGTCGGCATCTGGACGAGTGCGAACTCTGCGCGGACGTGTACGCCTCCCTGGAGGAGATCCGCGGACTGCTCGGCACGCTGCCGGGTCCACCGCGCATGCCCGCCGATGTCGCGGGCCGCATCGATGCGGCGCTTGCCGCCGAGGCTCTGCTGAACGCCGACGGCCCGGAGTCCGAGGAGAGCGCGGAGCCGACGGGCGCTCCCCTTCTCGCGCACGACGACCGCGGTGCGCATGTTTCACGTGAAACATCGACGCCCACCGACCGGCCTGCCGGTCGCCCCCACTCCTCCAGCACCGGCCCCGGCCGCAAGGGCCGCACGCGCCTCGGGCGCCGCAGAATCGCCGTCCTGGGAACCGTCTTCACGGTGGCCGCCTTGGGCCTGGGTTCCGTCCTGCTGTCGTCGCTCGACGACAGCAACCCGCCCCACGACACGGCGGGTGAGCGGCAGAACACCTCCGCGGACACCTTCTCCGAAGGGAAGCTGCGAAAGCAGGTCACCGATCTCCTGGCCGAGAACAAGACCGAGGACAAGACCGAAGAAGACGGCGGCTCCCGCACCCCCTTCGGCACGGCGACCGCGCCCGGCGACCAGCACAGGGTCTTCAAGGGAGCCGTGGTACCCGGCTGTGTCCGCGACGGCATCGGGCGGGACGACACCGCTCTGGCGACGCGGAGCGGCACGTATCAAGGGAAGAAGGCCATGCTCGTGCTGCTTCCCGATGCTTCCGACGCCACCCGGGTCACCGCCTACATCGTCGACGCGACCTGTGTGGATCACTCGGCATCCGATGCGGTGGGCGAGGTGCTCCTGAAGCGCACCTACCCGTCCGCCTGAGCAAGCGCTTCGTCTCACCTACTGGGGTCACCTCACAGTGCCCCATCATCGTGTGCCCGGACACAGCGGGAATGCGCGCCCCTTAGGATCCGTTGGGTGGGGTGAGAGTTCTCCTGGAGAAGCTCCTACCGCTCGACCGACGCAGTCCAGAGACGAGGAATCAAGCCGTGAGCGACGTCCGTAACGTGATCATCATCGGCTCCGGGCCCGCCGGCTACACGGCGGCGCTCTACACCGCGCGCGCGTCGCTGAAGCCACTGGTGTTCGAGGGCGCCGTCACCGCAGGCGGTGCCCTCATGAACACCACCGACGTCGAGAACTTCCCCGGCTTCCAGGACGGCATCATGGGCCCCGAGCTCATGGACAACATGCGCGCCCAGTCAGAGCGCTTCGGGGCCGAGCTCGTTCCGGACGACATCGTGGCCGTCGATCTGAGCGGTGAGATCAAGACCGTCACGGACACCGCCGGCACCGTCCACCGGGCCAAGGCCGTCATCGTCGCCACCGGCTCGCAGCACCGCAAGCTCGGACTGCCGAACGAGGACGCCCTCTCCGGCCGCGGCGTGTCGTGGTGTGCCACGTGTGACGGCTTCTTCTTCAAGGACCAGGACATCGCCGTGATCGGTGGTGGTGACACCGCGATGGAGGAGGCCACCTTCCTCTCCCGGTTCGCCAAGTCGGTGACCATCGTCCACCGGCGTGACACGCTGCGCGCCTCCAAGGCCATGCAGGAGCGTGCCTTCGCCGACCCGAAGATCTCGTTCGTGTGGGACAGCGAGGTCGCCGAGATCCAGGGCGACCCCAAGCTCTCGGGCCTGAAGCTGCGCAACCTCAAGACCGGTGAACTCTCGGACCTTCCGGTGACCGGTCTGTTCATCGCCATCGGCCACGACCCGCGCACCGAGCTCTTCAAGGGCCAGCTCGACCTGGACGAAGAGGGGTACCTGAAGGTGGAGGCGCCGTCGACGCGCACGAACCTGGCCGGTGTCTTCGGTGCCGGTGACGTCGTCGACCACACCTACCGTCAGGCGATCACCGCAGCCGGTACCGGCTGTGCCGCAGCTCTCGACGCCGAGCGCTACCTCGCCGCCCTGGCGGACGAAGAGCAGCCCGAGCCCGAGAAGACCGCTGTCTGACCCTCCCTACCCGCCCCACGCACCAACCAGTTAAGGAGCCCGCCGTGGCCGGCACCCTGAAGAATGTGACCGACGACTCCTTCGAGCAGGACGTCCTCAAGAGCGACAAGCCTGTTCTGGTGGACTTCTGGGCCGCCTGGTGCGGTCCGTGCCGCCAGATCGCGCCGTCCCTCGAGGCCATCGCGTCCGAGTACGGCGACAAGATCGAGATCGTCAAGCTGAACATCGACGAGAACCCGGGTACGGCCGCCAAGTACGGCGTCATGTCCATCCCGACCCTGAACGTCTACCAGGGTGGCGAGGTCGCCAAGACCATCGTGGGCGCGAAGCCGAAGGCCGCGATCGTTCGCGACCTCGAGGAGTTCATCGCCGAGTGAACCGGCGGAGCCGTCGCATCGACGGTGCATGTTTCACGTGAAACACGAATGGGCCAACCCGGAAGGGTTGGCCCATTCGTCTGCCTGCACCTACAGGGGTCGCAGCGCCGGCTCCTTCTGCACGGCTCCCAGAAGGCGGTCCAGTGCCATCTCGACGTCTTCCTTCCAGGAGAGGGTCGACCTCAGCTCCAACCTCAGCCGAGGGTGAGTGGGGTGCTGTCGAACCGTCTTGAAGCCCACCGCCAGAAGATGATCGGCGGGCAGCACACAGGCAGGTTCCTTCCACCGTGCGTCTCCGAAGGCCTCGATCGCCTTGAAGCCGCGCCTCAACAGATCCTTGGCGACCGTCTGCACCATCACCCGGCCCAGCCCCTGTCCCTGGTAGCCGGGCACGATGAACGCCGTCATCAACTGCACCGCGTCGGGCGAGACCGGGCTCGTGGGAAACGCCGTGGATCGGGGGACATAGGCCGGGGGAGCGTAGAGCACGAAACCCACCGGCACGTCGTCGACGTACACGACCCGTCCGCAGGATCCCCAGTCCAGCAAGACCGCTGAGATCCAGGCTTCCTTCTCCGAATCGGATGTGCCCGCCTTCAGCGCGGCCTCACCGCTGACCGGGTCGAGCTCCCAGAAGACACACGAGCGGCAACGCTTGGGAAGGTCCTGGAGGTTGTCCAGCGTGAGCGGTACGAGCCGGCGGCCCATGAAGGGTGATCCTCGCTTCCTTCGCCCGCCGCCGCGTCGCGGGCGGCTGTCAGAGCGCTCCGTTCCTTGAGGAGACTGCCGATGAACCCACCGACCGCCCCCAGCCCCAAACCGGCGCTCACCAGCCCGGTGCGGCTCATGGTGCGCATGGCCCCTGTCCTCCCTCTCAGAGGTACTGCCGAGTGGTTGCGCCGTGCCCCGAGCGCATCGTATCCACGATGCGATTCCATCGATACCGCCAAAAAGGAAAGAACGAGCCACGTTCCGGCACACACCGGACACGACTCGCTCTTACGCGACCCACCAGAGACTCCTTGCCGGAGGCTCAGGACTCGCTCTCCTCGGAGTCGCCCTCCAGGAGACTCGTCTGCAGGACCGGGCCCTCACCGGGGGCGAGCGAACCGAGGATTCGCTCAAGGTCCTCCATCGAGGCGAACTCGACGGTGATCTTGCCCTTCTTCTGCCCCAGGTCGACCTTGACCCGCGTCTCGAAGCGGTCCGAGAGCCGTGTGGCGAGGTCGGACAACGCGGGAGAGACCCGGGTACCGGCACGCGGACCCTTGGGCTTCTGAGCCTTCTGAGGCCGAGACCCCATCAGGGTCACGATCTCCTCGACGGCCCGTACCGAGAGCCCCTCGGCCACGATGCGGTGGGCCAGCCGGTCCTGCTCCTCCGAGTCCTCGACGGAGAGCAGTGCCCGCGCGTGGCCGGCGGAGAGCACCCCGGCGGCGACCCGACGCTGCACGGCCGGCGAGAGCTTGAGAAGACGCAGAGTGTTGGAGACCTGCGGGCGGGAGCGACCGATGCGGTCCGCCAGCTGGTCGTGCGTGCAGTTGAAGTCCCTCAACAACTGGTCGTAGGCGGCTGCCTCTTCCAACGGGTTGAGCTGAGTACGGTGCAGGTTCTCCAGCAGAGCGTCGAGGAGGAGCTTCTCGTCCTCCGTGGCCCGCACGATCGCCGGGATGGCCTCCAGCCCCGCCTCGCGGCACGCCCGCCAACGGCGCTCGCCCATGATGAGCTCGTAGCGGGCGGGACCCGCCTGCCGCACGACGACCGGCTGGAGGAGCCCCACTTCCTTGATGGAGGTGATGAGCTCGGACAGCGCGTCCTCGTCGAAGACCTCACGTGGCTGTCGCGGGTTCGGCGTGATGGAGTCGAGGGGGAGCTCGGCGAAGTGCGCACCGATGGGTGCGGCGGGTACGGCGGGAGCACTCGGCTGGGAAGGCTCCTCTGTTTCACGTGAAACAGTCGGCAGCGTGGCCACCTTCGCTGCGGCCACCCCCCGTTCGTTCGGCAGTGCAGGCAGTCCTGCGGGGGATGTAGAAGCAGCCCCCTGGGCCGCAGCCTGGGCCACCGACTTCTCCGTCGGCGCAGCAGGGATCAGTGCGCCGAGACCACGACCCAGCCCCCTCCGTCGCTCGCTCACTGGACACCTTCCACCATGCTCGGATCGTTCTGTTGTGCGCCGATGTGGGCCTGCGTCGCGTCATAACTGATGCCGACGCCCCTCAGCGCGATCTCTCGTGCCGCCTCAAGATAGGAGAGGGCACCACTCGATCCAGGATCGTAAGTCAGGACCGTCTGCCCATAACTCGGCGCCTCGGAGATACGGACGGAACGGGGAATGCTCGTCCGCAGTACCTCGTCACCGAAGTGGGTGCGCACCTCTTCCGCGACCTGGGAGGCGAGGCGCGTCCGGCCGTCGTACATGGTGAGCAGAATGGTCGACACATGCAGGTCGGGGTTGAGGTGCCCCCGTACCAAGTCGACGTTACGCAGCAGCTGCCCCAGGCCTTCCAGCGCGTAGTACTCGCACTGAATGGGGATCAGCACTTCCTGGCCCGCCACGAGCGCATTGACCGTCAACAGACCAAGGGAGGGCGGGCAGTCGATGAGGATGTAGTCCAGTGGCTGCTCGTACGCCTGGATCGCGCGCTGGAGCCGGCTCTCCCGCGCCACCAAGGAAACCAGCTCGATCTCCGCACCGGCGAGATCGATCGTGGCAGGGGCACAGAAGAGGCCCTCGACATCGGGCACCGGCTGGACGACCTCGGAGAGCGGCTTGCTCTCCACCAACACGTCATAGATGGACGGAACTTCGGCGTGATGGTCGATACCCAGCGCGGTAGACGCATTGCCCTGTGGGTCGAGGTCGACCACCAGGACCCGGCCACCGTGGAGCGCCAGCGATGCGGCAAGGTTGACGGTTGTCGTCGTCTTACCCACACCGCCCTTCTGGTTGGCGACCACGATGATTCGGGTCTGCTCAGGCCGTGGCAGGCCCTCACCGGCACGACCCAGAGCCTCCACCGCCAGTTGGGCAGCACGACCGATGGGAGTGTCGTCCATCGGAGGCGGTGTTTCACGTGAAACATCCGCCCCCATCGACTCGGTACGGGGACCGGGGACCGGTTCGGTCATCGGTCCCGCGATGTTGGCGTCGGACCGCAAGGATTCACTCTCCTCGACTTCAGGCTCGCAATGAACAGAGCCTCCCATGCCTTCGGGGTCGTGAACCAGTGAGGCCTGGTGTTCTGTGGAGAAATCCACCTCTGTGGATACCTCCGGTACCTCATCGAGTGAACCGAGAGGCTTTCGGTCGCGGGGTTCGGCCGCAGCGCGGCCACGACTGATGATGCCGTGCAGCAGTGAGCGACGTTTCACGTGAAACACGATGCACAGCAGCCGTGGCTGGACTGACGCGACACTCCGGCATGCATAGGTTTGGCAGCTTGTGTGGAGTACGTCTCGTCCTCAGGACGGATCAGTGCCACCGTGACGGATCGAGATCTCTGATCAGCAGCTCCAAGACGCATCAGCATCTCCAGGAGGGGTGAACGTCTCCAGGTTGAGTGAGCGTCTCCAGGATGGATGAGTGTCACCAGGAACGGGCCGACGGCGTCGGAACGCCTCAGCTCAGCGACGTCGACGCGTCCGCCCGGTGCGAGCCGCCTTGGCGCGCTTCGCGGCGAAGCGCACACCGCCCGGGCTTTCCCCGACCTCGACCCGAACGACGGTGGACAACGGGTCCACCACGCCCTCACCCACATGCAGGATGGATGTCTCCACCGCCCCCAGCTTGCTCAGTGCCGACGACGCGCTCTTCAGCTCCTCTTCGGCGGTGTCGCCCTTGAGCGCGAGCATCTCGCCGTACGGCCGCAACAGCGGGATCCCCCACGTGGCGAGCCGATCGAGCGGCGCGACGGCCCGGGCCG
The DNA here is from genome assembly GCF_040303285.1 of Streptomyces sp. NPDC096046. NCBI lineage: Bacteria > Bacillati > Actinomycetota > Actinomycetes > Kitasatosporales > Streptomycetaceae > Streptomyces > Streptomyces sp. NPDC096046. Next base: position 263,388 of record NZ_JBEOSZ010000001.1, on the reverse strand, counting down.
TCACCACATGAACAGGCTGGATCTTCCCCATGACCTCCTCGGCGCGGCCCCGCACCACGGTCACGTGATCGAGGCCGAGCAGCTCGACGACCTCGCTGAGGAAGTTGGTGCGCCGCAGCAACGGTTCCAGCAGCGTGATCTTCAGGTCGGTGCGGACCAGCGCCAGCGGAATACCGGGGAGACCGGCACCCGAGCCGACATCGCACACCGTCACGCTCTCGGGCACGACCTCCGAGAGCACGGCGCAGTTCAGCAGGTGCCGCTCCCACAGGCGGGGCACTTCACGCGGGCCGATGAGACCGCGCTGCACGCCCGCCTCAGCGAGCAGCTCGGCGTACCGCACCGCATCCGCGAAGCGGTCACCGAACACCTCGCGCGCCTGCTCGGGCGCGGGGGGAAGCTCCGCTGCCTCCGTCACGGGGGACCGTCCTTCCGTACCGCGTCGGCGCATCAGGCGCCGACACCAGAACCACCAGAACTATCAGGCTGACAAAGTTCGGCCCCGCCTGCTCAACAGACGGGGCCGGGGAACGTGAAGGCCGTCAGGCGGGCAGCACGACGACGAAGCGCTGCGGCTCCTCGCCCTCGGACTCGCTGCGCAGCCCCGCGGCCTTCACCGCGTCGTGCACGACCTTGCGCTCGAAGGGCGTCATCGGCTCCAGCTTCACGGCCTCACCGCTGCTCTTGGCCTCCGCGGCGGCCTTGGCGCCCAGCTCAGACAGCTCGGAACGCTTCTGAGCCCGGTATCCCGCGATGTCGAGCATCAGACGGCTGCGGTCACCGGTCTCCCGGTGCACGGCCAGACGAGTGAGCTCCTGGAGCGCCTCCAGTACCTCGCCGTCACGACCGACCAGCTTCTGCAGATCACGGCCGCCCGTGTCGCTGATGATCGAGACGGAGGCACGGTCGGCCTCGACGTCCATGTCGATGTCGCCGTCGAGGTCGGCGATGTCGAGCAGACCCTCCAGGTAGTCCGCCGCGATCTCGCCTTCCTGCTCCAGGCGAGTCAGGGTGTCTGCACCCTCGGCAGCGGCGGAGGTGGTGCCTTCCGTCACGGGATGGACTCCTTCTTACTTCTTGGACGGGGACTTGGGCCGCTGCGGACCCTTGCGCTGTCCGGACTGGGCCTTGCTGCGGGTACCGCCGGCGGGCTTCGCGCCGCCCTTCTTGGCAGCGGCGGCGGGCTTGGCGTCCTCGGGCTCGTCTGCCTTGGTCAGCGACGTCTTCGGTTCGTTCTCACCGGCCGCCTTCACGCCGGTGGAGCCGCCGTGCTGACGCTGCGACTTGCTCTGCCGCTTGGGCTGCTGGCGCTTCGGGATACCGGCGGCGGTGGTCGGCGAACCGTCTTCGGCCTGGGCGGCGGCCGCGGTCTCGCTCTTGATCACGGTGCCGTCGGCCTGGGCGGCGAGGCCGGCCTTGCTGAGGCCGTTGATGAACTTGCGCTCGTACTCGTTGCGGTCGCGGCCCTTGGCGACGATCGCCTTGACGATGGCGCGGTCGCGACGCTTGCCGACCTTGTCGTGCCGCGTGACGTGCTTGGTCAGGCGCTCCAGGTACTCGGCCTGAGCCTTGGAACCCGGGGTCGGGTTGTTGCGGATGACGTACATCTGCTGGCCCATGGTCCACACGTTGGTGGTCAGCCAGTACACGAGGACACCGACGGGGAAGTTGATGCCGAAGACGGCGAACATGACCGGGAAGACGTACATCAGCATCTTCTGCTGCTGCATGAACGGCGTCTTCACCGTGGTGTCGACGTTCTTCGTCATCAGCTGGCGCTGGGTGAAGAACTGCGACGCCGACATCAGGACGATCATGATGGCGGTGACGACGCGGACATCGGTGATGGAGGATCCGAGGGCCTCCACCTTCCCGGCCCCGTCGGTGAACTTCGCCGCGAGCGGCGCCCCGAAGATGTGGGCCTTCTGCGCGCTTTCCAGCAGACGGTCGTTGATCACACCGATGGTGTCGTTCGACGCGATGCTGTTCAGCACGTGGTAAAGGGCGAAGAAGAACGGGGACTGCGCCAGGATGGGAAGGCACGAGGAGAGCGGGTTGGTGCCCGTCTCCTTGTACAGCTTCATCATCTCTTCGGACTGACGCTGCTTGTCGTTCTTGTAGCGCTCCTGGATCTTCTTCATCTCGGGCTGGAGCGTCTGCATGGCCCGGGTCGCCTTGATCTGCTTCACGAAGAGCGGGATCAGGCAGATGCGGATCAGGATCACCAGGGACACGATCGACAGGCCCCAGGCCCACCCGGTGTCAGGGCCGAAGAGGGCGCCGTACACCGAATGGAACTGGACGATGACCCAGGAGACGGGTGTGGTGATAAAGCTGAAGAGGCTGGCAATCGTGTCCACTAATCATGCTCCTTGGGCATGGGACGGTGTCTCTGCGGCCGGGCTCGAAGGACTCGACGGACTTGTGGGAGAAGTCTGTCCCTCGGTGGCCGGTCCGGCGGCGGAGGGCCCGCCCTTGCGTGCACGCCACGCGGTGCGCAGCATTTCGTGCCACCGGGGGCGCTTGCGCGGCGGGACATGGTCCACACCGCCCAGCGACCACGGATTGCATCGCAGGATGCGCCAGGCCGTGAGTGCCGATCCCTTGAGGGCACCATGCCGGTCGATGGCCGTGAAGCCGTAGTGGGAGCACGACGGGTAGTACTTGCAGACCGGTCCGAGCAGCGGACTGATCGTCCACTGATAGAGCTTGATCAGAGCCAGCAGCGGGTACTTCATCGCGCGCCCCCTCCCAGCAACCGCTGGAGAGCGGCATCCAGGTCTCGGGCCAGCTGTGCATGGTCGGCGTCGCCCGATCCGGGCAGCGCTCGTACGACTACCAGGCTACCGGGGGGCAGCTGGGCAACTCGCTCGCGCATCAGGTGGCGAAGCCTGCGCTTCACCTTGTTGCGCACGACCGCGCCACCCACTGCTTTGCTCACGACGAAACCCGCACGCGTCGGGGGAGCGCTCTCCCCAGGCGCGTGCGGGTCCGTGGAACCGCTACGTAGGTGGACGACGAGGAGCGGGCGTCCGGCCCGGCGCCCTCGTCGTACCGCGGTCGCGAAGTCCTCGCGCCGCCTCAGCCGATGCTCGGTAGGCAGCACGACGTCATGACCTGATCGGGATCAGGCGGACAGGCTGGCGCGACCCTTGCTGCGGCGGTTCGCGAGAATCGCGCGACCGGCACGGGTGCGCATCCGCAGGCGGAAGCCGTGGGTCTTCGCGCGACGACGGTTGTTCGGCTGGAAGGTGCGCTTGCTCACTCGAGGGCTCCAGAAGAAATCGGTGGTTGCGGGGTGCCGTCTTGGCTGTCACCGTGCGCCCACGAGTAGCTCGCAGTTACGCCCGAGTGCACCGCTGACCGATCACCCAAATGATCTGTGCCCATCGGAGGCAGGCGGCAGCAGCCATCGACAACTCGACCTGGTTACGGTACGCGCGGCTACGCCATCCGGTCAAACCGGGAGTCGCCGGGAGACACTTGTCCACAGGCTGGGGACAACAACTTGAACCGTACCGGCCGCCCTGACTACCGTGACGGAACTCCGATTCGTTCCCTTATCCCTGCGCCACCCGATTTACATCCCGAGCCGTCCCAGAACCACACGTTCGTGGGACCTGTGAGAGAGCGTGCCCTGTGGCTGACGTACCTGCCGATCTTGCCGCAGTGTGGCCACGCGTATTGGAGCAGCTCCTCGGGGAGGGCCGCAGCCAAGGGGTCGAAGGGAAGGACGAGCACTGGATCCGCCGCTGCCAGCCGCTGGCGCTGGTCGCGGACACCGCCCTGCTCGCCGTACCGAACGAGTTCGCGAAGGGCGTGCTCGAAGGCCGGCTGGCGCCGATCGTCAGCGAGACGCTGAGCCGTGAGTGCGGCCGCCCGATCCGGATCGCGATCACCGTCGACGACTCCGCGGGCGACCCCCCGGCCCCCCAGGCCCCCCAGACCCGCCACCAGTCGCGCTACGAGGAGCCCGAGCCTCCGGCCACCCGCCCTGACCGCGACGGATACGACCGCACGGACCGGGACGGATACGACCACCGGGACCGGGACGGATACGAGCGCCCCAACCAGAACGGCTACGAGCGCAAGGACCGCGACGGTCATGACCGCCGGGACCGCGACGGCTATGAGGGGTACGGCCGCCACCGGGCCGACCAGCTGCCCGGTCAGGCCGGTGACCAGCTTCCGCCTACGCGCGCAGATCAGCTTCCCTCGGCGCGTCCCGCCTACCCCTCCGAGTACCAGCGCCCCGAGCCCGGCGCCTGGCCGCGTCCGTCGCAGCAGGACGAGTACGGCTGGCAGCAGCAGCGCCTCGGGTTCCCCGAGCGTGACCCGTACGCGTCACCGGGGCAGGACCCGTACGGCTCCCAGGACGCGTACAACCCCCAGGACTCCTACGGATCGGGACCGGCGAAGGACACCTACGGATCGAAGGACTCCTACGGTCCACCCTCCCAGGACTACCGCCCCCAGCCCGCGGAGCGCCCCTCCTACGAGCAGCAGCGCTCCGAATACGAGTCGTCACGCGGCGACTACGAGCAGCGTGACCCGGTTCGCCGGGAGTTGCCCGATCCGCCGGCCGGCTCGGGGCACGTCCACCGGGGCGGCCCGGTCGGCCCGAACCTGCCCACGACCGGTGCGCCCGGCCCCCTGGCAGCGCAGCCCGCGCCGGCGGCCGGCCCGGGTGAGCCCACCGCCCGGCTGAACCCGAAGTACCTCTTCGACACGTTCGTCATCGGCGCCTCCAACCGCTTCGCGCACGCGGCCGCGGTCGCCGTGGCCGAGGCGCCGGCCAAGGCGTACAACCCCTTGTTCATCTACGGGGAGTCCGGGCTCGGCAAGACGCACCTGCTGCACGCGATCGGGCACTACGCCCGCAGCCTCTACCCGGGCACCCGGGTGCGGTACGTGAGCTCCGAGGAGTTCACCAACGAGTTCATCAACTCCATCCGCGACGGCAAGGGCGACAGCTTCCGCAAGCGGTACCGCGAGATGGACATCCTGCTCGTCGACGACATCCAGTTCCTCGCGGACAAGGAGTCGACGCAGGAGGAGTTCTTCCACACCTTTAACACGCTCCACAACGCCAACAAGCAGATCGTGCTGTCCTCCGACCGGCCGCCGAAGCAACTGGTCACACTGGAGGACCGGCTGCGGAACCGTTTCGAGTGGGGTCTGATCACGGACGTCCAGCCGCCCGAGCTGGAGACGCGTATCGCGATCCTCCGCAAGAAGGCGGTGCAGGAGCAGCTGAACGCTCCGCCGGAGGTGCTGGAGTTCATCGCGTCCCGGATCTCGCGGAACATCCGTGAGCTGGAGGGCGCGCTGATCCGGGTCACGGCGTTCGCCTCGCTCAACCGGCAGCCGGTGGATCTGGGGCTGACGGAGATCGTCCTGAAGGACCTCATCCCCGGTGGCGACGATTCGGCGCCCGAGATCACGTCGACGGCCATCATGGGCGCGACGGCGGACTACTTCGGTCTGACGGTCGAGGACCTGTGCGGCACCTCGCGCGGCCGGGCCCTCGTCACCGCCCGCCAGATCGCCATGTACCTGTGCCGTGAGCTGACGGATCTGTCGCTGCCGAAGATCGGCGCGCTGTTCGGTGGGCGCGACCACACCACCGTCATGCACGCGGATCGCAAGATCCGCAATCTGATGGCCGAGCGCCGCTCCATCTACAACCAGGTCACGGAGCTCACCAACCGCATCAAGAACGGCTGACGCGAGGGCGCAAGGTCGCTGACGGTGCAAGACCCATGAGGCCGCTGAGACCGCTGAAGCCGTGAGGCCGTTAGGCCGCCGCTGAGGGGCGCTCCCGGATTCTTCCGGGAGCGCCCTTCTCGTTTCCGGGCCCATCGGCGCCAGGGACCCCGGATCCGGGGTCCCTCCCGCGGCCGTGCGGACCGGTTTCCGAGCCCTCGGGGCGGTCCAGCGACCCTCGCGTCACGCACCGAGCCGCAACCCGGTGTTCGATTAGTCGCCGGGTTACGGCCTCCCTCCACAGATTCGGGGACTTTCTGCCGTCCACATCCTGGGGACTGGGGAGTTGTCCAGATCGTGTCCACAGGCACCGCTGTTGAAAGACCATCAGACCAGCTCAGGTGCCTGTGGATTGGTGGACGAAGGATCTCCACAGACTGTGGACGAGGGAATGATCCACAGGCTGTGCACCGAGTTGTCCACCGGCCGCCCACAGGCTGGGGGCGGTTGTCCCCAGCGATCGGCCCCTTCTCCACATGCCTGTCCACTGTTCGGCAACGCGACGCGCCTCCTCACCGGGTCGAGTGAAAGGCGTCACATGAAGGTGCCGGATTGGGCTGTGGGAAACGTGGGTAAACCTGGGGACGACGTTGGGGAGAACTCGCCTCACCCTGTGCACGGCGTGTGCAGAACTTTCTGTTCTCCACAGATACGCCCGGTTGTCCACCGCCTCCACCCACAGGGTCCGTGGACAAAATTCCCGCTCTGAGCTGGGCAAACGAGGTTATCCACGGTATCCACAGGCCCTACTACTACTCCCAACTAGAGAGAGCTGGGAATCCGTTTCGAAGCGGGCCCTGTGCACAACTCGCTCTTCGGTGCCCGGCCGCCCCTCGTCACGACTTGACCCCGAGAGGCACCTACTGTCAGTGCCGTGCGTCAGACTGGTCCCCGGTGTCCTCCCCCTCACAGGGACCGTCGACACCACGACAGACGACGAGGGCCAGGCAGAGCGAGAAGCGCCGGCAACAGCAGGAGGCGGCAACAGTGAAGATCCGGGTGGAACGCGACGTACTCGCGGAGGCAGTGGCCTGGGCGGCACGCAGCCTCCCGGCCCGTCCGCCGGCGCCTGTCCTCGCCGGCCTGCTGCTGAAGGCCGAGGAAGGCCAGCTGAGCCTGTCCAGCTTCGACTACGAGGTCTCGGCGCGGGTGTCCGTGGAGGCCGAGGTCGACGAGGAGGGCACGGTCCTGGTCTCCGGCCGCCTGCTCGCGGACATCTGCCGCGCGCTCCCCAACCGGCCGGTGGAGATTTCCACAGACGGTGTACGGGCGACCGTGGTCTGCGGCTCCTCCCGGTTCACACTCCACACCCTGCCTGTGGAGGAGTACCCGGCCCTGCCGCAGATGCCGAACGCGACCGGCACGGTCCCCGGCGAGGTCTTCGCCTCCGCCGCCGCCCAGGTCGCCATCGCGGCCGGCCGTGACGACACGCTGCCCGTCCTCACCGGTGTCCGCATCGAGATCGAGGGCGACACCGTCACGCTGGCGTCCACCGACCGCTACCGCTTCGCGGTCCGCGAGTTCCTGTGGAAGCCGGAGAACCCGGAGGCCTCCGCGGTCGCCCTGGTCCCCGCCAAGACGCTGCTGGACACCGCCAAGGCCCTGACCAGCGGCGACCAGGTGATCCTGGCGCTGTCCGGCGGGGGATCGGGCGAGGGCCTGATCGGCTTCGAGGGCGCGGGCCGCCGTACGACGACCCGCCTGCTGGAGGGTGACCTCCCGAAGTACCGCTCGCTGTTCCCGACGGAGTTCAACAGCGTCGCCGTGATCGAGACGGCCCCCTTCGTGGAGGCCGTCAAGCGCGTGGCCCTGGTCGCCGAGCGCAACACCCCGGTGCGGCTCAGCTTCGAGCAGGGCGTGCTCATCCTGGAGGCCGGTTCCAGTGACGACGCACAGGCTGTGGAAAGGGTTGACGCCCACCTGGAGGGCGACGACGTCTCGATCGCCTTCAACCCGACGTTCCTGCTGGACGGCCTGAGCGCCATCGACTCCCCGGTGGCCCAGCTGTCCTTCACGACGTCCACCAAGCCCGCGCTGCTCAGCGGCAAGCCGTCGCTGGACGCCGAGGCGGACGAGGCCTACAAGTACCTGATCATGCCGGTGCGCCTCAGCGGATGAGCCCGCCCGACGGTCGGCGGGACGCCGTGGATCACTTGCTCTGTCCCCAGGCTGAGGACAAAGCCGCAGGTGAGGGCCTACGAGTGAGCGCGTATGCCCACAGATGTGCGCGAGCGTCCGGGTTTAGGCTCGGACGCGGGTACGAAAGTGCCTGGCGGTACGCACGTGCCGCCACGCCACGTCGCAGAACCTAAGGACACAACTGATGGAGCTCGGTCTCGTCGGCCTCGGCAAGATGGGCGGCAACATGCGCGAGCGGATTCGCCGCGCAGGTCACACCGTCCACGGATACGACCGCAACCCGGACCTCGCCGATGTCCACAGCCTGGAAGAGCTTGTGGGCAAGCTCAGCGCTCCGCGCGTGATCTGGGTGATGGTCCCGGCGGGCGAGCCCACGCAGTCCACCATCGACGAGCTCGCCGAGCTGCTGGAGCCGGGCGATGTCGTCGTGGACGGCGGCAACTCCCGCTGGACCGACGACGAGAAGCACGCCGAGGAACTGGCGGCGAAGGGCATCGGCTTCGTCGACTGCGGTGTCTCCGGCGGCGTCTGGGGCCTGGAGAACGGCTACGCGCTGATGTACGGCGGCGACAAGGAGAACGTCGCCAAGGTGCAGCCGGTCTTCGACGCCCTCAAGCCGGAGGGCGACTTCGGTTCGGTGCACGCCGGCAAGGTGGGCGCGGGTCACTTCGCGAAGATGGTCCACAACGGCATCGAGTACGCGATGATGCAGGCTTACGCCGAGGGCTGGGAGCTGCTGGAGAAGGTCGACTCGGTGACGGATGTCCGGGAGGTCTTCCGCTCCTGGCAGGAGGGCACGGTCATCCGTTCCTGGCTGCTCGACCTCGCGGTCAACGCGCTCGACGAGGACGAGCACCTGGACGAGCTCCGGGGTTATGCACAGGACTCCGGCGAGGGACGCTGGACTGTGGAAGCCGCCATCGACAACGCGGTGCCGCTGCCGGCGATCACCGCGTCGCTGTTCGCGCGGTTCGCCTCCCGGCAGGAGGACTCGCCCCAGATGAAGATGATCGCGGCGCTGCGGAACCAGTTCGGCGGCCACGCGGTCGAGAAGAAGTAACCGAGCACCTAGGGAGGTCGGCGAAACGACCATGCACGTCACGCATCTGTCGCTGGCCGACTTCCGCTCGTACCCCCGGGTCGAGGTCCCGCTCGACCCCGGGGTGACGGCCTTCGTCGGGCCGAACGGGCAGGGCAAGACCAACCTCGTCGAGGCCGTCGGCTATCTCGCCACCCTCGGCAGCCACCGGGTCTCCTCCGACGCCCCCCTGGTCCGCATGGGCGCCGATCGCGCGATCATCCGGGCCCAGGTCCGGCAGGGCGAACGGCAGCAGCTCGTCGAACTGGAGCTCAACCCGGGCCGTGCCAACCGGGCTCGTATCAACAGGTCCTCGCAGGTCAGACCGCGTGATGTGCTGGGGATCGTCCGGACGGTGCTGTTCGCTCCCGAGGATCTCGCACTGGTCAAGGGCGACCCCGGTGAGCGGCGCCGCTTCCTCGACGAGCTGATCACCGCCCGCTCCCCGCGCATGGCAGGGGTCCGTTCCGACTACGACCGGGTCCTCAGACAGCGCAACACTCTGCTGAAGTCGGCCGCGCTGGCCCGTCGGCACGGCGGCCGCACCATGGACATGTCCACCCTGGACGTGTGGGACCAGCATCTCGCGCGCGCCGGCGCCGAGTTGCTCGCCCAGCGCCTGGACCTGATCGCCACGATCCAGCCGCTGGCCGACAAGGCCTACGAGCAGCTCGCCCCCGGCGGCGGCCCGATCGCGCTGGAGTACAAGCCGTCCGCGCCGGGCGAGGCACACACCCGTGAGGACCTCTTCGAACAGCTGATGGCGGCGCTCGCCGAGGCCCGCAAGCAGGAGATCGAGCGTGGCGTCACCCTGATCGGCCCGCACCGGGACGACCTCCAGCTCAAGCTCGGCCAGCTCCCCGCCAAGGGCTACGCCTCCCACGGCGAGTCCTGGTCCTACGCGCTGGCGCTGCGCCTGGCCTCGTACGACCTGCTCAGGGCAGAGGGCAACGAGCCGGTGCTGCTGCTCGACGACGTCTTCGCCGAGCTGGACACCCGTCGCCGGGAGCGCCTCGCCGAGCTGGTCGCGCCCGGCGAGCAGGTCCTGGTGACGGCCGCCGTCGACGACGACGTACCGCACGTGCTGTCCGGGACGCGGTTCGCCGTGTCCGAGGGGACGGTGGAGCGCGTATGACGCAGAACACATCCGGGGGCTCCGGGAAGACCCCCGAGCCCTCCGGTGTCGACCTCGCGCGCGTGGCGCTGCGGGCCGCCAGGGAAGCCGCACGCGCGCGTGGGGACGCGGCACAGCAGAAGAAGCAGGCGCGCCGCGGCGGTCTGCGCTCCGGTGCACGCGCCGACGGGCGCGACCCCATGGCGCTCGGGTCCGCGATCAACCGGCTGATCACCGAGCGGGGCTGGGAGGCTCCGGCCGCGGTGGGCGGGGTGGTGGGCCGCTGGCCGCAGATCGTCGGCGAGGACGTGGCCAAGCACTGCGTCCCGGAGAGGTACGACGAGGACGAGCACGTCCTGACGGTGCGCTGCGACTCGACGGCCTGGGCGACGAACCTCCGGTTGCTCGCGCCCACGCTGGTCGCGCGCCTCAACGAGGACCTGGGGCACGGCACGGTGAAGCTGATCAAGGTGCAGGGGCCGGGCGGCCCCGCGCGCCGCTACGGCCCGCTGCGCGCCCCCGGCAGCACCGGTCCGGGCGACACCTACGGCTGAAGCGGCACCGGTTTCCCACCCGTCGACAGCACGTGACTGACTTCACATCGAAGGCTTGTGCCGGCTCGTTCGGAGCGTCGGCGGCCCTTCCGTCGGGTGCCCGCACACGGTTGCGAATCGCGACCTGACTCCTAAGTAGCCAAGGGTTGACGGCCGGAAGCGCTGAGTGCCTCCGTGAGCCTCTTGGAGCCCCCATCCGTATATCGGGAGTCGGACAAGACCCGTCGAGGGCGGCACATGCGGACTCAGGTACCGGCAAACCCCCATCAGTGTCAGTGCTACCGGTAGACTGGAAGCAATCCCGCCCCAATCGTGGGGACCGTCCGGGAAAAGCTGAGCAACGCTGATCAAGGCTTACCAACGCAACATGCCGCAGCCGCTCCGGCAACCCGCCGACGAGCCTGGCTCGTGCTGTGCCAGAAAGGGCGCTTCGTGGCCGATTCCGGCAACCCCAACGAGAACATCCCGTCCACCGAGGCCCCGGCCGGAGTCGCCGAGGCCTCAGTAACGGCGTCGTACGACGCCAGCGCCATCACCGTCCTCGAGGGTCTGGACGCGGTCCGCAAGCGACCCGGCATGTACATCGGCTCGACCGGTGAGCGAGGGCTGCACCACCTCGTGTACGAGGTCGTCGACAACTCGGTCGACGAGGCGCTGGCCGGCCACGCGGACACCATCGACGTGACGATCCTCCCCGACGGTGGCGTCCGGGTCGTCGACAACGGCCGTGGCATCCCGGTGGGCATCGTCGCCTCCGAGGGCAAACCGGCCCTCGAGGTCGTGCTGACCGTGCTGCACGCGGGCGGCAAGTTCGGCGGCGGCGGCTACGCGGTCTCCGGTGGTCTGCACGGCGTGGGCGTCTCCGTCGTCAACGCGCTGTCCTCAAGGGTCGCCGTCGAGGTCAGGACGGACGGCCACCGCTGGACGCAGGACTACAAGATGGGCGTCCCCACGGCGCCGCTCGCCCAGCACGAGGCCACCGAGGAGACCGGCACCTCGGTCACCTTCTGGGCCGACCCGGACATCTTCGAGACCACCGACTACTCCTTCGAGACGCTCTCGCGGCGCTTCCAGGAGATGGCGTTCCTCAACAAGGGCCTCACGCTCAAGCTCACCGACGAGCGTGAGTCCGCCAAGGCCACCTCCGGGGCGGACGAGGCGGGCGCGGACGAGACCGCCGAGGTCAAGACGGTCACGTACCACTACGAGGGCGGCATCGTCGACTTCGTGAAGTACCTCAACTCCCGCAAGGGCGAGGCGGTGCACCCCACCGTCATCGACCTGGAGGCCGAGGACCGGGACAAGCACCTGTCCCTCGAAGTCGCCATGCAGTGGAACGGCGGCTACACCGAGGGCGTGTACTCCTTCGCCAACATCATCCACACCCATGAGGGCGGTACGCACGAAGAGGGCTTCCGCGCCGCGCTGACCTCGCTGATCAACAAGTACGCGCGCGACAAGAGGCTGCTGCGCGAGAAGGACGACAACCTCACGGGTGACGACATCCGCGAGGGTCTGACGGCGATCATCTCGGTCAAGCTGAGCGAGCCCCAGTTCGAAGGCCAGACGAAGACCAAGCTGGGCAACACCGAGGCCAAGACCTTCGTCCAGAAGGTCGTCTACGAGCACCTCGCGGACTGGCTGGACAGGAACCCGAACGAGGCCGCGGACATCATCCGCAAGGGCATCCAGGCGGCCACCGCGCGCGTGGCGGCCCGCAAGGCCCGTGACCTCACCCGCCGCAAGGGCCTGCTGGAGACGGCGTCCCTGCCGGGCAAGCTGTCCGACTGCCAGTCGAACGATCCCACCAAGTGCGAGATCTTCATCGTCGAGGGTGACTCCGCCGGCGGCTCGGCCAAGTCCGGCCGCAACCCGCAGTACCAGGCGATCCTCCCGATCCGCGGCAAGATCCTGAACGTCGAGAAGGCGCGGATCGACAAGATCCTGCAGAACCAGGAGATCCAGGCGCTGATCTCGGCCTTCGGCACCGGAGTCCACGAGGACTTCGACATCGAGAAGCTCCGCTATCACAAGATCATCCTGATGGCGGACGCCGACGTCGACGGCCAGCACATCAACACCCTGCTGCTGACCTTCCTGTTCCGCTTCATGCGGCCCCTGGTCGAGGCCGGGCACGTGTACCTCTCCCGTCCGCCGCTCTACAAGATCAAGTGGGGCAAGGACGACTTCGAGTACGCGTACTCCGACCGCGAGCGCGACGCCCTGATCGAGATGGGCCGCAACGCCGGCAAGCGCATCCGCGAGGACTCGGTCCAGCGCTTCAAGGGTCTCGGCGAGATGAACGCCGAGGAGCTGCGCATCACGACCATGGACCAGGAGCACCGTGTCCTCGGCCAGGTCACCCTCGACGACGCCGCTCAGGCCGACGACCTGTTCTCGGTCCTCATGGGCGAGGACGTCGAGGCCCGCCGCGCGTTCATCCAGCGCAACGCCAAGGACGTCCGCTTCCTCGACATCTGAGTCGGTCTCAGCTGACCGCATCAGGAAGGATCTTCACCAGCAATGACCGACGAGAACACTCCCGTGACGACGCCCGAGGGTGACGCCCTGGCCATGCGCGTCGAGCCCGTCGGGCTCGAGACGGAGATGCAGCGCTCGTACCTCGACTACGCGATGTCCGTCATCGTCTCGCGTGCGCTGCCGGACGTCCGCGACGGCCTCAAGCCCGTCCACCGCCGTGTGCTGTACGCCATGTACGACGGCGGCTACCGCCCCGAGCGCGGCTTCTACAAGTGCGCCCGCGTCGTCGGCGACGTCATGGGCAACTACCACCCGCACGGCGACTCCTCGATCTACGACGCGCTGGTCCGCCTCGCGCAGCCGTGGTCGATGCGCATGCCGCTCGTGGACTCCAACGGCAACTTCGGCTCCCCGGGCAACGACCCGGCCGCGGCCATGCGGTACACCGAGTGCAAGATGGCGCCGCTGTCGATGGAGATGGTCCGCGACATCGACGAGGAGACCGTCGACTTCACGGACAACTACGACGGCCGCTCCAAGGAGCCGACCGTCCTGCCGGCCCGCTTCCCGAACCTGCTGATCAACGGCTCGGCGGGTATCGCGGTCGGCATGGCGACCAACATCCCGCCGCACAACCTGCGCGAGGTCGCCGCCGGCGCCCAGTGGTACCTGGAGAACCCCGAGGCCTCGCACGAGGAGCTGCTGGACGCGCTCATCGAGCGCATCAAGGGCCCGGACTTCCCGACCGGCGCGCTCGTCGTCGGCCGCCGGGGCATCGAGGAGGCCTACCGCACGGGCCGCGGCTCGATCACCATGCGCGCGGTCGTCGAGGTCGAGGAGATCCAGAACCGCCAGTGCCTGGTGGTCACGGAGCTGCCGTACCAGACCAACCCCGACAACCTCGCGCAGAAGATCGCCGACCTGGTCAAGGACGGCAAGATCGGCGGCATCGCCGACGTGCGTGACGAGACCTCCTCGCGCACCGGCCAGCGCCTGGTCATCGTGCTGAAGCGGGACGCGGTCGCCAAGGTCGTGCTGAACAACCTCTACAAGCACACCGACCTGCAGTCGAACTTCGGCGCCAACATGCTGGCGCTGGTGGACGGCGTGCCGCGCACGCTCTCGCTGGACGCGTTCATCCGCCACTGGGTGACGCACCAGATCGAGGTCATCGTCCGGCGTACGCGCTTCCGGTTGCGCAAGGCCGAGGAGCGGGCCCACATCCTGCGCGGTCTGCTGAAGGCCCTGGACGCCATCGACGAGGTCATCGCGCTGATCCGGCGCAGCGACACCGTCGACATCGCCCGCGGCGGCCTGATGAGCCTGCTGGAGATCGACGAGATCCAGGCCAACGCCATCCTCGAGATGCAGCTGCGCCGACTGGCCGCCCTGGAGCGCCAGAAGATCGTCCAGGAGCACGACGAACTCCAGGCGAAGATCAACGAGTACAACGAGATCCTCGCCTCCCCGGTCCGCCAGCGGGGCATCGTCAGCGCCGAACTGGCCGCGATCGTCGAGAAGTTCGGCGACGACCGCAAAACGACGCTGATCCCCTACGAGGGCGACATGTCCATCGAGGACCTGATCGCCGAGGAGGACATCGTCGTCACGGTCACCCGGGGCGGCTACATCAAGCGCACCAAGACCGACGACTACCGCGCCCAGAAGCGCGGCGGCAAGGGCGTGCGCGGCGCGAAGCTCAAGGAAGACGACATCGTCGACCACTTCTTCGTGTCCACCACGCACCACTGGCTGCTGTTCTTCACCAACAAGGGCCGCGTCTACCGCGTCAAGGGGTACGAGCTGCCCGACGCCGGCCGGGACGCGCGCGGCCAGCACGTGGCGAACCTGCTCGCCTTCCAGCCGGACGAGGCGATCGCCGAGATCCTGGCGATCCGTGACTACGAGGCGGTTCCCTATCTCGTTCTGGCCACCAAGGCCGGACTTGTGAAGAAGACGCCTCTGAAGGATTACGATTCACCTCGTTCCGGCGGTGTGATCGCCATCAACCTTCGCGAGGGTCAGGACGGTTCGGACGACGAACTGATCGGAGCCGAGCTGGTCTCGGCGGACGACGATCTGCTTCTGATCAGCAAGAAGGCGCAGTCGATCAGGTTCACGGCCTCGGACGACACCCTGCGGCCCATGGGCCGTGCCACCTCGGGTGTCAAGGGCATGAGCTTCCGCGAGGGCGACGAGCTGCTCTCGATGAATGTTGTTCGACCCGGTACGTTCGTGTTCACTGCCACAGACGGCGGGTACGCGAAGCGGACCAACGTCGACGAGTACCGCGTCCAAGGTCGCGGCGGCCTCGGCATCAAGGCTGCCAAGATCGTCGAGGACCGTGGATCCCTCGTCGGCGCGCTGGTGGTCGAGGAGACCGACGAGATCCTCGCCATCACGCTGTCGGGCGGTGTGATTCGTACGCGAGTCAACGAGATCAGGGAAACCGGCCGTGACACCATGGGCGTTCAACTGATCAATTTGGGCAAGCGCGATGCCGTCGTGGGCATCGCTCGCAACGCCGAGGCGGGACGCGAGGCGGAAGAGGTCGACGGCGACGTGGTCGTCGACGAGACCGCCGAGGGTGCCGTGACCGGCACGGACGAGGGTGAGGCGCCCTCGTCCGAGTAGGCACGAGGAGTGAGTCAGCGTGAGCGGAGCCACGGGCGCCGGACCGGCCGGTACCTCAAGGGGTACGGAAGCGGACGACGGCGGTCGTGGCTCCGCCGCACGTGCGGCGGACCCGCATACGACCAACCTGAAGGCGATCAAGTCCCCGACCAAGGACGCGCCCTCGCCTGACGCGCAGGAATCACAGGGGGGAACTGTGACGGACACCCGAGGTCCGCAGGCCCAGCAGCACAAGGCCGGCGCGGGCCCGTCCGCCTCCGGCGCACAGCCGCAGCCGACCGCCCAGGAGCCGGGCACGGCCTCCCCCCTGCCCGGGGACCGGCAGGCGCGGCAGGCCGCCGGGCCGTACCACCCGCCGCAGGCCTACCCGGCGCAGCAGGCGGCCGAGGGTGCCGGTACCGCACGGCGTCCCCGTACGGGGGCACGTACCACTCCGCGTGTCCGCAAGGCGCGGCTGCGGGTGGCGAAGGCCGACCCGTGGTCGGTGATGAAGGTCAGCTTCCTGCTCTCCATCGCCCTGGGCATCTGCACGATCGTCGCGTCCGCCGTGCTGTGGATGGTCATGGACGCGATGGGCGTCTTCTCGACGGTCGGCGGCACGATCTCCGAGGCCACGGGCTCGAACGAGTCCAACGGCTTCGATCTGCAGGCCTTCCTGTCGCTGCCGAACGTTCTGATGTTCACGTCGATCATCGCGGTCATCGATGTCGTCCTGGCGACGGCCCTCGCGACGCTCGGCGCGTTCATCTACAACCTGTCCGCGGGCTTCGTGGGCGGTGTCGAGCTGACGCTCGCCGAGGACGAGTGACGTCCTTTGACGTTGTCCCGACAACCGATTTTGGGACTGCGCATGTCGTGCGCTAATCTTCAGGAGTCAGCGCGCGGGACGCACACCGCAGAGCGCGGCGGGGCTATAGCTCAGTTGGTTAGAGCGCATCCCTGATAAGGATGAGGCCACAGGTTCAAATCCTGTTAGCCCCACCAGCGAGAAGACCCCCAGTCGGTAGCGGCTGGGGGTCTTTGACATCCATGGCTGACATCAGCCGATGAGTGGATCTTCCAGGGTAGCGGCCGCACATGGGCTACCGGAAGGTGCCGAGGTCTACGCCCGCGCGCGACTGGTCAAGGAAGGCGACCAGCCGACGCACACGCTGACCAACTACTACCGTCCCGAGCACGTTGAGGGAACACGCCTGGTGGACCCCACTCCGGGTCCCGCCGGCCGGGGCGGCGGATTTCGTGTGCTGTACGACGCGGGTTACGGGATCGATCACATGAAGGAGCGACTGTTTGCCCGTGCTGCGACACCGGACGAGGTCAAGCAGTTGCAGCTACCGCCGGGCGAACCGGTCGTCGAGCTGCACCGAACGACGTACACGGCCGAGGGCACCGTCGTGGAATTCGCCATCGGGGTGCACGCGGCGTCGCGCTTCGCATGGGAGTACGACTTCGATGCCCGACTCGGCGAAGGACAGGGAGGGGCAGCAGTGATCTCGACACAGGATTGGGCAGACGCCCGACGCGTGTGGGACTACCACCAGATGGGTCACTCACCCCGGCCGTGCTCGGTGGCCATCGGGCTCGGCAGCCACGACCTGGGCGTTGCTGACACGGCAGTGGACCTGTACAAGCGCGGCATGGCCCCTCTGCTCCTCTTCACCGGTGCCACGAGCCCCACGACACGGGAACGCATGCCCCGCGGCGAGGCCGTCCGCTACCGGGAGCGGGCAGTGGAACTCGGGGTCCCCAGCAGTGACGTTCTGGTCGAGCCTCGTGCCCGCAACACGGGCGAGAACATCCGCTTCTCGCGAGAGTTGTTGGAGGAGGCCGGGGTGGAGGTGTCCTCGGTGCTCCTGATCAGCAAGCCGTACGAGGAGCGGCGGGCGTACGCCACCGCGCGGAAGCTCTGGCCCGGAGTCGAGGTTGTCAGCGCCTCCAGCCCTATGACGCTGGACGAGTACGTCGACTCCATTGGTGACGCCCGTCTGGTGATCGACATGCTGGTCGGCGCGCTTCAGAGGTTGATGATCTACCCGGAGCAGGGATTCATGATCGGCCAGCCACTACCTGCCGACGTGCTCGAAGCGTACGAGCGCCTTTGCCGAGCCGGATTCACGAGCCGACTCCTGACCACCGACGCACCTTCAGCCTGACCAGGCCTGAGCGAAGCTGTTACAGGTTTCTCTACCTCATCAAGCCCCGGCTGCGCTCCGCTCCGCCGGGCGCGCTTCCCGGCTCTGGCTGCGCCCGCGCTCCTGCCTTCGGCCCGCTCGGCGCTGCCGCCGCCGACGCGCGCCCACATGTGGATAGGGCCGGTGGCCATGAGTCGATCACCGTACAGAGCGGCCATCGGCCAAGACGGTGCCTCCGGCGGGGGATCGGCCGGCACCGGGATGGAGGGGGCGCCGTTCCCGACCGCGGGCCCGTAGTGGCGTGCGCGGGGAGCTCCCATCCCGTCCACCGCCGACCCAGGCAGAGCCGAGCAGACGCGGCCCATGGCGTCCAGGTCGTTCGTACAGTGGCGCGCTCCACCTGGACGCCATGAACCACGCCCGCTCCACGGTGTGTGGGTCGACGGCGGACGGGATGGGAGCTGGGGAGAGTGGTGGGGACGTGGGCGGCTGATTAGTCTCGCTTGGGCCAGATCGGGCCCTGGTCGGTCCAGATGACGCCCTTGTTACGGCACAGGCAGAAGGGGTGGCCGATCGGGTCGGTGTAGACCTGCCAGCCGTAGCCGTTGGGGCCGATGAAGTCCTGCCTCAGCGTCGCGCCGAGGTCGAGGACGCGGCGCTGCTCGGACTCGATCTCGTCCACTTCGAAGTCGAGGTGGAACTGCTTGGGGTGCTCGCTGTCGGGCCACTGCGGAGCGCGGTAGTCGTCCACCCGGATGAATGCCAGCTCGATTTCACCGAACTGGATGCCAGCCCAGTTCTCGGAGCTGCCTTCCTTGATCGGACGGCCCGTGACCTCGGAGTAGAAAGCCGCCAGGTTCATCGTGTCCGGGCAGTCGATAATGAAATCGGTGAGTCGCAGCATCCCGCGATCTTGGCACAAGCTCACACCCGACTTCGAGACAGGCCCTGTACTGGGTTTGTCAAGAGCGCCCCTCATCGCTGACATCACCGGCCGACATCAACAGGGGCGAACGGCAGCGGTCAGCGCCGAACACCGACGGACGATCCATCGAGGCTCAGAGCGAGTTGGCCGACGTCCATGACCCCACATGATCGACCTGATAAGGATGAGGCCACAGGTTCAAATCCTGTTAGCCCCACAGCGACAAGAACCCCGGTCGAGATCGGCTGGGGTTCTTCGCTGTCCAGGGCCGCCATCAGCCACCGTCCGGTTCTCCCACCCGGCGACTCGAACCGCCTGGCCGTCCCCGTGCCCAGACTCGGTCAATGACCTTGGAATGGGAACAGGTAATCGTTCACGCGGTGGATCCGGTGGCCCTGGGGCAGTGGTGGGCCGACGCGCTGGGCTGGGTGGTGGTGTACTCGTCCGACGATGAGTTCGAGATCCGCCCCGAGCCGGATCGCATGCCAGGGCTGGATTTCGTCCGCATCGCGGAAGCCAAGCAGTCCAAGAGCCGGCTGCACCTCGACTTCAGGCCCGACGACCAGGCCGCCGAAGTGGCTCGCCTCGAGGCGCATTGCGCCAAGCGGGTCGACATCGGCCAGGGCGATCAGTCGTGGGTCGTCATGGCCGACCCGGAAGGCAACGAGTTCTGTGTTCTCGGCCGGCGCAAGCAGTGAGAAGCGCACCGGCGCGATGACCCCCGACCGGTGACGGCCGGGGGTTTTCCGTCTCTCCGGTGTGCCCTGATGCGGTCGGTGGCCGGAGGGCCGGGACATGCGTGAGCCCGGCGGCTCTGTCGAGCTGCCGGGCTCTGTACGCGGGATCGCCAGGATGTGGTGCCGGGTTCAGCGCTGCAGGGGCGTGAGATGGTCCGCCTCGGCGTCGGGGTCCTCATCGGTGCAGTCGGTGCCGGGGGAGGTCGCCGTGTCCGCGGGCGAGCGGTGCCGGCAGCGGGGGGTCTTGCCATGGGCCTCGGCGCGGATGCGCTGCTTCATCGTGGGGGGCAGGGCCTTGGGGGAGGTCCAGGGGAAGGCCGCCGGTGCCGCTGTCCGCTGCTGCGGGATGCTCGCGCCGCCGCTGTTGCTCTTCTGCTCGCTCTGCGGTACCGCCGCGGCGGCGGTCGTGGTGACGAGTCCGAGCGCCGTGCAGAGCGCCAGGAAGGCGGTGACGATGGTGGTCCACAGCGTCATGACCTTGTTCCGGGCCATGGCCCCTCACTTTCGGGTTGGGCGATTTGCGTACTTTCCTCATGATGTGTATGCGGGTCGAGAAGTGGTGGACCCCGACCCGTGGCGCGGCGATGTTCTGATGAACACCACCCGTATGGCGGCAAAGAGGGTGAAAAGGTGAGGAGAGTGGCGAAAGGCGGTCAAAGTAACCGTCCGTCCAGGTGTGATCACCCTCCGATCGGAAGGGTGATCTCCGCTTCTATCCCGGCTTCCGGGACGGGAGTTGACGGCCGACTCAGGTCACCGATCGGTCTCGGTCGGTGTGTATAGTCGGGCGCCAGAGGTCCCCTACGTCAAGGAAAGACGAGGTAGCGCGGTGAAGAAGCTTCTCCTGGTCGCACTGGCCGCCATCGGCGGGCTCCTCGTGTACCGCCAGATCCAGGCGGATCGCGCCGAGCAGGATCTGTGGACGGAGGCGACTGACTCCGTGCCCACGGGTTCGTGAGTCACGACAACCCAGACCGAGCACACCCCGGCCGCCTCGCGGTCGGGGTTTTGTGTGCCGAGGGCCGGTCGTGGACCCGGCCGACGCGGCAGGATGGGGCACGGTTTCACGGGCTCTGTGGTCGGCGACGTGAGGGGTGGCGCGTGAGGGGACGGTGTCGTACGGCGCGGGGACGGCGCGCGGTGGCGTGGCGAGGCCGTCCGGCGGGGGCCGTACGCCTGGGGGCTGTGGCGGTGATGCTGGGGACGACGGCGGCCGTGACGCCCGGCCAGGCCGACGCCGCCGGAGAGGCCTCCGGCGCCCCGGGCCCGTACGCCTTCGCTGTCGGCGCGCAGAGCGTCGAGGGCGCGAGGAGCACCGGGGAGGCCGCCCTCCTGGAGCCCGGCCGGACCTACAAGAGCTCCCTGCCCGGCAGCGGCAAGGTCAGCTACGGCCTCGAACTCGACGCCGCGTCGAACGCGTACGTCTCCGTCACCGCCGTCCCCTCCCCCGGCAGCACCGTCTCCGTCATCGACGGGGTCAAAGTGACCGTGCAGGACGCCGAGGGGAACACCTGCTCCGTCGACAACACCGGCTTCGGGGCCGCCCGCAGCCCTCACCCCATCGCCGCGTGGGGCATGCGCGAGATCTCGCCCGACAAGCCGCTGTGCCGCAAGGCGGGTGCCTACTACGTGTCGGTCGAGCGCGTCGACCCCGAGGGCGAGGGCTCCTCGCCGGACGCCTGGGACCTGGAACTCGTCGCCATGACGGAACCGCGGACGGCGAAGACCGGGGCGACCAGCGCGCCCGAGGTGTGGAACTCCGCCACGCCCCAGCCGGTCCAGGGACAGTCCCGGCGCCGGAAGGGTGGCGCCGGGTTCACCGGTGCCACCCCCCTCGACCAGGGAGTCTGGCGGGACGACATCCGGCCCGGCCAGACACTCTTCTACAAGGTGCCCGTCGACTGGGGACAGCAGGTCTCCGTCACGGCCGATCTCGGCAGCTCCGGCTCCGGCGCCACCGGCTACACCTCCGACGCGCTGAGCCTGGCCCTCTACAACCCGGCACGCGGTCACGTCGCCGACGTGGGTGTCGGTTACGACGGCGGTCAGAAGTCCGGGAGCCTGCGCCCGCTCCCACCGGTCGACCACGCCAACCGCTACGCCGCCACCCCGCAGGTGAGCGCGCTGCGCTTCGCCGGCTCCCACTACCTCGTCGCCCACCTCTCCGAGGCCGTCGCCGACACCTTCGGCGACGGGCCGTTCGTGATGACGCTGCGGGTCCGGGTGAGCGGGGAGGCGCGGAGCGGGCCCGAGTACGTGGGGGAGGCCGAGCCGAAGGGCGTCTTCGAGGTCTCGGACGAGGACCGGGAGGCGGCTGCGCAGGGTGTGACCGGGGACGATGACACCGCGATGAGGGCGCTCGCCGTGGGCGGGATCGGCACCGGCAGCGCGCTGCTGGTGGGGCTCGGGGTGTGGACCCTGGTGGCTCGGCGGAGGAACGCCGCGTAAGAGGGCCGGGCGCACTCGCCGTGTCCGCCGTGTCGCCGCCCTGATCGCCGGGCTCGCCGCGACCGCGGAGCCGGGCGGCCGCCGGCCCGCTCAGATCTGGGTCAGGGCCCAGAAGCCCACGGCGTAGCAGGCCAGCGCCAGGAGCAGCAGTGGCACCGCCACCGTGGCCGGGGGGCCGGGGCGGGAAGGCTTGAGCGCCCGGTGCCGCGACGGCGCCTGGGCGACGAGCGGGGCCGGGGGAGTCCAGGCCGTGTACGAGGCGGTGGAGGTGTCCGTGCGGTACTGCTCCGCAGGAGGGAGGGACGGGCCGGAGTACACCGGGGGGAGCGGCTGGGCGGTGGACAACGGGTGCGTGGGGTCGTAAGGGGAGACCGGAGCCTGCGGGTGCGGGCCCTGCGGGGGTGCGGGGTGTGACGCCCCGGGCGCCGGGGACGTGGTGACGGTGGCCTGCGGAGGCGGCAGCGGGAAGCTGCCGGTGTCCGACATGGAAGACGACTGGGCGGCGGCCGAGGGATCGGTGGTCCGTCGCGGGTCGGACGGCAGCGACGGGGCGCTCGCCTGTGACCAGGCATGGCTCGAGACGTCTCCGCGCTGCCCGCGGGGCACCGGCAGTTCCGCTTCGTCGGCTCCCCGCCGGAATGGTTCGTCGCCCGTCCCGGGGCCGGACGGCTCCGCTTGCCGGCCCAGCCCTTTCGCCCTCTCCAGCGGCCCCTCGGGAGCGAACCCCCGGGGGAGCGGGCCGAGTTGGTCGAAGATCTCGATCAGCTCGTCGTCCGGTCCGGGCTCGGGGAGGAGTTCCGCGGCGGCGGCGAGTGCCTTGCGCGCCCCCGTCGCCGTACGGAACCGGGCTTCCGGGTCCGGCTGGAGCAACATGGCCACCACCTGCCACAGCGGCTCCGAAATGCCCTGGGGCGCACCGGGCGTCCCGTGCTCGGCGAAGTACTGGATGAGCGCCTTGCTGTCCGGCTTGGCGCCCTCCAGCAGATACAGCGCGACCAGCCCTACGGCGAACAGGTCGGCGGGGAAGTCAGGTTCGGCGCCCATCATCTGCTCGGGAGCCAGATAGCCGGGCGTCCCGACGACGAGATTGGTCTCGGTCAGGCGGGGCTCGCCC
This sequence comes from Streptomyces sp. NPDC096046, assembly GCF_040303285.1. Classification (NCBI taxonomy): domain Bacteria; kingdom Bacillati; phylum Actinomycetota; class Actinomycetes; order Kitasatosporales; family Streptomycetaceae; genus Streptomyces; species Streptomyces sp. NPDC096046. Next base: position 240,266 of record NZ_JBEOSZ010000001.1, on the reverse strand, counting down.
AGCCGCATCGCGATGCCGAAGTCGGACAGCCGCAGCCGCGGCCGGCCCGTGCCGGTGGCCTCCAGGAGCACGTTGGCGGGTTTGACGTCACGGTGCACCACGCCCTCCGCGTGCACCGCGGCCAGGCCCGCCAGCAACTGGTCGAGCAGGGTGCAGACGAAAGCCGGTGGCAGGGGGCCGTAGTCCCCGACGAGATGGACCAGGGATCCACCTGCCACCAGATCCATGGTGAACAGGACTTTGTCGTCGTCGGCGGCCCAGCTGGTGGGGGCGAGCACATGGGGGTGGTCGATCCGCAGGGCTTGTTCGCGGACGAAGCGCAGCAGGGAGTGCGCGTCGCTCTGGAGCAGGACCTTGGCGGCCACGTAGCGACGGCGGCGGTGGTCCCAGGCACGCCAGACGGCACCGACCCCTCCGCGTCCGATCGGGTCGACCAGTTCGTACCGGCCGGCGAAGACCTCACCCATGGCTGTCCGTCGCTCCTCCCCCTGCGGCTTTCCCCCTTGCTTCCCCCTCGGCGAGCGCTACGACTCCCCGCCGGGCGAAACGGCTCCCCCTGACGCCCCCCGACTCCCCCGATGAGCGATACGTCCCCCTCGCGTCGACCGGTCCCCCGTGCGGCGCACGCCCCCTCGTGCCCGCCCGTACCGTGACGCGTCCCCCGTCACCTCACCCGCAGCCCGCTGCCGAACCCCCTTCGGCGGCCGGGCCGGGGATCAGCTCTGGTGGGACTGGTAGTGCGTGACCGCGTCCGAGGTGCGGCCGGCCCCGTAGACCCGGAGGAACTCTGCCAGCTCCGGATGGGTCGGGGCGAGGGTGTCGGCGGCGTCGATGATGTCACCCGCGGCCGCGACCGACCGCAGCAGCGACTGGATCTCGCGCACGACGCGCTTGACCGTGGGCGCCCCCGAACTGCTGGTGGTCTGTGTGGTGTTGCTGAGCACCGAGCCCCCTTGTGACTTCTTGATCTCCTCCATGCGCTCGGTGGCCTCGGCCGCGCTCACGCTGCCGTCCGCGACCTGCCCCGCCAGGTCCTGGAGCTGCTGCACCCGCTGCACCACGGCCGGGTTGCCGATCTTCGCCCGCTGACCGCTCATCAGCTGCGACAGCATCGGAGCGGACAGTCCCAGAACCCCCGCGAGACGAGCCTGGTTGAGACCAAGATCGTCGATGAGCCTACGGAAGAGCGCCCCCAACGGCTCCCCGTACCAGTTCCGCTGCAGTTCCCGCGCTCTTGCGGTCGCTTCCTGCTGTGCGGCGTCCATTGCGTCTCCCCATCGCTTCCCCATGTACGGCGGTTCGCGGTAGCGAACCACGCCGAGCATCTTACGGAGAGTGGTCGGCGACGGGGACCCCCAATCTTTTTGCGGAACCACGGGGGTGACCCGGTACTCTGGTCTCCGACGCCCGGAGGGACGCGCTTCCTCCGGTGGGATGTCACCTTCCGGGGCCTTAGCTCAGTTGGTAGAGCGCTGTCTTTGCATGGCAGATGTCAGGGGTTCGACTCCCCTAGGCTCCACTCCGGAAATGCCCCCCGAGCTGCGGAAACGCAGCCTCGGGGGGCATGGTGCGTTTCCGGGCGGATCCCGGTGACGCGTGTTTCACGTGAAACAGCACGGCGGGGCGGGAGACCCTCAAGTCTCCCGCCCCGCCGTGCTGTTGAATCCGGCGCCCTCAGGAACGGTCGTCGCGCTGCGCGGCCTCGTCCTCGGCCTGCTTCGCCTCGACCTCAGGATCCAGCACCGACTGGCCCGTACCGTCCACGGAGGACAGGTGCCCCGACTCGGGGACCTCCGTAGCGGCCGGCGGCTCCACCAGCCAGTCCGGGTTGGCCTGCTTGTCCCACCACTTCCACGCGGCGAAGGCACCGCCCGCCACGGCACCCAGGATCACCAGCGTCTTCATGGCTTTGCCGGCCCTGGCCCGCCTCTCGTGCTTGCGGACCAGCTTCTGGATCTCCTTCGACGAGACCTGACCGCGCAGTGCGGCCATGGCGGCCACACTCCGGGCTGCGGCCTCGGTCGTGACAGGCACGGCCGCGGCCACCGCCTGCTCGATCCTCGGCCTGGAGTACTCCGCCGCCTGACGGGCAGCCTTGCGGGTGCGTTCGGCGGCTTCCTGGGCGGCCTGGTCGACCTTCGGTGGCACATGCGTGCGGGCCTGCTCCAGATACGGCTGCACAAGCGTGCCGTACTGGACGCGCGCCTGCCCTGCGGCCTGCGTCACCTTGGGCGCTAGCCGTACGCGTGCCTCGTGTGCGTAGTGCGCGGCCCTGTCCTTGGCCGTGTCGGCGTAGGGCGCCACCACTTCCGCGGCGTGCAGCACGCTGTCCTTCGCCGAACCAGTCGCGGCGCGCACGCTGTCGATGCGGGTCACGGGTTCCTCCTCCTCGGTGGCGTACGGTATTTCGACTTTCCACCCTTTTACGGATCATGCCTCCCGGTGCACGACCAGGCATGCGCGGACGGGCATCCGGGTCACGCGAACCGGCATCCAGCGCCGATCACGTGCAATAGCGGGCGAAATAGGGGGCAACGGGAGCTTGTCGTCGACAATGCCACGGATCCCCGCCGCGCGCCCCCGACCCGGGACTACTCGACCGGTTTTCTGCGAAGCCGGTCGAGGGTTTCCCCCCGCCGCGCCGAGCTCGGGCGACGCCGGGGCCGGTCCGTGCGAGGATCAAGGGGTCACGGAAAGACAACGGAAGGCAGATCGTGGCTGAGCAGCTCTATGCCACCCTGAAGACCAATCACGGCGACATCGAAGTCCGGCTTCTGCCGAACCACGCGCCCAAGACGGTCAAGAACTTCGTCGAGCTCGCCCAGGGCGAGCGGGAGTGGACCCACCCGGAGACGGGTCAGAAGTCCACCGACAAGCTCTACGACGGCACGGTCTTCCACCGGGTGATCAGTGGCTTCATGATCCAGGGCGGCGACCCGCTGGGCAACGGCACCGGTGGCCCCGGCTACCAGTTCGAAGACGAGTTCCACCCGGACCTGCGCTTCGACAAGCCCTACCTGCTGGCGATGGCCAACGCCGGCCCGGGCACCAACGGCTCGCAGTTCTTCATCACCGTCTCCCCGACCGCGTGGCTGAACCGCAAGCACACCATCTTCGGTGAGATCACCGACGCGGCCAGCCAGAAGATCGTGGACACCATCGCCACGATCCAGACGAACCCCCGCACCGACCGACCGCTCAACGACGTGGTCATCGAGTCGGTCGTCGTCGAGACCCGCTGAGCGCGAAGGCTCCCGCAGGGAACCAATCGCCCCGCTCATCCGTAAGGATGGGCGGGGCGGGCTTTTCTCACACGACCTAGGGGAGACCATGGACGACCAGGCTGCGGGCAGCCCGCAGGACGCCCACAGCGTCCCCATGTGCTACCGCCACCCGGACCGCGAGACCGGGATCCGCTGCACCCGCTGCGAGCGCCCGATCTGCCCCGAGTGCATGGTCAACGCCTCCGTCGGCTTCCAGTGCCCCGAGTGCGTCCGCACCGGCTCGGGCACGGGGCACTCGCCCACAGCCGCAGTGCCCCGGACGATCGCGGGCGGTTCCATCGCCGCCGACCCCCGGCTGCTGACCAAGATCCTCCTCGGGATCAACCTGGTCGTGTTCATCGCCGTCCAGGTCCACGAGGCACTGCTGGGGGATCTCGTCCTCCTGGGCGCCTGGCCGCCCGCGCCCTTCACGCCCACCCAGGGCGTGGCGGGAGGCGAGTGGTACCGCATGGTGACGTCGATGTTCACGCACCAGGAGATCTGGCACATCGCGTTCAACATGCTGAGCCTGTGGTGGCTCGGGGGCCCGCTCGAAGCCGCACTCGGCCGCGTCCGCTACCTCGCGCTCTACTTCATCTCCGGACTCGCGGGCAGTGCCCTGGCCTATCTGCTGGCCTCTCCGAACACGGCCACGCTGGGCGCCTCCGGAGCGATCTTCGGCCTCTTCGGTGCCACCGCCGTGCTGATGCGCCGGCTCGACTACGACATGCGGCCGATCATCGCACTGCTGGTGATCAACCTGATCTTCACCTTCAGCCCGGGCTTCAACATCTCGTGGCAGGCCCACATCGGCGGCCTCGTCGCCGGTGTCGTCCTGGGATACGCCATGGTCCACGCCCCGCGGGAGCGGCGCGCACTGGTCCAGTACGGCACCTGCGCCCTGGTCCTGGGAGTGGTCGTTCTGGTGACCGTTCTGAGGACCGCGCAGCTCGTCTGAGCAGGCGTTGTCCACAGCGGGTGCCGGATCTTGTGCACGCTGTGCGGGAACACATGTGCCCCCTGTCGCTGACCCGCGTTTTCGCAGGTCAGACAGGGGGCGAACAGGTTTTCGAGTGCCAGTAGTTCCGTCATACCGGCGTCAACGTTCCGCGAGTTATCCACAGATCGTCTTTCTTTTCCCCATGTGGAAAACCGCTGTGGATAACTCAGCGAACAGCCCTGGGCAGAGCTGCGTTCACCTTCCGGTGACCGCTACTTCCACTGGGTCGAGACGCCGAATCCGGCGGCGATGAAGCCGAAGCCGACCACGATGTTCCAGTTGCCCAGAGAGTCGATGGGCAGCGAGCCGTCGGTGACGTAGAAGACGACGATCCAGGCCAGGCCGATGAGGAACATGGCCAGCATGACGGGCGCGACCCAGCCGCGATTGCTCAGCTTGATGGCGGTCGTCTGCTTGGCGGCCGGCGGCGTGTAGTCGGCCTTCTTGCGGATACGTGACTTCGGCACGAGGGTCTCTCCTGTCGATGCGCTGCGTGGCCGCGCAGGTAACTGGGTCGGTCTGGGGCAGCGTAAGGGGACTCCGATGGCTCCCCCGGGCGTCCGTTAGCGTAGTGCTTCCGCCGCGCCGAAGGAGATAAGGGTACGTTGAGCAATTCTGCCGACTTCCCCGGGACGGGATCCACCCCTGGGCGCGCGCGCCGTTTCCGGCCGGTGCGAGTCCTCACGGCGGCCGTCTTCGCTCTCGCGGGTCTCATCTTCTTCACCAGCTTCGACACCGCCAAGGGCACCAACATCCGCACCGACTCCTCGCTGCTGAAGTTGTCCGACCTCATCCACGAGCGCAGCCGTGAGAACGGCGAGCTGGACGAGACCAACGGCACCCTGCGCAAGGACATAGAGGCGCTCGCCGAGCGCGACGACGGCAGCACCAAGGCGGAGGACGACAAGCTCTCCGCCCTGGAGAAACGGGCGGGCACGCACGAGCTCAGGGGCGACTCGCTCTCGGTCACCCTCAACGACGCGCCGCCGGACGCCACCGCCAAGCTCCCCGGCTACCCCGAGCCGCAGCCCGACTACCTGGTCATCCACCAGCAGGACCTCCAGGCCGTGGTGAACGCGCTGTGGCAGGGCGGGGCCAAGGGCATCAAGGTCATGGACCAGCGACTGATCTCCACCAGTGCCGTGCGCTGCGTGGGCAACACCCTGATCCTGCAGGGCCGTGTCTACTCACCGCCGTACAGGATCACTGCGGTGGGTGACCCGGACAGGCTGCAGAAGGCGCTCGCGGCCTCCCCGGCGATCCAGAACTACATGGTCTACGTCAACGTCTACGGGCTCGGCTGGAAAGTCGAGGAGAACGGCCCGGTGACTCTGCCCGGCTACTCGGGCACAGTGGATCTGCACTACGCGAAGCCCGTGGAGTAGAGGCGAGGCCGGGGAGCCGCCGGTGCGCGTGATCATCAGGACCGTCAGCGAACTCTGCATCACCGCCGGCAGTGTGATCGTGCTGTTCGTCGTCTACGTGCTCTTCTGGACCGGTGTGCGGGCCGACGGCGTCATGGACGACCAGATCGAGCTGCTCCGCAAGGAGTGGTCGAAGCCCCGGACGCCGGTCGGCGACGTCCCGGCGGGCCCTCCCGAGCCGGCGCCGTACGCCGAGGGCAGGCCCTTCGCGATCATGTACATCCCGCGGCTCGGTTTCACGTGGAACAAGCCCGTGCTCGAAGGCACCGCCGTCGGGACCCTGAAGAAGGGACTGGGCCACTACGCCGAGACCGCCCGGCTCGGGCAGAAGGGGAACTTCGCGGTCGCCGGTCACCGCCGCACCCATGGCGACCCCTTCAAGGACTTCCCCCAGCTCAGGCGCGGTGACGCGGTGGTGCTGACCGACGGCACGACCTGGTTCACGTATCGAATCGACAAAGGCCCGTACAAAACAGTGCCCTCGAACATCGAGGTGATCGACCCTGTCCCACGTACATCCGGGTACACGCGTCCGGGACGGTATCTGACGCTGACCACGTGCGAACCGGAATGGGGGCACAGCCATCGGCTGATCGTCTGGGCGCACCTGGACTCCACCCAGCCCGTGGAGGCCGGGAAACCAGCGGCGCTGCGCCGTTAGTCTGGTGGCTGTACGGCGTGGGTCTGGTGCCGTGGTACGACGGAAGGGACGGCATGTACGGCTGGATCTGGCGGCATCTGCCGGGGAACACGTGGGTGAGGGCAGTGATCTCACTCGTCCTGGTCGTGGCCGTGGTCTACGTCCTCTTCCAGTACGTCTTCCCGTGGGCGGAGCCGCTGCTGCCCTTCAACGATGTGACGGTGGACAACCAGTGAGCGCGCGCATTCTCGTCGTCGACAACTACGACAGCTTCGTCTTCAACCTGGTCCAGTACCTGTATCAGCTGGGCGCCGAGTGTGAGGTCCTGCGCAACGACGAGGTGTCGACGGCGCACGCCCAGGACGGCTTCGACGGCGTTCTGCTCTCCCCGGGCCCCGGCACGCCGGAGCAGGCCGGGGTGTGCGTCGACATGGTCCGGCACTGTGCCGACACGGGTGTCCCGGTCTTCGGTGTCTGTCTCGGCATGCAGTCGATGCAGGTGGCGTACGGCGGTGTGGTGGACCGCGCGCCCGAGCTGCTGCACGGCAAGACCTCGCTGGTCGAGCACGGCGGTGGGGGCGTCTTCTCGGGCCTGCCCTCTCCCTTCACGGCGACGCGCTACCACTCGCTGGCCGCCGAGCCGGCGACGGTCCCCGCCGAGCTGGAGGTCACGGCCCGTACGCACGACGGCATCGTGATGGGACTGAGGCACCGCGAACTGCCGGTCGAGGGTGTGCAGTTCCACCCCGAGTCGGTGCTGACCGAACACGGGCACCGGATGCTGGCCAACTGGCTGGTGGAGTGCGGCGACCAGGGCGCGGTGGCGAGGTCGGCCGGGCTCGCCCCGGTGGTGGGCAGGGCCACGGCGTGACCGCGCTGCGCCCCGAGCGCGAGTCCGACACCTCGTACGGGCAGCAGTCGTACGGGGTGCCGGGGGCGTTCGAGGAGTGGCCGGGCGCAGGGGCGTACGGCGCGACCCCGCAGCCGCAGCCGTATCCGGCGGGGCCGGGCGGGCAGCCGCAGCCGGGTCCGCCGCAGCCGGAGCCTTACGCGGCGTACGAGCCCGCTTCGGACGAGCGGTATCTGCCGCCGGTCGACGAGGAGACGGTGGCGCTGCGGATACCGGATCCCCCGCCGGGGAGCGGCGCCGCCCCAGCCGGCTCTGCGGCTTCCTCGGCCTCCCGGCAGGACGGATCCGCCCCGGAAGGCCGCGCGGCCCGTAGAAAGGCCGCCAAACGCCGTCACGGGCGTCGTGGCGGCGCCTCGGACGCCCCGCCGGACGCCCACTACGCCAGCGGCACCGGCAGCGACACCCACGGCGACTCCGGCACGGGGAGCCGGTCATCGGCGCCGCTGTCGCGGGTGGAGGCGCGGCGCCAGGCGCGGGCGCGCAAGCCGGGCGCCGCGGTCGTCGCGAGCCGGGCGATAGGAGAGGTCTTCATCACCGCCGGTGTGCTGATGCTGCTGTTCGTCACCTACCAGCTGTGGTGGACGAACGTGCGGGCGCATGCCCAGGCCGGCCAGGAGGCCAGCAGCCTCCAGAACGACTGGGCGAGCGGCAAGCGCAGCCCGGGAGCCTTCGAGCCGGGCCAGGGTTTCGCGATCCTGCACATCCCCAAACTGGACGTGGTGGTCCCGATCGCCGAGGGCACCAACAGCAAGGGCGTGCTGGACCGGGGCATGGTCGGCCACTACGCCGAGGGCGCGCTGAAGACGGCGATGCCCGGGGACAAGACCGGTAACTTCGGGCTCGCGGGCCACCGCAACACCCACGGAGAACCGTTCCGTTACATCAACAAGCTCGCTCCGGGCGATCCGATCGTCGTGGAGACGCAGGACGAGTACTTCGTCTACAAGATGGCGTCGATCCTGCCGGTGACGCCGCCGAGCAACACGAGCGTCCTGAATCCCGTGCCCACGGGATCCGGATTCACCAAGCCCGGCCGCTACATCACGCTGACCACGTGCACGCCGGAGTTCACCAGCAAGTACCGGATGATCGTCTGGGGCAAGATGGTCGAGGAACGGCCGCGCAGCAAGGGCAAGCCGGATGCGCTCGTCAGTTAAGGGCAGATGACCAGTGGCAGCGACCACCGACACGGACCACGAGAAACACACCGGCGGGGCGTCCCGGCCGCCTGCGGCGCGCCGCGGGCCCGGCCCGATCGCCATGGCGGTCAGCTTCTGCGGGGAACTCCTCATCACGGCGGGGCTGGTCCTCGGCCTGTTCGTCGTCTACTCGCTGTGGTGGACGAACGTGATCGCCGACCGCGCGGCCGGCAAGCAGGCCGACAAGGTCCGTGACGGCTGGGCCCACGACCGCGGCGGCCCCGGAGCGCTGGACACCAAGAACGGCATCGGTTTCCTGCACGTGCCCGCGATGAGCAAGGGCGAGGTCCTGGTCGAGAAGGGCACGTCGAACAAGATCCTCAACGACGGTGTCGCCGGCTACTACACCGATCCCGTCAAGGCGACCCTGCCGATGTCGGGCAAGGACGGCAACTTCTCCCTCGCCGCCCACCGGGACGGCCACGGCGCCGCGTTCCACAACATCGACAAGATCGAGAAGGGCGACCCGATCGTCTTCGAGACGAAGGACAAGTGGTACGTCTACAAGACCTACGCCATCCTTCCCGAGACCTCGAAGTACAACGTCAAGGTCCTCTCGCCGGTGCCGAAGGAGTCCGGCAGGAAGAAGCCCGGCCGCTACATCACGCTGACGACCTGCACGCCGGTGTACACCAGCACGTACCGGTACATCGTGTGGGGCGAGCTGGAGCGAGTGGAGAAGGTGGACGCGGACCGGACGCCGCCGAAGGAACTGGGCTGACCCGGCGGGCGATTCGCCCGGCGCTCGGCTGAACCGAAAAGGGGGGCCTCCCGAGGGACACTCGGGAGGCCCCCCTTCGCGGTTCGCGCTACCGGTCACCCGACGGAGACGGCGGGAAGCGAGCGTGGTGGCGGTCACGCCCTCCCGACGCGGACAGCAGGGCGCCCCGGCACTCTCGGAGTGCCGGGGCGCCCTGCGTCACGAAGCGCGGTCAGTCGTCCTCGCCGCGGCCGATGGCCCCTCCGAAGATGCCGCCACCGCCGTTGTCACCGCCACCGCCGTTGTTGTTGCCGCCGCCGCCCTGGGTGGTCAGGGTGATGGCCTGGCCGCCCGGGTTGTCGACCTCGGTACCCGGCTGCGGATCCTGCTGGACGACCACGGCGTTGTCGTCCTGCGAGCCGGCCACCTGGAGGTTGGTGAACCCGTTCTGCTGCAGGATCTGCTTGGCCTGGGCCAGCGTCCGCAGCCGGACCTCCGGCACCTTCACCTTCTGCTGCTGCTTCGCCTTGCCGACGACGATCTGCACCGACGAGTTCTTGTCGACCTGCTGATTGGCCGACGGCGTGGTGGAGATGACCTTGCCCACCTGGTTGGGGTCGTCGGTCTCCTGCTCGGAGCACTGACCGGTCAGGTCGTTGTCCTCGAGCTGGGACTTCGCCGCGTCACAGGTCTGGCCGATGACGTCCGGCACGGTGGCCTTCTCCTCGGCCTTGGCGACGGTCAGGGTGATCGTCGAACCCTTCTCCACCTCTTCGCCCGTGGTCGGGTCCTGATCGAGCACGGTGCCCGGTGCCTCGGGAGACGTCCGGGTCTTCGTCTCGATCTTGAACTCGTACTTGTCGCCCGCCAGCTTTTCCTTCGCCTCGTCGACACTCAGGCCGGTGACGCTGGGAACCGTCACCTTCGGCGCGCCCGTCGACACCACGACCTCGATGGTGGAGTACCTCTTGACCTCGGTCTTGAAGTCCGGGTTCTGCTCGCAGATGTTGCCCTTGCGCTGGCTCTCGCAGGGCTTCTCCGTGGTGCTCAGCTTCAGGTCGCTGTTCTCGGCCAGCCGTTTGGCGTCATCCAGCGTCTGGCCGACGAGATTGGGGACGGTGGCCGGGTCGTCGGCCGCGCTGTCGCCGCTGAACGCCCACCGGCCGATCAGGATGGCCCCGACCAGGACGAGGATGCCCGCGACCACCAGCAGGATCGTGGAGGTGCTGGACTTGCGCTGCTGCCCGCGGCGCCGGTCGGGGCGGTCGTCGTAGCCGTAGCCGCCGTCGTCCGGGTTCATCGGGGGCAGCATGGACGTGGCGCCGGCGCCGGAGTCCGAGCGCAGGGCCGTCGTCGGCTGGTCGTCGGGGTAGCCGCCGTAACCCGCCGCGCCCATCGCGGCTGTGGCGGCGACCGGCTGGCCGTCGAGGCAGGCCTCGATGTCGGCGCGCATCTCGTCGGCCGACTGGTAGCGGTAGTCCGGGTCCTTGACGAGGGCCTTCAGCACGATCGCGTCCGTCTCGGGCGTGATCTCGGGGTCGAAGACGCTCGGCGCCTGCGGCTCCTCGCGGACGTGCTGGTAGGCCACGGCCACCGGGGAGTCGCCGACGAACGGCGGACGCACGGTCAGCAGTTCGTAGAGCAGACAGCCGGTGGAGTACAGGTCGGACCGGGCGTCGACCTGCTCGCCCTTCGCCTGCTCCGGCGAGAGGTACTGGGCGGTGCCGATGACCGCGGAGGTCTGCGTCATCGTCATGCCGGAGTCACCCATGGCGCGGGCGATGCCGAAGTCCATGACCTTGACCTGGCCGTTGCGCGTCAGCATGACGTTCGCCGGCTTGATGTCGCGGTGGACGATCCCGGCGCGGTGGGAGTACTCCAGGGCCTGGAGGATGCCGATGGTCATCTCCATGGACCGCTCCGGCAGCAGCTTGCGGCCGGAGTGCAGCAGTTCCCGCAGGGTCGAGCCGTCCACGTACTCCATGACGATGTACGGGATCGACACGTTGTCGATGTAGTCCTCGCCCGTGTCGTAGACCGCGACGATCGCGGGATGGTTGAGCGAGGCGGCCGACTGGGCCTCCCGGCGGAACCGGGCCTGGAAGGAAGGGTCGCGCGCGAGATCCGCGCGCAGCGTCTTCACCGCCACGGTGCGTCCGAGGCGGGTGTCATGCGCGAGGTAGACCTCCGCCATGCCACCACGCCCGAGCACCTGGCCCAGTTCGTACCGGCCGCCGAGGCGACGCGGCTCTTCCATAGCTACCTACCAGCCCTCTCCGTCGGTCCCGACCGGCACGCTTGTACGGTCGAGGCTGCCGTCCGGGCCTACCGTACCCGGCTCGCTTTGTGTGACCTGGCCAAGCCCGTCAGCCGATACAGGACCGGTATCGCAACGTGCACCGATGTGAAGCAGACGTGAGCGGGGTCACTTCTTGCTGTCGATGACCGCCTCCATCACGCTCCTCGCGATCGGCGCCGCGAGACCGCCGCCGGAGATGTCGTCACGGACGGCGTTGTCGTCCTCGACGACGACCGCCACCGCGACCGGCGAGCTGTCGTCGGCGTCCTTGGCGTAGGAGATGAACCACGCGTAGGGGTTCTCGCTGTTGTCCACACCGTGCTGGGCCGTACCGGTCTTGCCGCCCACCTTGACACCCTCGATCCTGGCGTTGGACCCGGTGCCCTTGTCGACGACCGTCTCCATCATCGACTGCAGGATCTGCGCGTTCTCCGCCGACAGCGGCCGGCTCAGCTCCTCGGGGTCGGTCTTCTCGATCGGGTCGACACCGGACGACTGGAGCTCGTCGACCATGTACGGCTTCATCAGCTTGCCGTCGTTGGCGACGGCCGAGGCGACCATGGCCATCTGCAGCGGGGTCGCGGCGGTGTTGAACTGGCCGATGGAGGACAGTGCCGTCTGCGAGGGGTTCATGTTGTCGGAGAACACCGAGGCGTTGGCCCGGACCGGCGTGAACTGCTCTTCGCCGAAGCCGAACTCCTCGGCCTCCTTCAGCATCTTCTCGTTGCCGAGGTCGGCGCCGATCTTGCCGAAGACGGTGTTGCAGGAGTACTGCAGGGCCACGCGCAGCGTCGCGTTCTTGCAGGGGATGTTGCCCTCGTTGGGCAGCTTGGTGGTGGTGCCGGTCATGACCCAGGGGTCCGGCGAGTCGGTCTTCTCGTCGGCGCTCGAGTAGAGCCCGTCCTCCAGGGCCGCGGCCGCGGTGACCACCTTGAAGGTGGAGCCGGGCGGGTAGGTCTCGCGCAGCGCCCGGTTGAGCATCGGGTCGTTCGGGTTGTTCTTCTTCTGCAGCTTCTGCCAGGCCTCGGTGTCCGTCGTCGTGGAGTTGCCGGCGAAGGACGACGGGTCGTACGACGGGTAGGAGGCCAGGGCCAGGATCTTGCCCGTGGACGGCTCCAGGGCGACGACGGCGCCCTTGCCGCCCTGCTTCTTCAGCCCGTTGTAGGCGGCCTTCTGCGCGTCGGCGTTCAGCGTCGTGACGACGTTGCCGCCCTGCTGCTTCTCGCCGGTGAGCATGTCCAGGGTGTTGCGGAAGAACAGCCGGTCGTCGTTGCCGGTGAGGATGCCGTCCTCGATGGACTCCAGCTGGGTCGCGCCGAAGGCCTGGGAGGCGTAGCCGGTGACCGGCGCCCACATGGGGCCGTTCTTGTAGGTCCGCTTGAACTTGTAGTCGCTGCCCGGCGTCTCGGCGGAGCCGGTGATCGGCTTTCCGCCGACGATGATGTCGCCGCGCGGGGAGGCGTAGCGCTCGATGGTGACGCGACGGTTGTTCTTGTCGGTCCTGAGCTCGTCGGCCATGACGTACTGGATCCAGTTGTCGCGGATCAGCAGGGCCAGGACCAGCAGGCCGCAGAAGATCGCGATCCGGCGCAGGGGCTTGTTCATGACGGGCGGACCACCTGGGTCATCTCGGCGTCGGGGTTGGCGGCGGGAGCGGGGGCCGGGCGGCGGGCCGTGTCGCTGATTCTCAGCAGGATGCCGATCAGGGCCCAGTTGGCGATCACGGAGGAACCGCCGTAGGCCACGAACGGCAGCGTCATACCGGTCAGCGGGATGAGGCCCATGACACCGCCGGCCACGACGAAGACCTGGAGGCCGAAGGCGCCGGACAGGCCGATGGCCAGCAGCTTGCCGAACGGGTCGCGGGCCGCGAGCGCGGTGCGCACACCGCGCTCGATGATCAGGCCGTAGAGCAGCAGGATCGCCATGACGCCGGCGAGGCCCAGCTCCTCGCCGAAGGTGGCGAGGATGAAGTCGGAGTTGGCGGCGAAGCCGATGAGGTCGGAGTTCCCCTGCCCGAGGCCGGTACCGAGGGTGCCGCCGGAACCGAAGGCCCACAGGGCCTGCATGGCCTGCTCGGAGTGGACGACGCCGTCCTGGACGCCGGCCCGGCTGAGCTCGAACTCACGCATGGGATCGAGCCAGGCCTGCACACGCGTCTGGATGTGCGGCTCGAAACTCGCCACGCCGACGGCGCCGACCGCGGACATCAGCAGACCGAAGACGATCCAGCTGGTTCGCTCGGTGGCGACGTACAGCATGATGACGAACATCCCGAAGAACAGCAGGGATGTACCGAGGTCGGTCTCGAAGACCAGGATGAGGATCGACATCACCCAGACGACGAGGATCGGTCCGAGGTCGCGGCCGCGCGGCAGGTACAGGCCCATGAAGCGACGGCTGGCCAGGGCCAGGGCGTCCCTCTTGACCATGAGGTAGCCGGCGAAGAACACCGCGAGGGCGATCTTCGCGAACTCGCCGGGCTGGAGGGTGCCGAGGCCGGGGATCTTGATCCAGATCTTGGCGCCGTAGGTCGGGGCGCTGAGGCCGGGGATCAGCGGCATCACGAGCAGGAGCAGGGCCGCGGCCATGGAGATGTAGGTGTAGCGCTGGAGGACCCGGTGGTCCTTGAGGAAGATCAGCACCACCACCAGCAGGGCGACGCCCATCGCCGAGTACAGCAGCTGGCGCGGTGCCGCTTCGACGAAGGTTCTGCTCGCCTGGAGCTTCTCCGACTGGTCCAGCCGCCAGATGGCCACCAGACCGAGCCCGTTCAGCAGGGTGGCCAGCGGCAGCATCAGGGGGTCGGCGTACGGCGCGAACTTCCGGACGACGAGATGGCCGACACCCGCGAGCAGCCCGAGCCCGAGTCCGTAGCTCAGCAGGCCCGGAGGCACCGAGTCGTGCAGGGCCAGGCCGACGTTGGCGTAGGCGAACACCGGGATGACTACGGCGAACAACAGCAGCGCGAGCTCGGTGTTGCGCCGGCTCGGCGCGCCGATGGCGCCGATCGTGGACGTGTGGTGCGTCGGCGAGTGCGACGTATTCGTACCGCTCATCGTGTGACAGGGCCTCTCACGGCTACTGCTTACCGCACAGCGAGACGACCTTCTGCTCTTCCTCCGAGAGGCTGGGGCCGGGGCTGGGAGTGGGTGCGGTCGTGGTCGGGGGCGTGGACTTCTCCGGCGCCGAGGGTGAACCCGACGGGTTGGACGGGTTCGGCGTCGGTGTGGCCTTGGACGTGAAGGAGGCGGGAGTGGTTCCCGTGGTGCCCCCGGCCTCGCCTTCGCCGGTCTTGGAGTTGTTCTGGCTCTCGGCTTCGCGCCGCTGCGCCTGCTTCTTGCACGCGGAGGCCTGCACCGACAGTTCCTGGATCTTCGCCTGGGCGTCCTTCAGACCGCCCTCGGGGATCGTCGCCTCGACCAGCTTCCGCTGGTAGGGCGGCAGGTACTTGAGTTCGATCTCGGGGTGGTCCTTCTCGACCTTCGAGAGCGAGACCCAGGCCAGGTCCTGGCTGATGCCCCGGTACAGCGCGACGTGCTCGTCCTCGGCGCCGACGTAGTACTGGGTCTGCGTCCAGCGGTATCCGCCGTACAGACCGCCGCCGATGACGGCCAGCGCGAGGACGATGTAGAGGGATCTCTTCAGCCACCGGCCCTTCTTGCGGGGCTTGGCGAAGTCGTCGTCGCCGTAGTCGAAGCCGCCCGCCGGGATGTAGCCCGTGGTGTCGCCGGAGCCGGGCGGGCCGAACTCGCCGCCCCCGCCCTGGCCGCGCCCCTGACGGCCGAGCCCGGAGGCGCGGCCGGCGGGGGTCTGCATGATGCCGTTGTCGTGCAGCTGGTGCTGGTTCTCCGCGACGGCGCCGACCACCACCGGGGTGTCGGACAGCTGACCCGCGAGGGTGTCGCCGGTGTCCAGGTCGAGGACGTCGGCGATGATGACCGTGATGTTGTCCGGGCCGCCGCCGCGCAGCGCCAGCTGGATCAGGTTCTGGACGGTCTCCTGGGGGCCCTGGTAGCTGGCGAGGGTGTCCTCCAGGGTCTGGTGGGACACCACGCCCGACAGGCCGTCGGAGCAGATCAGGTAGCGGTCGCCGGCGCGGACCTCGCGGATGGACAGGTCGGGCTCGACGTGGTCGCCGGATCCGAGGGCGCGCATCAGCAGCGAGCGCTGCGGGTGCGTGGTGGCCTCCTCCTCGGTGATGCGGCCCTCGTCGACCAGGCGCTGCACCCAGGTGTGGTCCTGGGTGATCTGCGTGAGGACGCCGTCGCGGAGCAGGTAGGCGCGCGAGTCGCCGACGTGGACCAGGCCGAGGCGCTGGCCCGTCCACAGCAGGGCGGTGAGGGTGGTCCCCATGCCCTCCAGCTGGGGGTCGTCCTCGACCATCGAGCGCAACTGGTCGTTGGCGCGCTGCACCGCCGTGCCGAGCGAGGTGAGGAGGTCGGAGCCGGGGACGTCGTCGTCGAGCGCGACGATGGTGGAGATGGCCTCGGAGGAGGCGACCTCACCGGCCGCGGCGCCGCCCATGCCGTCGGCGATGGCGAGCAGGCGCGGGCCGGCGTATCCGGAGTCCTCGTTGCCCTCCCGGATCATGCCCTTGTGCGATCCGGCCGCGAAGCGCAGTGACAGACTCATGCGCACCTCGCCTGTCGGCTCCGGGTACAGCCGGTCGTGTCGAGCCACACTGCCCACCCTCCGGTCGGGAGCGCGCCGGGGGCCGGGGTGAGGCCCGCCGCTGCGTGCTCGCTCCGCTCGCGCCTATCCATGATGTAGCACTACTTCCGCAGCTCGATGACGGTCTTGCCGATGCGGATCGGCGCGCCCAGCGCAATCGGTGTGGGAGTCGTCAGCCGGGACCGGTCCAGGTACGTGCCGTTGGTGGACCCGAGGTCCTCGACGATCCACTGGCCGTCGCGGTCCGGGTAGATCCTGGCATGGCGGCTGGAGGCGTAGTCGTCGTCCAGCACGATCGTCGAGTCGTGCGCCCGGCCCAGGGTGATGGTCTGGCCCTGGAGCGCGACCGTGGTGCCCGTGAGGGTGCCCTCGGTCACGACCAGCTTGGTGGGGGCGTTACGGCCGCGCCGGCCGCCGGTGGGCTGCTGGCGCTGGGGTGGCGGCGCCTGGCGGGCGGCCTGCTGCTGCCGGCCTGCCTCGCGGCGCGATCCGCGCTGGGTGACGCGCGTACCGAACAGATCGCTGCGGATGACCTGCACGGCCACGATCACGAACAGCCACAGTACGGCCAGGAAACCCAGCCGCATGACCGTGAGGGTCAGCTCTGACATTGCCCCCGCTTCACCCTTCGGCTTGCCGGTAAATGATGGTGGTGCTGCCCACGACGATCCGCGAGCCGTCGCGGAGCGTAGCGCGGGTGGTGTGCTGCCCGTCCACCACGATGCCGTTGGTGGATCCGAGATCCTGGATCGTCGAGGGCGTTCCGGTCCGGATCTCGCAGTGCCGGCGGGAGACGCCGGGGTCGTCGATCCGCACGTCGGCGTCGGTGCTGCGGCCCAGCACCAGCGTGGCGCGGGAGATCTGATGGCGGGTGCCGTTGATCTCGATCCAGTGGCGGGTGCGTCCGCCGGCGGCCGGGGCGGCCGGGGCGGCCGGGGGCCGCTGGGCGCTCGAGGCGGGCGGGTAGCCGTACCCGCCGGGGCGGCCGCCGGGGGGCGGCGAGGCAGGCATGGGCGGGGCGCCGCCGGGCGCGGCGGACGGCGGGTAGCCGTAGCCGCCGGGGCGTCCGCCCGGCGCGGCGCCGCCCCCCGGGCCGCCCTGCTGGCTGCTGGAGGAGGCGAGCGTACGGCTGCGCACCCGGTACAGGCCGGTGTCGAGGTCGTCCGCCTTCTCCAGGTGCACCTTGATCGGGCCCATGAAGGTGTAGCGCTGCTGCTTGGCGTAGTCGCGGACCATGCCGGCCAGCTCGTCGCCGAGCTGGCCCGAGTAGGGGCTGAGCCGCTCGAAGTCCGGGGTGCTCAGCTCGACGATGAAGTCGTTGGGAACGACCGTCCGGTCGCGGTTCCAGATGGTGGCGTTGTTGTCGCACTCACGCTGGAGAGCTCCAGCGATCTCCACGGGCTGGACCTCGGACTTGAACACCTTGGCGAAGGTGCCGTTGACCAGACCTTCGAGACGCTGCTCGAACTTCTTCAGGACTCCCATGGGGCACCTCCTCCGTCGCTGCCGTCCTGTGTACTGCCCTGCGGGCCACTTGCCTGGTACTGCTTACTGATCGTATCCACGCGCCGCTCGATCGGCTGGTTCCCCCTGTCAGCTCCGCCGACGGGTGTCGACGCAGGACGAAGTTCCCTGTGGAGCTCGTCTTCGAACTCCTCCGGTGGTTCTGCTGCGCGTGACCGCCTCGCGTATGCCTGACATGGATCGTAGAGGCGGTCGTGGACCAGTGTCCCGCACCCGACTGTGGACCCGGGCCCCCTCCTGCGGAGACGGCGGGTACCGGTACGAGGTTGATACGTGGACCGGTACGCCTGATACGTGGCGGGGACATCGAAGGTTCCGCCGGGGGTCTGCCTGCGGGGACAAGGGATGTGAACCCACCCCTTCCAGCGTGCTAATGTTCTGGGTGTCGGAAGGCGCCCGCCCCAAGGGGCAGACGCCCAGGACACACCCAATGCGCGGGTGGCGGAATAGGCAGACGCGCTGGATTCAGGTTCCAGTGCCCGCAAGGGCGTGGGGGTTCAACTCCCCCCTCGCGCACCACGGAGCACCGACGAAAGTGCTCTGGTTGCACCGACGGAACGGGCGGCATCGCGATGGCGATGCCGCCCGCTTCTGTTGTGCGGTGTGATGTCCGTCTCTGGGCCTGGGCCTGGGTCGTCGGTGGTCGCCTCCGTGTTCGTGTGTGGATCTTGCTTGAGCAGCTCTCGGGATGTGCGCTCTGTGAGGAAGGTCTCAGCGCTGGGTGATGTGGCCCTCGGGGGTCCATGTTCGGTCAGCCGCGCCTGCTCGGCGACCCTGCGAGGGCGACGCCCCCAGGTCGGCCTTCACGCCCCGCAGGGTGACCGCGCCGCGCACCGCGAGGGGGACGTGCCGCGAGCAGAGGTCGAGGATGCGCCTCCACTGCACGAACGGCACGACGAACACGCCGCCGCCGACCACGGCCTTCCGGCCGCTGTGGACCGTGGGCACCCGCCCGGTCTCCGGATGGGTGCCTTCTTGCCGCGCCGCCCGGTGACGATGAACGCCTCGCTGGGACCGGCGACCTCGCACCGGCTGACGACGACCGGCGCGAGCAGTCGAGGAGGCCGAAGACTCCTCCCACCGCGATGGCGACGGAGCTCGTGGCGTGTCCCCTCAGCCCTAGGCGGACCGGCCGGTGAGGACACGGGCCGGCACCCCGCTCACCGCGGCCCTCACCGCGGCCCTCACCGCGGCCCTCACCGGGGCCGGTCCGGCGGTCCCCATGACGATCGCTTCTGGGAAACCGAGCATGGACGAGAACCCGGCGATCACCGGCAGGGGCAGCAGCCCGTCGAGCCGGCCGTCCACCACGGTCACTCCGTCGAGCGGTCCCTCGAGGACGCCGTCAAGGGAAAACGACAGGACAAGGAGGATGACCCCCGCTGTGCCGAGCCCCAGAAACCAGGCCATCCGCGCACACCGCCCTCCTTGCCCTCCCCCCGTTGCCGCAGGCATCGTCACACGCGGGCAACGGGTGAGGCATTGCCTGATTCCGGCAATCTTCACGCGGCTGCAGTGCCGCACCCCGAACAGTCGGACGGTCGGCGGGCGAAGCTGCGCCCGATGCCCTGTGACACCACGTCAGGAACCTGTACCGTTCCCAGCGGTGTGCCGGGAAATCCGATCGGCGATCTTGGCGGAAGAAGCCGGAGAAGCGTCGCCGAACGGGGGCCCGACGTGGTGCTCATGACGGTCTTCGGAGTGGTCCTTGGTGCGGTACACGCCCCTGCGCGGCTTCTCCTCCGCCTGATCGGGAGGTGCCGTACGGCATGATCACGTTCCCTCAGCCCGCGTCCGGCGTGCCGCAGTCGGGCCACATGATCGTGTGCGGGGACGACGCGCTCGCGGAGCGGCTGGCCGCCGAAGTCGCCACGGTGTACCGGGAGCGGGTCACTCTGGTCGTACCGCCCTCGCGGCGGTCCGGCGTCACCACCGGAAGGGCACGCGCCGCCGCGCTGCTCGGCCGGATACAGGCCGCCATGAACCGCACGGAGGACTCGGCCGATTCCGGTGCGACCGGCACAACCCGCATCGTCGAGACCCCCGTACTCGACGAAGCAGCCCTGGCCGAGGTAGGCGTGCGTGAGGCCGCCGCGCTGGCGCTCGTGCATGACGACGACGAGACCAACATCCGCGCCGCGCTGGCCGCCCGCCGTCTCAACCCCCGGCTGCGCCTGGTCATCCGTCTCTACAACCGCAAGCTCGGACAGCACCTGGAGGAACTCCTCGACCAGGCCGCCACCCTCGCCGTCCCCGGCCTGGACCCCGAGGCCCTGGACACCTCCACCACCGTCCTGTCGGACGCCGACACCGCGGCACCCGCACTCGCGGCCACCGCCGTCGCGGGCACCAGCAAGGTCGTCCAGGCCGACGGCCTGCTCCTGCGTGCCGTGGAACGCACTCCACCCGGTCACGGCCGGGTCGCCGATCCAGGCCTGTGTACCCTGGCGCTGCTGTCGTCGACCACCAACGACCCGGCCGGAGCGGAGGGTTCGGACGCCAGCGGCCGGGAGGCGCCGATCCTCCTCCCGGACGACGACACGGTCGCGGGCGCCACCGGGCGCGGCACGGTGGTCCTCGAAACTGTCACGCACACAGCTTCCGGTCCCGCACCTCGACGGCTGGCGGGGCGTGGACTGCCGCTGGGCTCGCTGTTCTCGCGCCGGCTGCGCTGGTCACTGGCCGGGCTCCTGGGCTGCGTCCTGGGGGTGGCCGTCGCGACCTGGCTGACCACCGAGCACCACCCGCTGCACGCCGCCTACCTCACCTTGCTCGACCTGTTCGCGATCGGCGACCCGGCTCTCGACGAGCCCACCGCGCGTCAGGTGCTCCAGCTCCTCGCCGGACTGGCCGGTCTGCTGCTGATGCCCGTTCTGCTCGCGGCCGTGCTGGAGGCGCTGGGCACGTTCCGCACGGCATCCGCGCTGCGCCGGCCGCCCCGTGGCCTGTCCGGCCACGTCGTCCTGGTCGGCCTGGGCAAGGTCGGCACCCGGGTGCTGGCCCGTCTGCGGGAGCTCGACATCCCCGTGGTGTGCGTCGAGGAGGACCCGGAAGCGCGCGGCATCCCGCTCGCCCGCCGACTGCGCGTCCCCACCGTCCTCGGCGACGCCACCCAGGAGGGCGTGCTGGAGGCCGCGAAGATCCACCGCGCGCACTCCCTGCTGGCCCTCACCAGCCACGACACCACCAACCTCGAGTCCGTCCTGTACGCACGGTCCGTCAAACCGGACCTGCGGGTGGCCCTGCGCCTGTACGACGACGCCTTCGCCACCGCTGTCTACCGCACCCTGCGCACCGCCCACCCGCGCGCCCTCACCCGCAGCCGCAGCGTCTCCACTCTCGCTGCCCCCGCCTTCGCCGGGGCCATGATGGGCCGCCAGGTCCTCGGGGCCATACCCGTCGAACGCCGCGTCCTGCTCTTCGCCGCCCTCACTGTCGCCGGGCACCCGCAGTTGGAAGGGCGCACCATCGCCGAGACGTTCCGTCCGGGCAAGTGGCGCGTTCTGGCGCTGGACACGGCGGAACCGGGCGAGCGACTGCCGGACCTCGCCGCCACACCGGCGCACCACGGCGCCGACCGTCCCGGCAAACTCGTATGGGACCTGCACTCCGGCTATGTCCTACGGCCCGAGGACCGCGTGGTACTCGCCGCGACGCGCCACGGCCTGGCCGAACTCCTCGGCCGCCCGTCACGGATGGGGGTGCGAACCACTGACGCCTAGCCTCGCCGTCGCGGCCGGGGTGATGAGGCGTCGTCCAGGGGCAACCACCGGGTGCCGACGCCATTCCGGTGTCCGGACATGGTGGAGACCCGGCGCGGTGGTCGCGTTCTCGCGTCCGCTCCGGCCGGCCGCGCGGCGCAGCGGCCTGGCTCTGTTCACCGCTCGGCAGACCGTCCCAGGCTCTTGATCTTCTCGAACGGGTAGGCCCCCACGATCACCACGGCCAGGCCGTAGAGGGCGAGGACCACGAGTCCCCAGGTGCCGACCGTTCGGCCACCGCCGCTCATGATGACCGTGCCGACCGGCACCAACGGAGCGAAGCTGAGCACCGCGGCCCCGGTGCACCAGAAGGCCACCAGGTCGTTCGCCCGTTTCCTCAGGCCCGGGTCGGACTTCACCTCCGCAGGGACCTCGTACCCGTCGGACCGGTCACAGACCTTGCCGCGGTACCCGGTGCGTGCGGCCAGCGAACTGGCCACGCCCAGCAGGAGGAAACAACCGAAGATGAAGAGGTAGGCCATGGGTGCCCCAGGGTTCGCGCGGTGCCGAGCAACGTCAGCGGATGTACTTGATGATGAAGGCGATCACCATGTTGACGGCCTTGTTCTTCACCCAGCCCGGCAGGAACTTCCAGACGACGCCCCCGATCTCGCCCCCGAGGCAGCCGATGACGGCGTTCCTGACGTAGGTCTTCTTGCCGGATGCCTTGCCCGCCGCGATGTCGCTGAGCACCGAGGTGGGAATGCTGGCCAGCGCCCCCTTCGCGCACCATGCCGCGGCACCGATGGCCGCCGCGGCGATCGGGAAGGCGAAGCCACCGGACCGGCCCATGGCCTTCTCGATCTCGGCCAGCGCCTCCGGGCCCATCTCCTGCTCGATGAACTGGCTTTGCTCTGCGGTCAGTTCAGGGGACTGCGTCGCGGCTGAGGCAGTCCCGGCGCGAACCGTTCCCCGGCTGCCGTCGGCGGCCGTGGCGCTGGGAGCCGCGGTGGCGAGCAGGGCGGCACTGGTGACGGCGGCTATTCCGGCCAGAGAGACGCGGCGTGTGGTGGTCTTACGCATGCTGGATTCCCCATGAGTCGTTCATTCGTCTCCAGGTCACGGAGACGGTTCCGTGGTCTTCACCTCCAGGTCACGGAGGTGATCACGGGCGAGACTCTGACATCCCGAGGGAGGTCCGGCATAAGAGAAGAGGCGTGAAAAGGATCACGACCGCCGACCGGAACGTCCCACTTGAATCAGGCCTCTTGTCGAAGACGCCGGTGGAATCACGACGGGCATCGCAAGCGAGCGAAGAAATTCCTTGAAACGCGAATCATTTGGGATGGTACACGACTCAACTTTATTTCGGCACACCATTTGAGGTGGACGGCAAAGAGCCAGCCTCGGTTGTCCGACTCCAGCACGATCCGCCTCAACTCCCCGTACGTCCAAGGTGGGAGAAACACTGCCCCGTGGAGTGATCAATCGGCATTCCGCGCGCGGCAGGGTGGGTGCGTCCCCTACGCATCGACCCAAGGACCCAACGCGCGTGCGCAACAGTCGAATAGCCCTCTTCCTGGCGGTCAGCGCCGTCACCACGCTGGTCCCCGCGCTGACCCCCGCCACGGCATCCGCGGCGGAGAACCCCCTGCGCCCCTACCTCCAGCAGAAACCGGCCTGGCACCGCTGCGATACGGCGCTGCCCGCCTCCTTTCAGTGCGCCACCATCAAGGTGCCGCTCGACTACGGCAGACCGGGCGCCAAGAAGCTCGACCTCGCGATATCGAGGATGAGGACGAGCAGCAAGAAGGAACGGCGCGGTGTCCTGCTGCTCAACCCGGGTGGCCCGGGCGGGCCGGGCGCCGACATGCCGCCGTACATGGCCGACGAGCTGCCGAAGTCCGTGAAGGACAAGTACGACCTCGTCGGCTTCGACCCGCGGGGCATCGGCCGGAGTTCACCCGTCGGCTGTGGCCTGACGTCCGACGAGCGGAACTGGGAACGGCCTTACAAGGCCGAGACGTTCACCAAGGACGTGAAGTGGGCCCGGACCGTCGCCGAGAAATGCGACAAAAGGCAGGGCGGCAAGCTGCGCCACATCACCACCCGCAACACCGCCCGGGACATGGACGTCATCCGCGCCGTGCTCGGCGAGAAGAAGATCTCCTACCTCGGATACTCCTACGGCACCTACCTCGGTGCCGTCTACACGCAGATGTTCCCCAAGCGCTCCGACCGCTTCGTGCTGGACAGCGCCGTCGACCCGGCCCGGGTCTGGCGCGGGATGATCCAGGTCTGGGCGGAGGGCGCCGAGCCCGCCTTCACCAGATGGGCCGAGTGGACCGCCGCCCGGCATGCCACCTACAAGCTGGGCCGGACTCCCGAGGCGGTCCGCAAGACCTTCTACGGCCTGGTCGCCCAGGCCGACCGCAAGCCGATCGACCTCGACGGCACGCTGTTGACCGGCGACGACATCCGCCACGGCCTGAGGGGCGCGTTCTTCGGCACGCGCGACGCCGCCGAAGTGGTCGCCGAGCTGAGGAAGGCCGCCGCCGGGGCTCCCTCGTCCGCCGACCGGAAGCTCAGGACGTCCGAGCCCGTCCCGCCGTCCTTCGGCCGGACCGTGCCCGAGGACAACGGCGACGCCGGCTTCTGGGCCGTCGTCTGCGCCGACACCCGCGCCTGGCCGCGCGATCCCGAGCAGTACCGCAAGGACGCGATCCGGGACAAGGCCAGGTACCCGCTGTACGGCGACTTCGCCTCCCACATCAAGCCCTGCGCCTTCTGGAAGAAGAGCGGCAGCGAGCCCGCCACCAGGATCGGCAACCAGGCACGCGCGCTGATCCTCCAGAACGAGTGGGACTCCCAGACGCCGCTGACCAGTGGCGAAGGCCTGCGTCGGGCCATGAAGGGCGCCAAGATGGTCACGGTCGCCGGAGGTGTCGGACACGGTATCTACGGCACCAAGTCGTGCGCCGACAAGACGGCCACCACCTACCTGACCACCGGCAAGCTCCCCAGGAAGGACATGACCTGCAAGGCCGTTCCGGCCGCGGACGAACGCAACGCCCCCAACCGGCTGCCGCTCCCGACACCCCCGGGCATCCCGGGGATGGTCAGCCGCTTCTGATCGTCAGGGGCCCCTGGGAGACCGTCCACCTGCACGAGGACACCAGCCGACGCCGGCTTCCACTGTAGGGGGCCCTTCCCTGGCTGGTCTCATGATGAGATCGACCCGGGCGGAGGGCCTACTCGTGTACCCCGGCCACGACCGCCGGGCGGCGGCGCAGGGCGAGGGTGGCGGGGACCGTCGCGGCGGCCACGGCCAGCAGGGCGCAGGCGCCCGCCGTCGTGCCGAGGGCCTCCCACGGGAGGGTGAGGGTGGGCCGCACCGACAGCAGGGCGAGGGCGCTCCACAGGCCGGCCAGGTTGACGCAGGTGACCAGCACGCCGAGGAGAGCGCCGGCCGCGACCGCCGTCAGGGCCTCGGCGCCGGTCAGCCGCAGCAACTGCCACCGGGTGGCTCCGGCCAGCCGCAGCACGGCCAGGTCGCGGACCCGGTCGGCGGCCGCCATGACCGTGGTGTTGACCACGGAGATGCCCGTGTAGAGCAGGGCGATGCCGAGGACCAGGAAGAGGCCGAGGTGGGTGGTGCGGTCGGTGTCGGGACGGGTGGCGCGGAGCCATGCCTTCCGGGTGAGGATCCGGCCGTCCTCCGCGCCGAGTGCCTCGCGCAGGGCCGGGGCCACGGTGGCCGGGGGCGTGCCGTCCTCGACCGCCACGTCCACGCGGTCGACCCTGGCGCCGGGGGCGTTGCGCGGGGTGACGTAGACGCCGTTGCCGCCGGTGCCGGTGGGCATCACCGCGGCGACGCGGAGGGTGCGCGGCGTCCCGTCACCGAGCCACACCTCGACCCGGTCGCCCACCCGGTGCCGCCGCCACTCCTCATTGACGATGATCGAGTCGTCGTCGAGGTCGCCCGGTCCGCCCGCCACGAGCGGAAGGCGCGTGGTGGCCGTGAGGTCGCCGGGGTTCGCGGCGCGGGCCTCGGAGCGGATCAGGGCCACGCCGTCTTCGAGGACGTGGATGGCTGTCGAGGACGTCGGGGAGACCCGCGCCCCCGGTACCGCACGCAGTCTGCGCAGGGTGTCCGCGTCGAAGCCCGCTCCGGCCACCGGGGTGACGATGAAGGCGGCGGTGGTGCGGTCGCTCGTCTCGGTGGCCTTCGCCTGCCGCAGGGTGGCGGTGGCACCGAGGAGTGAACCGGCGAGCGCGACCGTCACCAGGACGGGGGCCGCGAGCGCGGCGGTCCGGCGGACTCCGGTGGCCGTGTTCTCCCGGACCAGCATGCCCACGGCCGAGGGGAGGCAGGTCAGCAGCCGCGTCAGCGGGCGCAGCACGAGGGGCGCGAGCAGGGCGGTCGCGGTGATCAGCAGCATGGGGCGGCTGATGTACGTCTTGCGGTGGAGCAGGTCGGACGGATCGCCGACCAGGGAGAGGGCCGTCAGCACGGCAGCCGTGAGCAGGAGGATCGCGCCGCACAGCAGGCGGCCGCGGGTCAGGGGCCCGCTGTCCACGACCGCCTTGCGCAGGGCCTCGGTGGGGGCGGTGCGGCCTGCTCGCCATGAGGCCGCGGTCGCCCCCGACAGGGCGACGAGCAGGCCCGTCCAGAAGGCCGCGTGGTACGGCCAGGTGTGCTCCCCGATGGTGAACCAGGCGGGGGCGAGGCCCTCGTCGACCAGCCGGGCCGCCAGCAGCGGTGCCCCCCGGGCGCCCAGCGCGCAGCCGGTGGCCGAGGCGAGGACGCCGACGGCGAGGGCCTCCGCGAGGACGCTCCGGCGGATCTGGGCCGGGGCGGCCCCGGCGGTGCGCAGCAGGGCGAACTCCTTGCGGCGCTGGGCGACCGCGAAGGCGAAGGTCGACGCCACGACGAAGACCGACACGAAGGCGGTGACGCCGCCGGCGGTGCCGAGCAGGGCGTTCATCGCGGTGAGCGCCTCGCGGTCCCGGCCGGCGTCGGCGTCGGCGAGGCGACGCGCGTCGCCGGTGAGGACCCGGGCGCTGCCGCCGACCGCCTTCCGTACGGACGCCGGATCGGCATGCACGACCAGTTGGGCTGTGGAGCCCCCCAGCCGGGCGGCACGGGCGTCCGTGAAGAAGACGGCGTTCTCGGAGCCGCGCGGGGTAAGGGTGCCGACGACGCGTACGGTGCCGTGGCCGGTGCGGATCCGCTGGCCGGGGTGTGCCCAGTCGCCGGTGACGACGGCCTCGTCGGCCGTGCGCGGTGCCCGGCCGGTGGCGAGGTCATAGCGGGCGTACGCGGCGGTGGACCAGGGGTGGCCCACCAGGTCGGCGGGCCCTCCCTCGGCCCGGACGGGGAACGAGCGGTCCTCGACGACGGGGCCCAGTCGCCGCAGCCGCGCGACGGTCGTGGCCGGTACGGGGCGTGGGTGGGCGAGGGGGGACGCCCGGGTGCCGAGCGGGGTCGGGACGCGCAGGATGTCCAGGCCCTTGACCACGACCGGGGCGGCCGCGAAGCGCTCGGGGCCCCGCTCCGGGGCGGTGACCGTCGAGGCCAGGGCCAGGCCGGTCACGGTGAGCAGGGCCACGCCCAGGCAGAGTGCGAGGAAGCTGCCGGTGAAGGTGATCCAGCGGGTGCGCAGGGTGCGCAGGGTGACGCTCAGCACGGCAGGGCCTCCGGACGGTTCATGCGGGTGGCGATGGTGTCGGCGTCGGCGCCGGTCAACTCCCCGCTCACGCGCCCGTCGACGAGGAAGACCACACGGTCGGCGTACGCGGCGGCCACCGGGTCGTGCGTGACCATGACGACCGTCTGGCCCTCGCGGTCGACCATGCCGCGCAGCAGTCCGAGCACCTCGCGGCCGGTCCGGGTGTCCAGGGCGCCGGTCGGTTCGTCGCCGAACAGCACATCGGGCCGGGTGATCAACGCGCGGGCCAGGGCGACGCGTTGCTGCTGGCCGCCGGAGAGCTGGGACGGTCTGTGCCGGGCCCGGTCCGCGAGACCGACCTGCCCCAACGCCTGGCGTACCCGGGCCGCCGGGACGCGGTGGCCGGCCAGGCGCAGGGGCAGGGCCACGTTCTGCTCGGCGGTCAGTGAGGGCAGCAGGTTGAACGCCTGGAAGACGAACCCGACGCGCTCGCGCCGCAGCAGGGTCAGCCGGCGTTCGCTCAGCCCGGTCAGCCCGGTGCCGCCCACGGTGACGGATCCGGAGGTGGGCCGGTCCAGGCCGGCCGCGCACTGGAGCAGCGTCGACTTGCCGGAGCCGGAGGGCCCCATGACGGCGGTGAAGGTCCCGGCCGGGAACGCGAGCGAGACTCCGCCGAGTGCGGTCACGGACCCGTACGTCCTGGTGACGGCGTCGAGCCGGACGGCGTCATGTGTCATGGGTTCCCCCTGGTGTCGGTGTCGCTTCCACGAAACCGCGCGGGGGCGGGCCGGCGCAGTGCGGCGGGGCCCAGACCCGGGGTAGGGCCAGGCATACCCCCGGGCCTCCGGCAGAGCCCATGGCCGGGGACGCGGCCCGCTTCTACGGTGATCCCCATGCGTCCTCGGAATGTGTGGCAGGCGCTGTCCCGCCCCGGATACCTGCTGTCGGCGTGGCCGTGGCGGTCGGCCGGGTACCTGCTCACCGGCGCGGTGACCGGTGCCGTCGTGCTCATGGGGATCGTGCTGTCGGTGGCGGCCGGCGGGGTGCTGGCACTCGCGCTGGTGGGGTTGCCGTTGCTGCTCGGGACCGCTCTGACGGGCATTCCGGTGGCGGCGGTGGAGCGGGCGCGGCTGCGGCTGGTCGACGCGGAGCCGGTGCCCGACCCGCACCGGGCGCCCGGCGAGCCGGGGCTGCGGGCCTGGCTGTCGACCCGCCTGCGGGAGCGGGCCACCTGGCGGGAGCTGGGCCACGCCCTGCTCTTCGCGGGGCTGTTGTGGCCGGTCGACGCCCTCGCGTTCACCGTCCTCCTGCTGGGACCGCTCTCCGTGGTGGCGACCCCGCTGCTCATGGCCGTCCTCGGTGAGGCAAAGGTCCTCAAGGTGTGGCCGGTCACCACCTGGCCCGCTGCCGCCGGGTGCGCCGTCCTAGGGGTGGTCCTGCTCGCGCTGGGCGCCTGTCTGCTGGGCGTGGTGGCCGGCGCCCGGGCCGGGCTGGTACGGCTGCTGATCGCGCCCCAGCAGACCGATCTCGGGGCCCGGGTGGTCGAACTGGCGCGGTCCCGGGTGCGGTTGGTGGACGCCTTCGAGGCCGAGCGGCGCCGCATCGAGCGCGATCTGCACGACGGGGCGCAGCAGCGGCTCGTCGCCCTGACGATGACGCTCGGGCTGGCCCGTCTCGACGCCCCGCCCGGACCGCTCGCCGACCGGCTCGCCACGGCGCACCAGGAGGCGGGCGCGGCCCTCGCGGAACTGCGCGAGCTCATCCACGGCATCCACCCCAAGGTCCTCGCCGACTACGGCCTCGAAGCCGCCGTCGCCGACGCCGCGGACCGCTCGGCCGTGCCCGTGGACGTCGACCTGGACCTGCCGGGGCGGCTCTCCCCGGCGGTCGAGGCCGCCGCCTACTTCGTGGTGTGCGAGGCGCTCGCCAACGTGGGCCGGCACAGCGGCGCAAGCCGGGCCGAGGTGAGCGGCGGGCACCGCGACGGGCGGTTGCTGCTGCGGATACGCGACGACGGGCGCGGTGGGGCACGGGCCGGGGAGGGCAGCGGGCTGACCGGGCTCGCCGACCGGGTGTCGGTGCTCGATGGCAGACTCTCCCTGTCCAGTCCGCCCGGCGGACCGACCCTGCTGCGGGTGGAGATCCCTTGTGACCCTGCGAGTTGAGCGGCCGCTGCGGGTCGTCCTGGCGGAGGACAGCGTGCTGCTCAGGGACGGGCTCGTCGGACTGCTCACACGCTGTGGGCACGCGGTCCTCGGGGCCGTGGGGGACGCCGAGGCCCTCGTGGCGGCCGTCGGGGAGCACGACCCGGACGTGGTCGTCACGGATGTGCGGATGCCGCCCGGCTTCCAGGACGAGGGCCTGCACGCGGCCGTGCGGCTGCGCGAGGAGCGGCCCACGCTGCCCGTGCTGGTCCTCAGCCAGTACGTGCAGCGCCGCTACGCGGCCGAGCTGCTGGACTCCGGGGACGGCACGGGCGTCGGCTATCTGCTCAAGGACCGCGTCGGCCAGGTCGAGGAGTTCGTCGAGGCGCTCGGGAAGGTGGCGGACGGCGGCACGGTCGTCGACCCCGAGGTCGTACGGCAGTTGCTGCGCCGCCGCCGCGACCCGCTGGAGCGGCTCTCCCCGCGCGAGCGGGAGGTGCTGGCGCTGATCGCCGAGGGCAGGTCCAACAGCGCGATCGCCCGCGAACTGGTCGTCTCCGAGGCGGCCGTGGGCAAGCACGTCTCCGGCATCCTCACCAAGCTGGACCTGCCTCCGGCGGACGCGACCCACCGCCGGGTGCTGGCCGTGCTGGCGTATCTGCGCGCCTAGGGGGCTTCTGATGGATCTACGTGGAAGAAGGAGCGGCGTTCGGTGCGTGCGATCGGCGTGCGGCGAGCGTGCGTGCCGGGCGTCGCGACGCCGCGGAGATCCATCAGAAGCCCCCTAGTGCCCCAGCAGGTGTCCGCAAGGCGCCGCTGTCGTCGACGCGCTGAGGGCACCAGCGAGTTGGTGTTCTTGCGTGGCCATCGGAGCCCTGCGGGGGAGCCACGGGTGACCGAACGGTTCCGGGCCGTCCGGACCCGTCTCGCGCTGCGGTGGCCACCCACCCCTGGCCAACAGTGGGTGAAGCAATGGCCAAAACAAACCGGTTGGCAAGTTTCGCCGTCGGCCGGATCGCACCATGGTCCCCCAGCCTCTGGACCGAGGAGCGATGAGTCATGGCACAGCAGGCCTGCCCCTTCCTGTCGATCGACCCGTCCGGTCAGGACCTCTACGGCGAGATATCCCGGATCCGTGCCCGGGGCCCGGCCGTGGAGGTCGAACTCCCCGGCGGTGTGAAGGCGTGGTGGATCACCGGCCTGGAGCTGAACAAGCGGCTCCTGGCCGGCCCCGAGACGAGCAAGGACGCCTACCAGCACTGGCCGGCCTGGATCAACGGCGACATCTCCCGCACCTGGCCGCTGGCCATCTGGGTCTCGGTGCGCAACATGGTCACCGCCTACGGATCCGACCACAGCCGGCTGCGCAAGCCCATGGCCGCCGCCTTCACCAAGCGCCGGGTCGACGCGCTGCTGCCGCGCGTCCAGGAGATCGTCGACCGGGCGCTCGACGCCCTGGAGGACGTCCCGGAGGGCGAAGTCGTCGACCTGCGAGCGGCGTTCGCGGCGCCGATCCCGCACGAGGTGGTGTGCGAACTCTTCGGCGTACCGGCCGGCGAGGACGGCCCGCGCGCCGCCCTCTACCGCATCATCAACCGCTTCTTCGACACGGCGATCACCCTGGAGGACGCCCAGGCCAACGCGGTCGACCTCTACGGCACGCTGACCGCGTTCCTCCAGTACAAGCGGGAGCACCCGGCCGACGACCTGACGACCGCGCTCATCGCCGCACGGGACGAAGGCGGCCTCAGCGAACAGGAGTTGATGGACAACCTGATCCTGCTGCTCACCGCCGGGTTCGAGACGACCGTCAACCTCATCGACAACACCGCGCACAGCCTGCTCGCCCACCCCGACCAGCTCGACCTCGTCCGCTCCGGACGGGTGACCTGGGAGGACGCCTTGGAGGAGTCGCTGCGCTTCGAGGCACCGGGCGCCATGTCGGGCTTGCGCTACGCCGTCGAGGACATCGAGATCGAGCCGGGCCTGACCATCCCCAAGGGCGACCCGCTCGTGGTCTCCTTCGCCGGTGCCGGGCGCGACCCCGAGCGGCACGGGCCGGACGCCGAACGGTTCGATGTCACGCGAGCCACCAGCCGCGACCACGTCTCCTTCGGCCACGGCGTGCACCACTGCCTGGGCCGGCCCCTGGCCATGGCCGAGGCGACCGTGGCCCTGACGTCGCTGTTCGCGCGTTTCCCGCGACTGGCCCTGGCCGACCCGTCGCAGCCGCCGAAGCGGCTTCGCTCCATCATCTCCACCGGCCACGAGGAGCTGCCGGTGCTGCTGCACGGCGGGGGCCCGGGCCCCCGCCCGGAAGAAGCGGAGGCGATCAGGAAACCCGGCCCTGGAGGAACGCGCGGTACCAGGGCGCCGCGAGGCTGAACGCCGCCCCGAACCCCTCGCCGGGCGAGCAGTCGACGTCCTTCCAGAACGCGTCGTCCACGAACCAGTGGTCGACCGTGAGCATGCCGAGATGATGGAGGGCGAGCGGGGACCCGGCAGCCCGCTCCAGGGCGGTGGCGACGTCCACGGCCGCACCGCGCCCGGGCTCGCCCAACTCCCGGCCCACGGCGGCCAGCAGGTCGGGAACCGTCACCGGCTCGGGGTGGCCGACGTGGCGCACACCGCCGCCCGGCGCCGGGGAGAGGGCGGCGGCCACCACGGCACGGCCCAGGGTGTCGACGTCGATCATCGACTGGAGCGCCTCGCAGCCGGTGAGGGTGGCCGACAGCTCGTTCATCAGCCACACCACCCCGGGGATCACCCAGCGGTCGCCCTCGCCGTACACGAGGTGGGGGCGCAGCACCAGACCGCCGGCGTCGACGACGTGCCGTTCGGCGGTGGCCCGGGTGCGGCTGGTGGGCGACGCGGGCGCGATCGGCACCTCCCCGGGGCGCACGCCGGGGAACGGGCCCCGGCCGAGGACGGCGGCCGTGCTGACGTACACGATTCGGCGCACTCCGGCGCGCAGGGCCTCCTCGACCAGGGCCCGGGTGCCGTGGTCGTTGACCGCCCGGACGGTCTCTTCGGCGCCGCCGATTCGCGAGGCGCAGTGCACGAGGACGTCGGTGTCGGCGCACGCGCCGCGCAGGGAGGGCGGGGCGCAGAGGTCGCCGTGGACGTATGCGGGGCCGGGCGGTGCGTGCCGGGACAACAGGCGGACGTGGACGTCCGGTCGCCGCCGGGCCGTGGCGGCGACCCGGCCGCCCACGAAGCCGCTCGCGCCCGTGATCAGAAGGTTGACCGTCACGACAGGGACCGTGCCGGCGCCGGACGGGCACAGGTCAGGGTGGCGGTGAAGACGGACTCGCCGTCCTGCCGTCCCGCCACCCGGACGGTCGTCTCGCCGGGGTGTTCGGTGCGTACCTCGGTCTCTATCCGGCAGGGGCCGTGCAGTTCGGCGTACCGGGTGAAGCCGGCCGTCATGGTGCTCGGCAGGAAGGGGCGCAGGCCGGACGCGGCGGTCGCGGCCTGGCGGGCCGCCTCGAACAGGACCATGCCGGGGACGTGGTCGTTGGTTCGCTGGAAGAGGACCGGGTGGCCGGTGTCGAGGCGCAGGTGCCAGACGCCGGGCTGTTCGGTCGGGGCGAGGACGACGTCCTCCGGGCGGGCCCGTCCCGCGGCCCGCGGCGGTATGCCGGGCAGCAGCGGCACCGGCGTGTCTGTGGCGTTCAGCTTCGCCGCCCGCAGGCGCCGATAGGCGCGCGACGAGGTGCAGCCGGTGCTGCCGGTGCCGCGGGCGACGAGCCGTCCCGCGCGCCGGAACTCCATCGTGGTCCGCATGCTGTGCAGGCCGCGACCGCGGCGGCGGATCTCGGAGCACACGACGTCGACCTCGACCGGTTCGGCGGCGTCCGCCAGCAGCAGCGCGGACGGGTCGACGCGGACCGTCAGGTCCCACATGACGAAATGTGTGTCGGCCGGGGCGCCGAACTCGGCGTGCGCCAGCACCAGCGAGGCCTGCCGCAACGTTTCGCCCACGATCATCGGGTCCTGGTGCCGGTCGTCCACGGGGCCGAAGAAGGAGTGGTCGGCCGGCCAGTGCGCGGTGAACCGGAAACGCGTGTCGGAGATTCGGGTCCACCGGGCGGGGAAGACGTCCGTCTCTCTGGTGCGGTGGGCGAGTTCCTTGGTGACGGCGGTGTGGACGTGGGGGGCGAGGTGTTCGGTGACGAGGGAGGGTGGCGGCGACGACGGCGCCGGTTCCGCGGCGACCGGGGGCGAACCCGCGGGTTTCGCGGCGGTGGTGGCCGGTGACGGGGGTTGCCCGGCGGTGGTGGCCGGTGAAGCGGGTTCCTCGGCGGTGGTGGCCGGTGACGGGGGTTGCCCGGCGACCGCGGGCGACACCGCGGGTTTCGCGGCGGCGGTGGCCGGTGATGCGGGTTGCCCGGCGGCGGTGGCCGGTGAAGCGGGTTCCTCGGCGGCGGGACGCGGTGGCGCGATCCCCCGGTGCACCACGGCATGTGGCGAGTTCTCGACGGTCGTAGCGGTTTCGTTTGCCGGACGGCCCCCACGTCCGGTCTGATCGTCAGTGAGTGCGCTCAAAGGCCCTGTCTCCGGCATGAGAACCCCCAGGATCGGCTGCCTGACCGCGGTCGACGCCTGACTAAGATACGGACGAACCGGTTATTTCCAAAGTGCGACAAAGCACTGGGACAGGCTCTCGCGCCCTCGCCACGCAGCGACTTCACAGGCATCGACGGAGATCAGGAGGCACCCGATGGCGCGACAGGAGCGCGCGATCCGCACCCGGCGGACCATCCTGGAGGCGGCAGCGGCCGTCTTCGACGAACGCGGCTACACCTCGGCGACCATCGGCGAGATCCTGGACCGGGCCGGCGTCACCAAGGGCGCGCTGTACTTCCACTTCGGCTCCAAGGAGGAACTGGCGGTCGGGGTGTTCGAGGAGCAGCTCGCGATCACGCTCCCGCCGCAGTCCAGCAAGCTCCAGGAACTCGTGGACTCCGGTCTGGTCATGGCGCGTCGGCTGCGGTCCGAGCCGCTGGTGCGGGCCAGTGTGGGACTCGCCCTCGACCAGGGGGCGATGGACCTCGACCGTACCCCAGCCTTCCAGATGTGGGTCGACCAGAACGTGCAGCTGCTGGCCGAGGCGAAGACGCGGGGCGAACTGCTCCAGCACGTCGACGTGGAGGAGACGGCGGAACTGCTGGTCGGCAGCTTCTCCGGGGTGCAGCTGCTGTCCCAGCTGCGCTGCCAGCGGCGGGATCTGGAGCGCCGTGTCGTCGTCCTGTTCGAGCACTTCCTGCCCAGCATCACCGTGCCCGCGGTGCTGGCCCGGCTCGACATCACGGCGGACCGGGCCGAGAAGGTGCTCGCGCAGGTGCGGGCGGAGGAGGAAGCGGCGGTGGCCGTGGAGACCTCCGTGCCCTCGGGGGCGTAACGCGCCCCACCGCACGGCCCCACCGCACGGCCCCACCGCACGGCCCCACCGCACGGCCCCACCGCACGGCCCCACCGCACGGGCCCGCCGCACGGCCCCACCGCACGGGCCCGCCGCACGGGCCCGCCGCGCGGCCCCGCCGCAGTTGCCCACAGCTGTGGAGTTGTCCACAGGGTCTGACGCGTTTCCGCCGCCGGTTGTACGGTCGGCACGAGTTGATGTTCGTGCGCGTGCGGGGGAGGCGGTCGGTATGACCAGGGATGGATCTCAGAACGAGGGCGGGACCACAGCGGGGGACGGGGCGCCGCGCCGGCTGCCCCGGGTGCGCGGCTTCGCCGCATGGCCGGCCGAGGGCTCGCCCAAGGACGAGGGCAAGGCGCTGCGCAAGCGGATCCCGCGCAGCGCGCACGCCACGCTCGACCTGGACGCGTCCCGGCCCGACGCGGTGAGCGCGGTCGAGGAGTCGGGCCGCGGGCGACTGCCCGAGCTGGCCCCGATCAGGGTCGGCCGCATGACCGCCACCCCCTTCGCGTTCCTGCGCGGCGCGGCGGGCCTCATGGCCCACGACCTCGCGCGCACGCCCATGACCCGGATCCGGGCCCAGATCTGCGGCGACGCCCACGCGGCCAATTTCGGCCTGTACGGCGACGCGCGCGGCGGACTGGTCATCGACCTGAACGACTTCGACGAAACGGTCCCCGGCCCCTGGGAGTGGGACCTCAAGCGGCTCGTGACCTCCCTGGTGCTCGCGGGCCGGGTGGCGGGCGCCGACGAGGACCAGTGCCGCAAGGCGGCGTACGACGCGGCCGGTGCCTACCGCAGGACCATGCGGCTGCTGTCCAGACTCCCGGTGCTGGACGCGTGGAACGCCATCGCGGACGAGGAGCTCGTCTCCCACGCGGACGCCCATGATCTGCTCGGCACGCTGGAGCGGGTCTCCGAGAAGGCCCGCCACAACACGAGCGGCCGTTTCGCCGCCAAGTCGACCCAGGCCACCGAGGACGGCGGGCGCCGCTTCGTCGACGCCCCGCCGGTGCTGCGGCGCGTCCCGGACGCGGAGGCCGCGGTGGTGGCGGCGTCCCTGGAGGAGTACGTCGGCACCCTTCAGGAGGACCGCCTGCCGCTCCTCGCCCGGCACGCGGTGCAGGACGTGGCCTTCCGCGTCGTCGGCACGGGCAGCGTCGGCACCCGGTCCTACGTCGTGCTGCTCCTGGACCACCGCGGCGAGGCGCTGGTGCTGCAGGTGAAGGAGGCGCGGGCGTCGGCGCTGGTACCGCATCTGACGACGGCCGGCTTCGAGGTGCCGGACGCCGGTCACGAAGGCCGGCGGGTCGTGCTGGGCCAGAAGCGGATGCAGGTCGTGAGCGACAGTCTGCTGGGCTGGACCACGGTCGACGGCTTCGACTTCCAGGTCCGCCAGTTCCGCAACCGCAAGGGCAGCGTCGACCCGGCCGCCCTCGCCCCCGACCAGATGGACGACTACGGCCGCATGACCGGCGCGCTCCTGGCCCGCGCCCACGCACACAGCGCCGATCCGCGGCTCATCGCCGGGTACTGCGGGAAGAACGAGGAGCTGGACGAGGCGATGGCGGCCTTCGCCGTGGCGTACGCGGACCGGACCGAAGCGGACCACGCGGAACTGATGGCCGGGGTGAAGGCGGGGAAGGTAGCGGCGGAGCTGGGGGTGTAGGGCGGCCGGGACGGGGGTGCAGGGGTGAAGGGGTGCGCCGGCCGGGCGGGGCCGTCGGCGGCCCAGGTCTGCCGCTCCGCCCCGTCGGCTGCCGGGCGGGCGCTGTGCTGGGGGTGTCTGTGTTGCGTGGTTGGTTGCCGGGTGGGCGCTGTGCCGGGGTGTCCGTGTCGCCCGGTCGGTTGCGGCGCCGGGTTACGGGGGCGTTTACCGGCCTTGTCCTCCGGGGCGAGGCCCCAGGGGGCTCGTCACCTAGGCTGGTCGGGTGACGACCCCGGAAGCTGAGCAGGATGGCGGCGACGCCGCACGGCCGGAGGCGCGGCTGGAGCGGGCCGTGCGAGCCGCCGAGCAGGCGTTGATCGAGTACGAGATCGCGGTGGAGACCTTCCGCGTCGAGGTCGAGAACTTCTCCCGGCTGCACGAGCAGAAGCTCGGCCCGCTGTACGCGCGACTGGAGGAGCTGGACGCCCGGATCCTCGAAGCCAGAGCCGCCCGCAGCGGCGACCCCGCCGACCGGCAGCGGGCCGAGGAGGCCAGGGCGCGCCTCGCCCCCATCCCCGGCGTCGAGGAACTGCTGCACGGCTGGATGGACGGCAGCGGTCTGTTCCCGGAGGCCTCGGCGATGCTCACGGATCAGCCGGTCCGGCCCCCGCAGCGGGTCCGCCCCAGCGAGGAGGCCCGCAGGCTCTACCGCGACCTCGCCCGCAAGGCCCACCCGGACCTGGCGCAGGAGGAGAAGGAGCGCCAGCGGCGCGAGGAGTTCATCACGCGGGTCAACGCCGCCTACGCCCGGGGCGACGAGGCGGAGCTGCGCGAGCTCGCCGAGGAGTGGGCCAGGGGACCCGAGCTGAAGCGGGGCCCGAGCCGCGCCGAGGAGTTGTATGCCCGCCTCGAATGGCTCGCCCAGCGCAAGGAACTGCTCGCCCTGCTCGCCGGGGAACTGGAGGACAGCGCCATCGGCCACATGCTCCAGCTGGCCCCGGACGACCCGGACCGCCTCCTGGACGAGATCGGGCAGGGGCTGCTCGCCCAGGTCACCGAGCGCGAGGCGGAGCTGGCCGCGCTGCTCGGTGAGGGCGCGGGCGAGAGCTGAGGCGAGGGCGGAGCCGGGGCCGGGCCGTGCCCCGCCCGGTGTTCGGGCCGGTTCCGGTAGCGTCGGACGCATGAGTTTTGGAGCTGGTGTGCCCACGGTCGCGGTCGCGGACCTCAAGGACGGCGACTTCCTGCTGGACGTCCGGGAGGACGACGAGTGGAAGGCCGGTCACGCCGAAGGGGCGCTGCACATCCCGATCAGCGAGTTCGTCGCCCGCTACGGCGAGCTGACCGAGGCCGCCCCGCAGGACGGCCGGGTCCATGTGATCTGCCGTTCGGGCGGCCGCAGTGCCCAGGTCACGATGTATCTGGCCCAGCAGGGCATCGACGCGGTGAACGTCGACGGCGGCATGCAGGTGTGGGAGGCGGCGGGGCGGCCCGTCGTGACGGAGGACGGGCAGCAGGGGTTCGTCCTCTAGACTCGCCTGTCCTGGAGCTTCGCCTGTTCAGGACTCGCCCGTTGCGTCAGGCCGGCGGATGGGCGGCCAGCAGCTCGCCCAGGGCCTCCTCGTGTGCCGCGGCCGGGCCGAGTGACAGTTCCAGGTGCTTGGCCCAGGCGTGGTACCGGTGCAGGGGGTAGTCGACGTCGGCGCCGAACCCGCCGTGCAGATGCTGCGCGGTCTGCACGACCCGGCGGACGCCCTCCGATGCCCAGATCTTGGCGACGGCGACGTCACCGGCCGCCGGCAGGGCGCCGAGGGCCCCGGAGGCGATCCGCCAGGCGGCCTGCCACAGGGTGGCCTCCATCGCGCGCAGGTCGATGTAGCGGTCGGCGGCCTGCACGGCGACGGCCTGGAAGGTGGCGATCGGGAACCCGAACTGCTCCCGCTCGCTCGTGTACTGGCCGGTCATCCGCAGCACCCGCTCCCCGAGACCGAGCGCCAGCGCACACGTCCCGGTGGCCAGCAGGTCCCGCAGCCACTCCCACGCCCCGTCGGTGTCGATCACGTTCCGGGCGGCGAGTCGCGCCGACTCCAGCCGCAGCTCGCCGAGCCGTTCGCCGCTGGTCGAGAACTGCTCGGCGAGGACGGCTCCCTCAAGCCCGCGGGGCACCAGCGCCAGCAGGGTGCGGCCGGTGCCGGTGTGCGCGGGGACGACCGTGACATCCGCGTCGTAGGCCCACGGCACAGCCGTCTGCATTCCGTCCAGCACCCACGTCCCGCCGTCCTGCCGGGCGGTCACGGCCTGCTCGGCCGGGTCGTGGCCGGTGCGGCCGTGCGCGGCGACG
This sequence comes from Streptomyces sp. NPDC096046, assembly GCF_040303285.1. Classification (NCBI taxonomy): domain Bacteria; kingdom Bacillati; phylum Actinomycetota; class Actinomycetes; order Kitasatosporales; family Streptomycetaceae; genus Streptomyces; species Streptomyces sp. NPDC096046. Next base: position 201,705 of record NZ_JBEOSZ010000001.1, on the reverse strand, counting down.
GTCAGGACGAGTTCCCCCCGGCCGGCCCGGGCGAGCAGGTCCGCCTTCGCCTCGTCACCGCCGTAGGCCTGGACGGCCGCCGCCGCCGCGCTGTTCTCCAGCAGGGGGACCCTGGCCAGCACGCGTGCCGACTCCCGCAGCACCAGGCACAGCGCGACGGCGTCCAGGCCGGCCCCGCCGTGGCGCGGGCCGAGCAGCAGGCTCAGCAGGTCCGCGTCGGCGAGCCTGGCCCACAGGGCGCGGTCGTACGTCTCGGCGACGGCGCCGGGTGTGAGGGCCGGGCTGGGCACGGCGTCGGGCGCGACCCCGGCGAACACGCCCTTGGCCGCCTCGGCCGCCGCCTGCTGCTCCTCGGTGAAGGTGAAGTCCACGGTGCCTGTCCTTCCGGGTCCCGTTGAGCTGACGGGGCGTCAAGATAGAACAGGTTCTAGAAGAAGGGAATGGTTCTACGGGCGGGCGCCGTAGGGTGTCACTCCTGTGGACACCGGCCGGGCCGCCCTGTGGATAACCTGCGGGAGTCCCCTGTGGACCAGGGGGACGGCGGCTCTCGGGCGGGCGCACGCGCCGTACGGTCGTCTGCGCGGTGTGGCGACGGCCACGGCGGGACCGGCGGACAGGGGCTGTGCCCGGGTGGGCGTCCTGAGTACCGTTCCCGTGCCGATGCCGCGCGCCGGTGCGCGGATGGGGCGACGCCCTCGCGGCCGGGCGGACGGAACGACGGACCGGGATCGTGGAACGGGGCGGAATGGACGCGTACGACGAAGGCTCGAACGCCCGGCACGGTCCGGGCACGCCGAGCCGGCCGGCCTCGCCCACGGAACGGGGCGCACCTGGGGAGTCCGCAGGCTCGGGCGTGCCGTCGGCGTCTGCCGGGGTGGGCGTGTCGTCCGGGTCCGCCGAGCGGGGCGTGCCGTCGGGGTCCGCCGAGCCGGGCGTGCCCACCCCCCGCTCCGAGCCGGTCGGGCCGTCCGAGCCGGTCGGGCCGTCCGAGTCGGTCGCATCGCCGGGACCGGTCGGGTCAGTCGGACCGGGCGCATCGCCGGGACCGGTCGGGTCAGTCGGACCGGGCGCATCGCCGGGACCGGTCGGGTCAGTCGGACCGGGCGCATCGCCGGGACCGGTCGGGTCAGTCGGACCGGGCGCATCGCCGGGACCGGTCGGGTCAGTCGGACCGGGCGCATCGCCGGGACCGGTCGGGTCAGTCGGACCGGGCGCATCGCCGGGACCGGTCGGGTCAGTCGGA
>NZ_JBEOSZ010000001.1:110582-200363 GCF_040303285.1 Streptomyces sp. NPDC096046 | reverse complement strand
GTCGGGTCAGTCGGACCGGGCGCATCGCCGGGACCGGTCGGGTCAGTCGGACCGGGCGCATCGCCGGGACCGGTCGGGTCAGTCGGACCGGGCGCACCGTCGGGACCGGTCGGGTCAGTCGGACCGGGCGCACCGTCGGGACCGGTCGGGTCACTCGGACCGGTCGAGCCGCCGCTGCCAGTCGGGTCTGTTCCACCGGTCGGGCCGCCGGGGCCGGTCGGGTCGGGCCCGGCCGGTGAACCCCGTACCGGCGTCGCCGCGCTGTCCCTGCGCTACCAGATCGGGGTCGCCCTGGCGCTCGCGGTCGTCGCCATCGGGGTGTGTGTGCATCTCGGGATGACGTTCCTGCACGTCGCGCCGGCGAACACGGTCACCAGGGCGCACGGCGAGGCCGTGGACGACTGGATCTATCCGGAGTTCGAGCAGAACTGGAAGCTCTTCGCGCCGAACCCGCTCCAGCAGAACATCTCGATCCAGGTCCGGGCGGAGATCCGCGGGCCGGACGGCATGACGCTGACCACCGGCTGGTACGACCTGTCCGCCGAGGACGGTGAGGCCATCGACGGCAACCTGCTGCCCAGCCACACCCAGCAGAACGAGCTGCGCCGCGCCTGGGACTTCTTCGTCGCCACGCATGACGGCGAGAACCGGCCCGTGGGCTTGCGCGGCTCGCTCTCCGAGGCGTACCTGCGTCGGATCATGGTGCTGCGCCTCGACCGCGACGCCGCGGTGCGGGCCACGACCGGGGGCGCCGGGACCATCGAGCGCGTGCAGGTCCGTTCCCGCACCAGCAACGTGCCGCCACCCGAGTGGAGCCGGGAGAAGGTCTCCACGACGCCGTCCTACCGGGAGCTGCCGTGGTGGAAGGTGTCGCAGGACGAGGCTCGGGGTGGCGTGCGGTGAACCGCTTCTCGCTGGCCGTCTCGGGCGGCATCGCCCGCGTCACCGAGGCCGCCCTGGGTCCCTACCAGACGGCCGTCATCCGTATCGGCTTCAGCGCCACCTGGCTGCTGTTCCTGCTCCGCGAGCTCCCCCACCGCCACGAGCTGTACGGGCCGGACGGCCCCTGGAGCTGGGACCTGGCTCAGCAGCTGGTCGGTTCCAACGGTTCCTTCACCATCCTGATGTGGTCGGACGGCCGCGTCTGGTTCGAGATCGTCTACGCGCTCGCGGTCCTGTCCAGCGCCCTGCTGCTGCTGGGCTGGCGCACGCGCACCATGTCGGTGCTGTTCATGGTCGGGGTGCTGTCGCTGCAGAACCGCAGTGTCTTCATGGGTGACGGCGGCGACAACGTGCTGCACCTGATGTCGATCTACCTGGTGTTCACGCGGTGCGCCCAGGTGTGGTCGCTGGACGCCAAGCGGGGCGAGCGGGACCGGGCGGCCCGCGCGCGGGGCGAGCGGGTCACGGACCGGACGGGCCCTGCCCTGTGGGGCGCGCTCGGATTCGTGCTGATCGCGGTCACCCTGGCCGGCCGGATGCAGGGCGACTGGCTCATACCCGGCCTGCTGTGGACGGTGTGGGTGGCGCAGGCCCTGTGGTGGCTGGCCGGACGCCGGCCCGGCACCGGTGAGCCGCGGATCCTGCTGGACGTCGTCGCCGCCATCGTGCACAACGGCGCCCTGCTCGTGATCATGGCCGAGGCCTGTCTGATCTACGCGACGGCCGGCTGGTACAAGATCCAGGGCTCCCGCTGGCAGGACGGCACCGCGGTCTACTACCCGCTCCACCTGGAGTACTTCTCACCCTGGCCCGCCCTCGCCGACCTGCTGTCGGCCAGCGGCACGATGGTGATGCTGGTGACGTACGGGACGGTCCTCGTGCAGGTCGCCTTCCCGTTCACCCTGTTCAACCGGCGGGTGAAGAACGTCCTGCTGGCGGTCATGATGACCGAGCACGCGGTGATCGCCGTGGTCCTCGGACTGCCCTTCTTCTCACTCGCGATGATCGCCGCGGACGCGGTGTTCCTGCCGACGGGCTTCCTGCGCCGGCTGGGCGGCCGGGTGGCACGCGCGCGTGACCGGCTCCCGCGCCGGGGCGGGCGTACGCCGGTCCCGCGACAGCGCGCGCCCGAGAGCCCCGAGGCGGCGCACGTAGGCTTCGGGCCATGACCGACCCCGTGACCGCCTGGCACCGGCTCGCCGGCGAGACCGTCCTGCTCGACGGGTTCCACGCCCTCAAGCACGCGCTGCGTTTCGGCGCCGAGGTGCCGTTGGCGATCACCGCGGACCGGGCCGCCGCACTCGCCCTCGCCGAGGAGCTGGCCCCGGACGTAGGGGACGCGCTGGCCGGGCTGCTGACGGAGGTGCCGCACCGGACGTACGCGTCGTTCGTGCCGCGTGCGCACCCCACCGCCGTGGCCGCCCTGGCCGTCCGGCCCTCCCGCGCCCGCCACCTGGAGAAGCTGACGCACGTGCCCCGCTCGGCCCCGGTCGTCGTTCTCGACAACCCGCGCAACCTCGGCAACGCGGGCGCGGTGATCCGCCTGGCCGCCGGTTTCGGTGCGACCGGCGTGGTGACGACCGGGACCGTCGACCCCTGGCACCCCACCGTCGTACGCGGTGGGGCGGGACTCCACTTCGCGACGGCCGTGGAGCGTCTGGAGGTGTCCGAGCTGCCGCCCGGACCTCTGTTCGCCCTCGATCCGGAGGGCGACGACATCCGGGCCGTCACCCTCCCGGACGACGCCGTCCTCGCCTTCGGCTCCGAACGCACCGGCCTGTGCACGGAACTGCGCGGGCGTGCGGACCACTTGCTGTCGCTCCCGATGCGCCCCCAGGTGAGCAGCTACAACCTGGCGACGAGCGTGGCGATGACGCTGTACCACTGGAGCTGCGGTGCCTCCTAGGCGTCCCGCCGCACCTCGACGACACGGAACCGGTTGGCGACGAACGCCCCGTCACACAGCGCCGCACTCGCCGCCGGGTTGCCCCCCGAGCCGTGGAAGTCGGAGAACGCGGCCGTCTGGTTCACATAGACCCCGCCCGTGAGGTTCAGCGACAGCTGCGCCGCCTCCTCCAGGCAGACCTCCTGCACGGCCTGCTCGACCTCCGGGTCGGTGGTGTACGCCCCGACGGTCATCGCGCCCTTCTCGCGGACCGTCCGCCGCAGCAGCTCGGTCGCGTCCGCGGCGGAGTCGACGGCCACGGCGAAGGACACCGGTCCGAAGCACTCGCTCATGTACGCGGCCTCGGCGTCCGGCTTGGCGCCGTCCAGCTTGACGATCACCGGCGTGCGGACGACCGCACCCGGGAAGTCCGGGTTGGTGATCTCCCGGGAGGCCAGGGCGACCTCACCCAGCCCGGAAGCGGCTTCCAGGCGGGCCTTGACGTCCGGGTTGACGATCGCGCCGAGCAGCGCGTTCGCCCGGGCGTCGTCACCGAGGAGCCCGTCTACCGACCGGGCGAGGTCGGCGACCACCTCGTCGTAGGACTTGGGGCCCTGGTCGGTGGAGATGCCCTCGCGGGGGACGAGCAGGTTCTGCGGGGTGGTGCACATCTGGCCGCTGTACAGGGACAGCGAGAACGCCAGGTTGGAGAGCATGCCCTCGTAGTCGGACGTGGAGTGGAGGACGACCGTGTTGACGCCGGCCTTCTCCGTGTAGACCTGCGCCTGGCGGGCGTTGGCCTCCAGCCAGTCGCCGAACTCGGTCGAGCCCGTGTAGTCGATGATCCGGATCTCGGGGCGCAGCGCGAGGGTCTTGGCGATGCCCTCGCCGGGGTTCTCGGCGGCCAGCGCGATCAGGTTCGGGTCGAAACCGGTCTCGGCGAGCACCTCGCGCGCGATCTGCACCGTGAGCGCGAGCGGCAGCACCGCGCGCGGGTGGGGCTTGACCAGGACCGCGTTGCCGGTGGCGAGGGAGGCGAACAGGCCCGGGTAGCTGTTCCACGTCGGGAAGGTGTTGCAGCCGATCACCAGGCCGATGCCGCGCGGGACCGGCGTGAACTGCTTGGTCATGGCCAGCGGGTCGCGTTTGCCCTGCGGCTTGCTCCACTCGGCGTTGTCGGGCGTGCGGACCTGCTCCACGTACGCGTACGCCACCGCCTCCAGGCCGCGGTCCTGCGCGTGCGGCCCGCCCGCCTGGAACGCCATCATGAAGGCCTGGCCGGAGGTGTGCATCACCGCGTGCGCGAACTCGTGCGTCCGGTCGCTGACGCGCTTGAGGATCTCCAGGCAGACCACCGCGCGCTGCTCGGCGCCCGCGTCGCGCCAGGCCCGCTGGCCGGCCCTCATGGCGGGCAGCAGCACGTCGAGGTCCGCGTGCGGGTACGTCACGCCCAGTTCGATGCCGTACGGGGACGTCTCGCCGCCCACCCAGTCGTCCGTCCCGGGCTGGCCGAGGTCGAGGCGGGAGCCGAGCAGGGCGTCGAAGGCGGCCTTGCCCGCCGCCGCGTCCAGGCTGCCGTTCTCCCCGTAGGCCTTGGGGTGCTCGGGGTGCGGGGACCAGTACGCGCGCGTGCGGATCGCTTCCAGCGCCTGGTCGAGGGTGGACCGGTGCCGGGCGATCAGCTCGTGCGCCGAGAGTGCGGCGGTCATGGGTGACCAACTCCTCGTCTCAAGAACTCTTCGTCGAGTTCATGACCTGGGCAGAAACCTGGGCGGGAACACGCGGACAGAGCTAGAGTAACCGAACGATCGGTCGGTTCAAGGGGGTCCACCGCATCTGTGGAAAACCCCGTGCGGGAGGATCGCGCCCATGACAGCACTCGACCTCAGCAGCCCCGTGGCCGTCGTCGGCACCGGCACCATGGGCCAGGGCATCGCCCAGGTCGCGCTGGTCGCGGGCCATCTCGTACGGCTGTACGACACCGTTCCGGGGCGGGCACGGGAGGCGGCCGACGCGATCGGCGCCCGCCTGGACCGGCTCGTCGAGAAGGAGCGCCTCACCGGCGCCGACCGGGACGCCGCCCGCGCCCGGCTGCGGCCCGCCGAGGACCTCGCCGAGCTCGCCGACTGCGCCCTGGTCGTCGAGGCGGTCCTGGAGCGGCTGGACGTCAAACAGGAGCTGTTGCGCGAGCTGGAGGGCATCGTCTCCGACGACTGCCTGCTCGCCACCAACACCTCCTCCCTGTCCGTCACGGCCATCGGCGGCGCCCTGCACGTCCCCGGCCGGTTCGTCGGCCTGCACTTCTTCAACCCCGCGCCGCTGCTGCCGCTGGTCGAGGTCGTCTCCGGGTTCGCCACCGACGTCACGTACGCCACGCGCGCGTACGAGACCGCCCGCGCCTGGGGCAAGACGCCGGTCGCCTGCGCGGACACCCCCGGCTTCATCGTCAACCGCATCGCGCGGCCCTTCTACGCCGAGGCCTTCGCGGTCTACGAGGCGCAGGGCGCCGACCCGGCCACCATCGACGCCGTGCTGCGCGAGTCGGGCGGCTTCCGGATGGGCGCGTTCGAGCTGACCGACCTGATCGGCCAGGACGTCAACGAGTCCGTCACGCAGTCGGTCTGGCAGGCCTTCTTCCAGGACGTGCGCTTCACCCCGTCCCTCGCCCAGCGGCGCCTGGTCGAGTCCGGGCGGCTCGGCCGCAAGAGCGGCCAGGGCTGGTACGCGTACCGGGACGGGGCCGAACGCCCCGAGCCGGACACCGCCGAGACACGTCAGCCGCCCGCGTACGTCGTCGCCGAGGGGGACCTGGGCCCGGCGGCCGAGCTGCTCGCGCTGATCCGCGAGGCGGGCATCCCGGTCCGCGACGAGGACGACGACGAGGAAGCGGGGGCCTGTCTGCTGCTCCCGAGCGGCGGCCGGCTCGTCCTGGCCGACGGGCAGACCGCCGTGGAGTTCCGGGACGTCGTCTACTTCGACCTCGCGCTCGACTACCGCAGGGCCACCCGGATCGCCCTGTCCGCCTCCCAGGACACCTCCCCGCAGGCCCTCGCCGAGGCCACCGGCCTCTTCCAGGCGCTAGGCAAACGGGTCAGCCTCATCGGCGACGTGCCCGGCATGATCGTCGCCCGCACGGTCGCGCGGATCATCGATCTGGCGCACGACGCGGTCGCCAAGGGTGTGGCCACCGAGGAGGACATCGACACCGCGATGCGCCTGGGCGTGAACTACCCCCTGGGGCCCTTCGAGTGGAGCCGCCGGCTCGGCCGTTCCTGGGCCTACGCGCTCCTGGACGACCTCCACCGCTGCGATCCCTCGGGACGCTACGCGCCGTCCCTGGCGCTGTACCGCCACGCCCACGCCTCCGACCCACGGGAGGGCACCGCCTCATGACCACCGCCAAGCGCGACACCTACACCCCGGACACGCTGCTGTCCGTCGCCGTCCAGGTGTTCATCGAGCGCGGTTACGACGGCACCTCCATGGAGCACCTCTCCCGGGCGGCCGGCATCTCCAAGTCGTCGATCTACCACCACGTGTCCGGTAAGGAGGAACTGCTGCGCCGGGCCGTGAGCAGGGCGCTGGACGGTCTCTTCGGGATTCTCGACGAGGAGCCCGCGCGCGCGGGGCGCGCCGCCGACCGCCTGGAGTACGTCGTCCGGCGCATGGTCGAGGTGCTCATCACCGAACTGCCCTACGTGACCCTCCTGCTGCGGGTGCGGGGCAACACCGACACCGAGCGGTGGGCCCTGGAGCGGCGCCGGGACTTCGACCACCGCGTGTCCGACCTGCTCAAGGCGGCCGCCGCGGACGGCGACGTGCGCGCCGACATAGAGGTCCGGCTGGTGACCCGGCTGGTCTTCGGCATGATCAACTCGATCGTCGAGTGGTATCGGCCGGACGTCCGTGGCATGAGCGAACGCGAGGTGGCCGACGCGGTGGTGCGATTGGCCTTCGGAGGCCTGCGCAAGGCCGCCTGACGGCGGTCCCTCACCTCGGAGGCCTGCGCAAGGCCGCCTGACATCGGTCACCCCACCTCGGAGGCCCGCGCAAGGCCGCCTGACATCGGTCCCCCGTGGACGGCCCGGGTGTCCTCTCGGGCGTGCTGTTCTGGGCGGCCGGCCTGCTCGTGCTCGCCCGGGGCTGCCGCCACGCCGGTCCCTGCGCGGACCGTGGACCGCGGATGGCGGCGGCCGGCACCGGGCTCGGATGTGCGCTGTTCCCGGTGGCGTCCGCGGTGCCGCTCGGCGTTGCGGTGGCCGCGAGCTGCCGGGCGCGGCCCGGCCGTTCACCCCTGCGGCTCCAGGTCCTCCTCTTCGAAGACCAGCAGCGTGCGCGTGCTGAGCACCTGGGGGATCGCCTGGAGCCGGGTCAGCACCAGCTCGCGCAGCGCCCGGTTGTCGGACACGTGGACCAGCAGCAGTACGTCGAAGTCGCCGCCCACCAGGGCGATGTGGGAGGCGCCGGGCAGCTGTCTGAGCGCCTCGCGCACCGTGCGCCAGGAGTTCTGGACGATCTTCAGCGTGATGTACGCGGACGTACCCTGACCGGCCCGCTCGTGGTTGACGCGGGCGCCGAAACCACGGATGACCCCGTCCTCGACGAGCCGGTTGATGCGGGCGTAGGCGTTGGCGCGCGAGACGTGGACCCGCTCGGCGACCGACCGTATCGAGACGCGGCCGTCCGCCTGGAGCATGCGCAGGATGTCCTGATCGATGGCGTCCAGGGGCCGCGGCGGCGGCAGCGGACCGCTGTCGTCGTGTCCGTCGGCCATTTGTTCAGATGCCACCCGCCTCCGCCTCTCTGCCATGGACGTAGTGCGTCCATCTCAGGTTGTGGAGAACCGTTTGTCCACAGCCTGGGGCCACCTGTAGCCAAAATGTGCCGACGACCGAACAATCGGTAGGTGAGGCGCGTCACAGCCGACGTGCCTCTCCAAGTCGCTCCCACGAGGAGGTGCCGTCATGACGGTCATGGAGCAGCGGGGCGCCTACCGGCCTACCCCGCCGCCCGCTTGGCAGCCGCGCATGGATCCCGCGCCGCTGCTGCCCGACGCGGAGCCGTACCGCGTCCTCGGCACCGAGGCGGCCGCGAAGGCCGACCCCGAGCTGCTGCGGACGCTGTACGCGCAGCTGGTGAAGGGCCGCCGCTACAACGCGCAGGCCACCGCCCTCACCAAGCAGGGCCGTCTCGCGGTCTACCCCTCCACCACCGGCCAGGAGGCCTGCGAGATCGCCGCCGCGCTCGTGCTGGAGGAACGCGACTGGCTCTTCCCCAGCTACCGCGACACCCTCGCCGTGGTGGCCCGCGGGGTGGACCCCGTCGAGGCGCTCACCCTGCTGCGCGGCGACTGGCACACCGGCTACGACCCCTACGAGCACCGGGTCGCCCCCCTGTGCACCCCGCTCGCCACCCAGCTGCCGCACGCCGTCGGCCTCGCGCATGCCGCCCGCCTCAAGGGCGACGACGTGGTGGCGCTGGCCATGGTCGGCGACGGCGGTACCAGCGAGGGCGACTTCCACGAGGCGCTGAACTTCGCCGCCGTCTGGCAGGCACCGGTGGTCTTCTTCGTGCAGAACAACGGTTTCGCGATCTCCGTCCCGCTCGCCAAGCAGACCGCGGCCCCGTCGCTGGCCCACAAGGCCGTCGGCTACGGCATGCCCGGCCGCCTGGTCGACGGCAACGACGCCGCCGCCGTGCACGAGGTGCTCTCCGACGCCGTACGCCGCGCCCGCGCCGGCGGCGGCCCCACTCTCGTCGAGGCGATCACCTACCGCGTCGACGCCCACACCAACGCCGACGACGCCACCCGCTACCGCGGCGACGCCGAGGTCGAGACCTGGCGCGAGCACGACCCGATCCGGCTTCTGGAGCGCGAACTGACCGAGCGGGGCCTGCTCGACGAGGCCGGCGTCGAGGCCGCCCGCCAGGACGCCGAGACCATGGCCGCGGCCCTGCGCGAGCACATGAACCAGGACCCGGTGCTCGACCCGATGGACCTGTTCGGCCACGTGTACGCCGAGCCGACCCCGCACCTGCGCGAACAGCGGGACCGGCTGCGGGCCGAGCTGGCGGCCGAGGCCGACACCGAGCCGGAGGGGGGCACGCACGGATGACCACCGTCGCCGTCAAGCCGGCCACCATGGCGCAGGCCCTCACGCGCGCGCTGCGCGACGCCATGGCCGCCGACCCCGCCGTGCACGTCATGGGCGAGGACGTCGGCACCCTCGGCGGTGTCTTCCGCGTCACCGACGGACTCGCCAAGGAGTTCGGCGAGGACCGCTGCACGGACACCCCGCTCGCCGAGGCGGGCATCCTCGGCACGGCCGTCGGCATGGCCATGTACGGCCTGCGCCCGGTCGTGGAGATGCAGTTCGACGCGTTCGCCTACCCGGCGTTCGAGCAACTCATCTCGCACGTGGCCCGCACCCGCAACCGCACCCGCGGCAGGATGCCCCTGCCGGTCACCATCCGCGTCCCCTACGGCGGCGGCATCGGCGGCGTCGAGCACCACAGCGACTCCTCCGAGGCGTACTACATGGCGACTCCGGGGCTCCATGTCGTCACGCCCGCCACCGTCGCGGACGCCTACGGGCTGCTGCGCGCCGCCATCGCCTCCGACGACCCGGTCGTCTTCCTGGAGCCGAAGCGGCTGTACTGGTCGAAGGACTCCTGGAACCCCGAGGAGCCGTCGCCCGTCGAGCCGATCGGCCGCGCGGTGGTGCGGCGCCCCGGCCGGAGCGCCACGCTCATCACGTACGGGCCGTCCGTACCCGTCTGCATGGAGACGGCCGAGGCGGCCCGGGCCGAGGGCTGGGACCTCGAAGTGGTCGATCTGCGCTCCCTGGTGCCGTTCGACGACGAGACGGTGTGCGCCTCGGTGCGGCGGACGGGACGCGCGGTCGTCGTCCACGAGTCGGGTTCCTTCGGGGGCCCGGGCGGGGAGATCGCGGCCCGGGTCACGGAGCGCTGCTTCCACCATCTGGAGGCGCCGGTGCTGCGCGTGGCCGGGTTCGACGTCCCGTACCCGCCGCCGATGCTGGAGCGCCACCACCTGCCCGGTGTGGACCGGATCCTGGACGCCGTGGGGCGTCTTCAGTGGGAGGCCGAGAGCTGATGGCACAGGTGCTTGAGTTCAAGCTGCCCGACCTCGGGGAAGGGCTCACCGAGGCGGAGATCGTGCGCTGGCTGGTCGAGGTCGGTGACGTGGTCGCCATCGACCAGCCGGTCGTCGAGGTCGAGACGGCCAAGGCCATGGTCGAGGTGCCCTGCCCCTACGGCGGCGTGGTCACCGCCCGCTTCGGCGAGGAGGGCACGGAACTGCCCGTCGGCGCACCGCTGATCACGGTGGCGGTGGGGGAGCGGCCGGCCGCCGGCGCCGGGGACACCGAGGCCGGGGACACCGGCTCCCAGGGCTCGGGCAACGTCCTGGTCGGTTACGGCACCTCCGAGGCGCCCGCGCGGCGCCGCCGGGTCCGGCAGGAGCGGCCGGTGTCCGGCACGTCCGCGGCAGCCGGGCAGACCGGTGTGCCGGGGTCGGTGAACGGGCGGACCGACGTCGCCGCTGCCCCGGTGCACGCGCAGGCCGCGGGCCCCGCGACGACGGTGGACCGGCAGGCCGGCGATGCCGCGACGACGGTGAACGGGCAGGGCGGCGGCCTCGCGACGGACGACGGACCCGTCCCCGTGATCTCGCCCCTGGTACGCCGGCTCGCACGCCAGAACGGCCTGAACCTGCGGGAGCTGACCGGGTCAGGCCCCAACGGGCTGATCCTGCGGGCCGACGTGGAGTACGCCCTGCGGGCCGCGGAGCAGGGTGTCACGGCCTCCCCGGCCGAGCCGCAGCCGGGCCCGCCGCAGGTTTCCGCGCCCTCGCCCTCGGTCGCCTCCTCCGCGGGGGCCCCCGGCGAGATCCGCACCCCGCTCAAGGGCATCCGCGGCGCGGTCGCCGACAAGCTGGCGCGCAGTCGCCGCGAGATCCCCGACGCCACCTGCTGGGTGGACGCCGACGCCACGGAGCTCATGCGGGCGCGTACGGCCATGAACGCGGCCGGCGGACCGAAGATCTCCCTCCTGGCCCTGCTGGCCCGGATCTGCACGGCGGCCCTCGCCCGCTTCCCCGAGCTCAACTCCACGGTCGACGCGCAGGCCAGGGAGATCATCAGGTTCGACCACGTGCACCTGGGCTTCGCGGCGCAGACCGAGAGGGGGCTCGTCGTCCCGGTCGTGCGGGACGCGCACGTGCGCGACGCCGAGTCGCTGACCGCCGAGTTCGCCCGGCTGACCGAGGCCGGCCGGGCGGGGACGCTGACCCCCGCCGAGCTGACCGGCGGCACGTTCACGCTGAACAACTACGGCGTCTTCGGCGTCGACGGCTCGACCCCGATCATCAACCACCCCGAGGCCGCCATGCTCGGCGTCGGCCGCATTGTCCCCAAGCCGTGGGTGCACGAGGGCGAGCTGGCGGTGCGGCAGGTCGTCCAGCTCTCGCTCACCTTCGACCACCGGGTGTGCGACGGCGGCGTGGCGGGCGGGTTCCTGCGGTACGTGGCGGACTGCGTGGAACAGCCGGCGGTACTGCTGCGGACGCTCTGACCCCGACCGGCCGCAGGAGCTGCCGTCCGGCCACAGCGGCTTGCGTCCGGCCGCGGGAGCTTCCGTCCGACCGCAAGGGCTTCCGTCCGACCGCAAGGGCTGCCGGCCTGCCGCAACGGCTCGTGTCAGGCCGCAGCGAATCCCGCACGGATGCCGTGCTTGCCGTGCCGGCGCCGTTTGCCGTGCGGGCGCTGTGCCAGAGGCGCGGCGCTGTGCCTGCCGTGCGGGCGCTGTGCCGCCTGCCATGCATGCGGACGCCGTACCAGCGGCGCGCGGAGGCCGGGATTCCCGTTCAGTACCGGATTCGCGTCCCGTGATCGTGTCGGTTCCCCCCGCGTTCCCTGTGATCGCGGGGCCGCGCATACTCGGGGGGTGACCGCCCACGAGCACTCCGGTGAACCCGGCGTCGGCACCGACCCCGCCCAGGGGACGGACCGCGCCGGGTACGACGCCGTCGTGCTCGCCGGTGGCGCCGCCCGGCGCCTCGGCGGCACCGACAAACCCGGTGTGCGCGTGGGGGGGCGGGCCCTGCTCGACCGGGTACTCGCCGCCTGCGGCGGCGCCCGGAGCACCGTCGTCGTCGCCGCGCCCAGGCCGACCGCACGGCCCGTCACCTGGGCGCGCGAGGACCCGCCGGGCGGCGGACCGCTCGCCGCGCTCGACGCCGGGCTCCGCCACACCACGGCCGAGCATGTGGTGGTGCTCTCCGCCGACCTGCCGTTCCTCCGGGACGCGACCGTCGGCCGCCTGCTGAGCGCGCTGCGGGAGAGCGGCACCGACGGCGTGCTGCTGACCGACCCCGACGGCCGTGACCAGCCGCTCGTGGCCGCCTACCGCGCGCCGAGGCTGCGCGAGGAACTCGCGCGCCTCGCCGACCGGTACGGCGCTCTCGCCGGTCTTCCCCTGCGGCGTCTCACCGCCGAGCTGAACCTCACCCGCGTCTCCGACCCCGTCGCGTCCTTCGACTGCGACACCTGGGACGACATCGCCACCGCCAGGGCACGCATCAGGGAGCATGGGCACGTGTTGGATGAATGGATTTCCGCTGTCAAGGACGAACTCGGGATCGACCTCGATGTCGACACCCGCGGCCTGCTCGACCTCGCCCGCGACGCCGCCCACGGTGTGGCCCGGCCCGCGGCGCCGCTGACCACCTTCCTCGTCGGCTACGCGGCCGCGCAGGCCGGCGGAGGACCCGAAGCGGTCGCCGAAGCCGCCCGTAAGGCCGCCGCCCTCGCCGTCCGCTGGGAGGAGGAGAGCGCCCCCGGGGACCGGCCGCCCGCCGCCGCGCCACAGGCACCCCAGGGCGATGTGGCCCCCGACGCCACGCCCGACACCCGCCCGGACGCCGGATGACCCCGCACGGCGCCCGTGCCAGTGAGGACGCCGAGGACCTCGACGTGGAGGAGGTGCTCGCCCTCGTGAAGAACAGCAACGGCAACCACCTGCCCGACCCCACGGCACCAGGCGGGACGGACGGCGCCCGCGCCCCCCATCGGCCGGACCCCTCCGACGGGCCCGACACCCGCCACCGCGCCACCCCCTGGCCCGAGGCGCGGGCCCTCGCGGAACGCGCCGGCTGCGACGCCGCCCGGGCCGCCCGACGCGCCCCGGTCTCCGCGCCCCTCGACACCGCCCTCGGCCTGACCCTGGCCACGCCGCTCGACGCCCTCACCGACCTCCCCTCCTTCGACACCTCCGCGATGGACGGCTGGGCGGTCTGCGGTCCCGCCCCATGGCACGTGCGGGAGGAGGGCGTCCTCGCCGGTCATGCCGCGCCCGCGCCCCTCACCGACGGCGAGGCCGTCCGGATCGCCACCGGTGCTCGCATCCCCCCGGACACCACCGCCGTCCTGCGCAGCGAGCACGGCCGCACGGACGACAAGGGCCGCCTGTACGCGACCCGGGACGTCGCCCCCGGCCAGGACATCCGCCCGCGCGGCCAGGAGTGCCGCACCGGCGATCAGCTCCTCGCCGCCGGCACCCTCGTCACCCCGGCCGTCCTCGGGCTCGCGGCGGCGGCCGGATACGACACCGTCAGCGCGGTCCCCCGGACGCGCGTCGAAGTCCTCGTCCTCGGCGACGAGTTGCTCACCCAGGGACTGCCGCGCGACGGCCTGATCCGGGACGCGCTCGGCCCGATGCTGCCACCCTGGCTGCGGGCGCTCGGCGCAGAGGTCACCGCCGTCCGGCGCATCCGCGACGACGCCGATGCCCTGCACCGGGCCGTCACCACCTCCGACGCCGATGTCATCCTCACCACCGGCGGCACCGCGGCGGGCCCCCTCGACCACGTCCACCCCACTCTCAGCCGGATCGGCGCCGAACTCCTCGTGGACGGCGTGGAGGTGCGCCCGGGCCACCCCATGCTGCTGGCCCGCGTCACGGAGACGCAGCACCTCGTGGGACTCCCGGGCAATCCGCTCGCCGCCGTCTCCGGCCTGCTGACGCTCGCCGAGCCGCTGCTGCGGATCCTCGCCGCCCGCCCGGCCCCGGAGCCGTACACGATGCCGCTGCGGGACGCCGTGCACGGGCACCCGCACGACACCCGGCTCGTCCCCGTCGTCCTGCGCGGCGACGAGGCCGTGCCGCTGCACTACAACGGCCCCGCCATGCTGCGCGGCATCGCGGCCGCCGACGCGCTGGCCGTCGTACAGCCGGGCGGCGCCCGCCCGGGTCAGGAGACGGAACTGCTGGACCTGCCCTGGGCGTCCGGAGGAATCGGGGTGTGTTTCACGTGAAACTTCCGGGCCAGGACGCGATCGCCCGACAGGCCGACGAGCATCTGGTGACCCATCGGGTGAAGCTCCCGAGGAAACAGGTGGAGCACCCGGTCCGCCAGGTCGCCAGACGGTTGTCGATGGCATTGGTGGTCCTCGTCTCGACCGCGCTGATCGTCTACGCCGACCGCGACGGCTACAGCGACAACGCGGGCGGCGGCGTCGACCTCCTCGACGCCTTCTACTACGCGACCGTCACTCTCTCCACCACCGGCTACGGTGACATCATTCCCGCCACTGACGGCGCCCGGCTGACGAATATCCTCGTCATCACGCCCCTGCGTGTGCTGTTCCTGATCATCCTGGTCGGCACCACACTCGAAGCCCTCACCGAACGCACTCGGGAGGAGTGGCGACTGACCCGCTGGAGGTCCACGTTGCGCGATCACACCGTCGTCATCGGATTTGGCACGAAGGGCAGGTCGGCGATCCGGACCGTCTGCGCGACGGGACTGAAGAAGGAACAGGTCGTCGTGGTCGATCCCAGTTCCAAGGTGATCGACGCTGCGACCGCCGAGGGGTACGCGGGGATCGTCGGAGACGCGACGCGCAGCGAGGTGCTCAAGCAGGCAGAGGTGCACAAGGCCCGGCAGATCATCATCGCGACCCAGCGCGACGACACGGCGGTCCTGGTGGCACTGACGGCACGGCAGCTCAACCGCGGGGCGAACATCGTGGCCGCCGTGCGCGAGGAGGAGAACGCGCCGCTGCTGAAGCAGTCCGGTGCCGACGCTGTCATCACCAGCGCCAGCGCCGCCGGTCGGCTGCTCGGCCTCTCCGTGCTCAGCCCGTCGGCCGGCATGGTGCTGGAGGACCTCATCCAGCAGGGCAGCGGGCTCGACATCGTGGAGCGGCCGGTCGTCAAGGCCGAGGTGGGCAAGGCGCCGAGGGAGGTCGCCGACCTGGTCGTGAGCGTCATACGCGGTCATCGGGTGCTCGGCTACGACGATGCGGCCGTCGGGAGACTGGAATTGACCGACCGGCTCATCACCATCGTGCGGAAGACTCCGGCCACCCAGGTCGCGCCGGACGTCCGCCCGATGCCCCCGATGCCCCGCAACTGACGAGCAGAGCGAACGGCCAGCCGCCCCGCACCGTACGGTGCGCGACGGCCGGCCAGGACCGGAGGGGCCGGGAGCTACTTCCGGTTGTACAGCCGCATCGTGACCGGCCCGAAGACCAGCACGAACAGGGCCGCCCAGCCCAGTGACCAGGCGACCTCGTCGGCCGGCCAGTCACCGCCCATCAGGCCGCGCACCGCCGACGCCAGATGGGTGATGGGGCTGTTGTTGACGAACGCCTGCAACCAGCCCGGCATGGTCTTCGGGTCCACGAACACGTTGGACAGGAACGTGAGCGGGAAGATCACCATCATGCTGACGCCCATCACCGACTTCTCGGTGCGCAGCAGCAGCCCGAACATCGTCCAGATCCACGAGAAGGCGAACGAGAAGGCCACCAGCAGGGCGATCCCGGCGAGCACACCGGCCACCCCGCCGTCCGGCCGGTAGCCCAGGGCGATGCCGACGGTGAGCATCACGATCGACGCGATCGTGTAGCGCAGGGCGTCGCCGAGCAGGTAGCCGACCATCGTCGACGGCCGCCAGATCGGCAGGCTGCGGAACCGGTCGAAGACGCCCTTCTCGATGTCGGTGTTCACGGAGACACCCGTGTACATGGTGATCATCACGACCGACATCACGAGGATGCCCGGCAGCAGGAACTGGATGTACTCCTTCGGTGAGCCGGCCAGCGCCCCGCCGAACAGGTACGTGTACATCAGCACCATCATGATCGGGAACGCCGTGACGTCGAAGAGCTGCTCCGGCACGTGCTTGATCTTGAGGATCGACCGCCAGCCGAAGGTCATCGACGCCGACCAGGCGCTGGGCCGCGGCGGCCGGTCCTTGGAGACCAGCAGCGCGGCCAGGGACTCGGCGCTGACCGGGGCGAGCTCCTTGCTTTCGGTAGTCGTCGCGGTGCTCATGCCGCCACCTCGTCCTTCGGGTCGTCGGAGCGGTCGGAGGTGTCGTGCGTGTCGTGCCCGGTGAGGGCGAGGAACACCTCGTCAAGGCTGGGCTGGCCCAGCGAGAAGTTGTCCACGGTGATCCCGGCGCGGGCCAGTTCGCTCAGCGCGCGGGCGGCCTGCTCGGCCGCCGAGTCGTCGCTCGCCGCCGTGCCGAGACGGGCGGTGAGGGCCACCGGGTCGGGCTCCGGCTGCACCCGCGCGTCCAGGGTGCTGCGCAGCAGGTCGGCCGCGAGGTCGCGCTGGTCGGGATCGCGCAGGCGCAGATGGACGGACCCGGCGCCGACGGACGACTTCAGCTCGCCCTTGGTGCCCTCGGCGATCACTTTGCCGCGGTCGATGACGGCGATCCGGGACGCCAGCTGGTCGGCCTCGTCCAGATACTGCGTGGTCAGCAGCACGGTGGTGCCCTGGGCGACGACGGCCCGCACGATGTCCCAGACCTGGTTGCGGCTGCGCGGGTCCAGACCGGTCGTCGGCTCGTCCAGGAACAGCAGGTCGGGGGTGTTGAGGATGGACGCGGCGATGTCGATGCGGCGCCGCATGCCACCCGAGTAGTGCTTGACCTGCTTCGCGGCCGCCTCCGTCAGCCCGAAGGCCTCCAGGAGCTGGCCGGCGCGTGCGCGGGCGGCCTTCTTGTGGTGGCCGAGCAGCCGGCCCAGCAGGACCAGGTTCTCGGTGCCGGTGAGATCCTCGTCCACCGACGCGTACTGGCCCGTGAGGCTCACCCTGCCGCGCACCTCGTCCGCCTCGCGGACGATGTCGTGGCCGAAGACATGGGCCTCGCCGCCGTCCGGCCGCAGGAGGGTGGCCAGCATCTTCACGGTGGTGGTCTTGCCGGCGCCGTTCGGGCCGAGGACGCCGTAGACCATGCCCGCGGGCACGGCCAGGTCGACTCCGTCGACGGCCCTCGTCTCGCCGAACGTTTTCACCAGGCCCGCGGTCTCGATCGCCAGGCCGGACATCTGCGTGCTCATGCTTCGGGTCCTTCCGCGTGCTTGGGCTACGCATGGGGAGACCTTCACCGTCGCGCAAACTCATCGGTCCCGCACACGCTTTTCTCCCGGACCGGTCCGATGGCCCAGGAGCGGTGGTCCCGCAGACGGAGCGGACTCGGTCCCGGGACCGAGGGGTACGGTCCCTTGCATGTATGCGATCACGATTCCCGAACCCGGTGAGCCCGAGGCGCTGGTCTGGGACGAGGTCCCGGACCCCGTCCCCGGCGAGGGCGAGGTCCTGGTCGAGGTGGCGGCCGGCGCCGTCAACCGGGCCGACATCCTTCAGCGGCAGGGCTTCTACGACCCACCGCCCGGCGCCTCCCCCTACCCCGGCCTGGAGTGCTCCGGGCGGATCGCCGGGATCGGCAGCGGGGTCTCCGGGTGGAACATCGGCGACGAGGTGTGCGCGCTGCTCTCCGGCGGCGGTTACGCCGAGAAGGTGGTCGTCCCGGCCGGGCAGCTGCTGCCCGTGCCCGACGGCGTCGGTCTGACCCAGGCCGCGGCGCTGCCCGAGGTGACCTGCACGGTCTGGTCGAACGTCTTCATGATCGCCCATCTGCGTCCCGGTGAGACGCTCCTCGTGCACGGCGGCTCCAGCGGCATCGGCACGATGGCCATCCAGCTGGCCAAGGCCGTCGGTGCGCGGGTGGCCGTGACGGCCGGTACGAAGGAGAAGCTGGAGCGGTGCGCCGAGCTGGGCGCCGACATCCTGGTCAACTACCGCGAGCAGGACTTCGTCGAGGAGGTCAGGAAGGCGACGGACGGCGCCGGGGCCGACGTCATCCTCGACAACATGGGAGCCAAGTACCTGGAGCGCAACGTCCGGGCCCTCGCCGTCAACGGGCGGCTCGCGATCATCGGCATGCAGGGCGGAGTGAAGGGCGAGCTGAACATCGGCGCCCTGCTCGCCAAGCGTGCCGCCATCAGCGCGACGTCCCTGCGGGCCCGGCCCCTGGAGGAGAAGGCGGCCATCGTCGCGGCCGTACGTGAGCACGTCTGGCCTCTGTTCACCGGTGGCCACCTGCGCCCGGTCGTCGACCGCGAACTCCCGATGCGGGACGCTGCCGCCGCACACCGGGTCGTGGAGGAGAGCGGCCACATCGGCAAGGTCCTGCTGATCGCCGCCCCCCAGGGCGCCTGACCCCCGCCGCAGGGCCTCATGCGGCGGGTCCGGCCAGACCCGCGCCTCATCGCACCGGGCAGCCGGACTCCCCGCGAGGGAGGGCCGATCCGGCCGGGCCATGGCACCGCCGCACCATGCGGCTGCCCGGCCGGACGGCCGGAGTCGCCCCGGTGGCAGCCGAGCCGCGCCGCACCTGCGAAGTGCGCGGCTCACGTGTGCCGGATGGTCACGCCCCGGCGCCCGTCGTCCCGCGCCTACACCCGCCGCAGCCGCAGTCCCACGAACGCCAGGCCAAGGCCCAGGCCGATCAGGACCAGCCCGCTGCCCAGGGGCAGGATGCGCAGGACCGGGCCGCCGGGCCGGTCGGCGGTCGCGGCCTCACGCACGGGCTGCTCCGCCGGGGCGGACGGCTCCGGGGCGGGCTCCCGGGGCGCCTCGGGGGCGGCGGTGGCGTCGGTGACGCCCGGCCTCTCCCCGGCGTCCTCCGGGCGTCCCGGACGTACCCGGCCCTCACCGGCCCTGCTCCCGGCCCACGAGGGCTCACCGGGTGCGGAGGGCGCCGCGAGGGCCGAGGGGACCGACGAGGCCGTCCGGGCCGACGGGGCCGACGAGGCCGTCCGGGCCGAGGGGGCGGACACGGAAGACGGGGCGGTGATGAGCCCGGCCTCTCCCTCCTCCTCGTCCGTGAGGGCGGCGGCGGCCCCGTGGGACGGGACGGATCCATAGGGTGAGACGACCGCGCCCGCCCCCAGGGCGAGCACCAGTCCCGCCGCCCGCAGTACGCGTAGCCATGGAGTCACGTGGGTGACCCCTTCCCGCCGCGCCCGTCAGGGCAGAAACGGCAAGTTCGGTCATATCGAGGCAATCAGCCTCACACCGACCCGGACGTCCGGCACGCCGGGCTCGGCCGACGGGCGGAATCGCTGCACAATCCGGTTATGTCGATACGACACGGGCTGCTGGCGCTCCTGGTGGCGGGTCCCCGCTACGGCTCCCGCCTGCGCACCGACTTCGAGGCCCGCACCGGCGGGACCTGGCCGCTGAACATCGGGCAGGTCTACACGACGCTGGGCCGCCTGGAACGGGACGGCATGGTCGCCCGGGACGACGTCGACGCGGCCGGACGGACGCTGTACGCGCTCACCGATGCCGGACGGGCCGAGCTGCGCGCCTGGTACGACCACCCCGTGGAGAGGGCCGGCCCGCCGCGCGACGAGCTGGCGATCAAGCTGGTGATGGCTCTCGGCGCGGACGGCGTCGACGTACGGGAGGTCGTCGAGACCCAACGCCGGCACGTGACGCGAGCACTGCACGAGCACGTGCGGCGGCGGGCAGAGGCCCTGGCCCGCGCGCCGGAGCACGGCGAGGGGATGGCCCGGCTGCTCGTCCTGGAGCAGCTCGTCTTCCACGCCGAGGCCGAGGTGCGCTGGCTGGACCACTGCGAGGCCCGTCTGCTGCGCTTCGCCCATGAGGAGGAACCACCCGGGCGGAAGCAACCCGAAGTCTGACCGACTCGTCTCCTCCGGCGTGGTGGATCAGCCTCCGGTGGGGGCACCACGGAGGTGAGGTGCAGGCGTGCGACAGAATGGCGACATGGAGATGCCGAGGAACGAAAGGTCGCCGGAGAACCCTCAGATCCTGGTCGTGGGCCAGGACGGCATGGCGCTCGGTGGCGGCAGCGCAGACGAGGACTCCCGCGAGACCCCGCTCACGGAACAGGTGGAGCAGCCCGCCAAGGTCATGCGGATCGGCAGCATGATCAAACAGCTGCTGGAGGAGGTGCGCGCGGCTCCCCTGGACGAGGCCAGCCGGGTCCGGCTCAAGGACATCCACGCCAGCTCGGTGAAGGAGCTGGAGGACGGTCTGGCGCCCGAGCTGGTCGAGGAGCTGGAGCGGCTCTCCTTGCCCTTCACGGACGAGGCGACCCCCAGCGACGCGGAGCTGCGCATCGCGCAGGCCCAGCTCGTCGGCTGGCTCGAGGGGCTCTTCCACGGGATCCAGACGACGCTGTTCGCCCAGCAGATGGCGGCCCGTGCCCAGTTGGAGCAGATGCGCCGGGCCCTGCCGCCGGGTGTCGGCGACGGCCTCGACGAGCAGCAGCCCGGCGGCCGCTCGGGCGGTCCCTACCTCTAGACGACCCACCGGCCGCACGGCCAGGGTCCCACCGGCCACCGGCCACAGGGCCACGGCCCCACCGCCCACCGGCCGCACGGCCACGGCCCCACCGCCCACCGGCCACAGGGCCCACCGGCCACACCGGGGCCGCACGGCCCCACCGAGCACACCGGCCCATCAGCCGCACGGCCCACCGGCCACATCAGCACGGCCAAACCGGCCCACCGGCCACACTGGCCCATCGCCACGGCCAAACCGGCCAAACCGGCCCACCAACCACCAGCCCCCCGGCCAAACCCGACCAGTCACCGACCACAAGGGCCCGGCGGCCGAAGCCGCCGGGCCCTTCGCGTCGGGGACGTCAGGAGGGCGGGTTGCCCGTCGAGACGCTGAGCTGGATCTCGGGCATGTCCTTCGGATCGACGTCGGTGTCGGCGGACGGGAACTGGTACATGACCGTGCCGTCGCCGTAGGTGTTCTCGTCGACCTTCTTCTCGTTCACTTCCCAGCCGGCCGCCTGGAGGCAGGCCTTGACCGACTTGATGTTCTTGAACTTGAAGTCCGGGATCTTGATCTTGTCGGGGTCGTTGTAGGACTCCCGAGGCTCCGTGCACTCCTCGGTGTCGATCGTCTTCGTGGTGTCCGGGCCCCGGTATCCGGCGTTCTTCTGCGCGGAGGCCGAGGCGCTCGCGCTGCCGCCGCCGCCCTTGTCGTCCTGGCCGCCGCTGTTCATGAGCAGCGCCGTGACCAGGCCGCCGACCGCGACGACGGACACGATGATCGAGCCGATGATCACGGGCTTGTTGTTCCGGCCGCCGGAGGAGGCCGGCGCGCTCTGGGGCGTCAGGTTGTACGGCGGCGGCGTCGACGGGCCCGGCTGCGGGGAGTAGGCCGCCGGGGACGGCGTCTGGTAGCCCCCCTGCTGCGGGTAACCGTAGGCCGGGGGCGGCCCGGTCGGGGCGGGCGTGCCGTACGGGTTCGGGGGCGGGGTCGGCTGGTAGGGCGTCTGGACCTGTCCCGTGGGCGGCGGGGTGGCCTGGTCGACCGGCGGGAACACGGCCGAGCCGACGCCCGCGCCGCTCGGGGCCGGTGTGCCCGGCACGATGCTCGGCGGGGCGGCCTGGAAGGACGCCGCCACGCGCAGGCACTCGTCCCGCATGGCCTCGGCGCTGGGGAAACGCTCGTTGGGGTTCTTCTTCAGCGCGCGGGCGATCAACGCGTCCACGGCCGGCGGCAGCGTGCGGTTGATCGAGGACGGAACCGGCGGCTCCTCCTGCACGTGCGCGTACGCGATGGCCAGCGGCGAGTCCGCTTCGAACGGCAGCCGCCCGGTCACCAGCTGGAAGAGCATGATGCCGACCGAGTACAGGTCGGAGCGGGCGTCCACACCGCGGCCGAGGGCCTGCTCGGGCGAGAGGTACTGCGGGGTGCCGACGACCATGCCGGTCTGCGTCATCGACGTCACACCGGACTGCATGGCGCGGGCGATGCCGAAGTCCATGACCTTGACCACGGCGCGCTTGGTCATCATCACGTTGCCCGGCTTGATGTCGCGGTGGACCAGGCCCATCTCGTGGCTGATCTCCAGCGCGGCCAGCACATCGGCCGTGATCTTCAGCGCCTTGTCGGCGGGCATCGCGCCCTGCTGCCGCACGTCCTCGTCGAGGACGGAGCCGAGCGGGCGGCCCTCGACGTACTCCATGACGATGTACGGCGTCGTCATGCCGTCGAGGGTGTCCTCGCCGGTGTCGAAGACGGAGACGATGTTGGTGTGCGTGAGCTTGGCCACGGACTGGGCCTCGCGGCGGAACCGCTCGCGGAAGGCCTGTTCCCGGCCGAGCTCGGTGTGGAGCGTCTTGATGGCGACCTGGCGGTCGAGCACGCTGTCGTACGCGAGGTGCACCGAGGCCATGCCGCCCTGGCCCAGGAGGTCGCGCAGCTGATAGCGGCCACTGGCGAGCGCCCGCCCCGTGTGCTGGCCCTGTGCGCCGTCCTGGCTCATGTTCCGTGTCCCCCGTAGCGCCTGCTGACGCCGCCGACTGCCGCTGATCCGTCGTTGATCCGAACCGCCATTCCCGGCCAAGTCTGCCCGAGGGCACCGGCACGTCAAGCTCGGTGCCCGTTCCGTGACCGTACGCGAAAGAAGCGTCGCGGAAGCGTTACAGGGGGCATACGGCCGGAGCACGGAATTTGCACGACGGCACGGAGTGAAGGTTTCATGGCCGGTCGGTCTCGTGCCGGTCCGGGCGCCCCTTGCCGGACCGGAGGCTTGCTCGGAGGCTGTAGCGTGGCCGACGGAGACCGTAACAACACCGCGCGCACCGCGGGCAGAAACGACGGCGAGGACTGATGGCACAGCAGCAGCGCGCTCAGGGCCCGTCCGACCCCGAGGCGACTGGCGGCGGCATGTCGGACGCGCCGGAGTCCTGGGGGAACGGCGGGCTGGTCGGGGACGGCCGGTACCGGCTGACCCACAGACTCGGCCGGGGCGGCATGGCCGAGGTGTTCGCAGCCGAGGACGTCCGCCTCGGACGCACCGTCGCCGTCAAGCTGCTCCGCTCCGACCTCGCCGAGGACCCGGTGTCCAAGGCACGCTTCACACGCGAGGCCCAGTCGGTGGCCGGCCTCAACCACCACGCGATCGTCGCCGTGTACGACTCCGGCGAGGACTTCGTCGGCGGCCAGTCCGTGCCTTACATCGTGATGGAGCTGGTCGAGGGCCGCACCATCCGTGACCTGCTGCTGAACGCGGAGGCCCCCGGCCCCGAGCAGGCGCTGATCATCGTCTCGGGCGTCCTGGAGGCGCTCGCCTACTCGCACCAGCACGGCATCGTGCACCGCGACATCAAGCCCGCCAACGTCATCATCACGGACAACGGCGCCGTGAAGGTGATGGACTTCGGCATCGCCCGCGCGCTGCACGGCGCGTCCACGACGATGACGCAGACCGGCATGGTCATGGGCACCCCGCAGTACCTCTCCCCCGAGCAGGCCCTCGGCAAGGCCGTCGACCACCGCTCCGACCTGTACGCCACCGGCTGTCTGCTCTACGAACTCCTCGCGCTGCGTCCGCCGTTCACCGGCGAGACCCCGCTGTCGGTGGTCTACCAGCACGTCCAGGACATCCCCACGCCGCCGTCCGAGGCCTCCGACGCCTGCCCGCCGGAGCTGGACGGCCTGGCCATGCGCGCTCTCGCCAAGGAGCCCGACGACCGCTTCCAGACGGCCGAGGAGATGCGCGGGCTGGTCCAGTACGCGCTGCAGATGCTCTACGACCAGGGCGGACACACCGGCACCTGGAACACCGGCCCGGTCGTCCTGCACGAGGGCCGGCACACCCCGTCGGGCGGCTTCGCCGGCACGGCCGTGATGGGCCAGACCGGGGACGCCTCCGGCACCACGCAGATCCCCTCGCCGATCCTGCCCGGCGGCTACGGCGGCGGGGACGACGGCGGCTTCGAGGGCCACGGCAACAAGGGCAGTGGCCGCGGGAAGCTGTGGATCCTCGCCGTGCTCGCGGTGATCGCGATCGCGGCGGGTGTCGCCCTGGCCCTGCAGAACACCGGTGACGGCACGGACAGCCCGAGCAAGAAGCAGTCGCCGACCACCTCGCAGACGACCGAGAAGAAGACCCCCAGCGAGACGCCGAGCGACGAGCCGACCGACGAGCCGACCGACACGAGCACGGACGACGGCACCGGTACCGGCTCGGGCAACGGCAACTGGACGCCCTCGTACACGCCCTCCTACACGCCGTCGCAGAGCGCTCCCGAGTCGCCCACCGGCCAGCCGTCGAACGAGCCGACCACCGAAGGGCCGACCGACGAGCCCACGGACCCGGAGCCGTCGGACCCGCAGACGCCGCCGGACGACACGGGCGGTGCCGACGGCGGCGCCACGCCCGGCATCGTGGGCGGTGCGGGCGGCGGCGAGAACTGACCCGCTGCTCAGAGGCATGATCCACGCGCGCGTGGGACCCGGGGACGGGGCCCACGCGCGCGTGCCGTTTGGACGCGCCGACAAGAGGACTCTTCCCGTGACCTGGGTCACCGGGTTAACGTGCGGTTGCTCCGGCCTCCTGCAAGGCTGTGACCAGGGACCCTTCGCCACCTTCCCGATTTACTTGGATATCCAAGCAAAATCCCAGGTCAGAGGGGGTTTCACAGAAATGTGGAGCACTGGGTAACGTGCTTTCTGCAGGGCGCTCGCCGGGGCACCTGTCACGCCTGTCCCCGGCCGAGTGGCACCCACCCCGTGTCCCGGTGGTCGAGAAACAGGTGAGCCGCTCCCCCTGGCTCAAAAGAGCAGGGGGGACCCCCAGGCCTACCGGCAACCCCGTGGCCCGGACCGACGGAGGAGCACACGTGACCGTGGAGAGCACTGCCGCGCGCACACCGCGACGCAGCGCCGGAAGCAAGGCCGGCACCACCGGCACCAAGCGCACCACCCGCACGACCGCCAAGAAGGACGCCGGCACCGAGCCCCAGCTCGTGCAGCTGCTGACGCCCGAGGGCAAGCGTGTCAAGAACGCCGAGTACGACAAGTACGTCGCCGGCATCACCCCGGACGAGCTCCGCGGGCTCTACCGCGACATGGTGCTCACCCGCCGCTTCGACGCCGAGGCCACCTCCCTGCAGCGCCAGGGCGAGCTGGGCCTGTGGGCGTCGCTGCTCGGCCAGGAGGCCGCCCAGATCGGGTCCGGGCGGGCCACCCGCGAGGACGACTACGTCTTCCCGACCTACCGCGAACACGGCGTGGCCTGGTGCCGGGGCGTCGACCCGTCGAACCTGCTCGGGATGTTCCGCGGCGTGAACAACGGCGGCTGGGACCCCAACAGCAACAACTTCCAGCTGTACACGATCGTCATCGGCTCCCAGACGCTGCACGCCACCGGCTACGCGATGGGCATCGCCAAGGACGGTGCCGACAGCGCGGTGATCGCCTACTTCGGTGACGGCGCCTCCAGCCAGGGCGACGTGGCCGAGTCGTTCACCTTCTCCGCGGTCTACAACGCCCCGGTCGTGTTCTTCTGCCAGAACAACCAGTGGGCCATCTCCGAGCCCACCGAGAAGCAGTCCCGCGTGCCGATCTACCAGCGCGCCCAGGGCTTCGGCTTCCCGGGCGTCCGGGTGGACGGCAACGACGTGCTCGGCGTCCTCGCGGTCACCCGGTGGGCCCTGGAGCGGGCCCGCAGCGGCGAGGGCCCGACCCTCGTCGAGGCGTTCACCTACCGCATGGGCGCCCACACCACCTCCGACGACCCGACCCGCTACCGGGGCGACGAGGAGCGCCAGGCCTGGGAGGCCAAGGACCCGATCCTGCGCCTGCGCCGGTACCTGGAGGCCTCGAACCACGCGGACGAGGGATTCTTCGAGGAACTGGAGACCGAGTCCGAGGCGTTGGGCAAACGAGTGCGCGAAGCGGTCCGTGCCATGCCGGACCCGGACCACTTCGCGATCTTCGAGAACGCCTACGCGGACGGTCACGCGCTCGTGGACGAGGAGCGCGCCCAGTTCGCCGCGTACCAGGCGTCGTTCGCCGACGAGGGGGGCAACTGAGATGGCCGACAAGATGGCACTGGCCAAGGCGATCAACGAGTCGCTGCGCCGCGCCCTGGAGTCCGACCCCAAGGTCCTGATCATGGGCGAGGACGTCGGCAAGCTCGGCGGCGTCTTCCGGGTGACGGACGGTCTGCAGAAGGACTTCGGCGAGAGCCGCGTCATCGACACCCCGCTGGCCGAGTCGGGCATCGTCGGCACGGCGATCGGCCTGGCCCTGCGCGGCTACCGCCCGGTGGTGGAGATCCAGTTCGACGGCTTCGTCTTCCCGGCGTACGACCAGATCGTCACGCAGCTGGCGAAGATGCACGCCCGTTCGCTGGGCAAGGTCAAGCTCCCGGTCGTCGTGCGCATCCCCTACGGCGGCGGCATCGGCGCGGTGGAGCACCACTCGGAGTCGCCCGAGGCGCTCTTCGCTCACGTGGCGGGCCTGAAGATCGTCAGCCCGTCGAACGCGTCGGACGCCTACTGGATGATGCAGCAGGCCATCCAGAGCGACGACCCGGTGATCTTCTTCGAGCCCAAGCGCCGCTACTGGGACAAGGGCGAGGTCAGCACGGAGGCGATCCCGGGCCCGCTGCACAGGGCCCAGGTGGTCCGCGAGGGCACCGACCTGACCCTGGCCGCCTACGGCCCGATGGTGAAGCTCTGCCAGGAGGTCGCGGACGCGGCTGCCGAGGAGGGCCGGAACCTGGAGGTCCTGGACCTGCGCTCGGTCTCCCCGCTCGACTTCGACTCGGTCCAGGCGTCGGTGGAGAAGACCCGCCGCCTGGTCGTCGTGCACGAGGCCCCGGTGTTCTTCGGATCCGGCGCGGAGATCGCCGCCCGGATCACGGAGCGCTGCTTCTACCACCTGGAGGCCCCGGTGCTCCGGGTCGGCGGCTACCACGCGCCGTACCCGCCGGCCCGCCTGGAGGAGGAGTACCTGCCGAACCTGGACCGGGTACTGGACGCCGTCGACCGCTCGCTGGCGTACTGAGGAGAGGGTCGTGACGACGATGACGGAAGCGTCCGTACGCGAGTTCAAGATGCCCGACGTGGGCGAGGGGCTCACCGAGGCCGAGATTCTCAAGTGGTACGTCCAGCCCGGTGACACGGTCACCGACGGCCAGGTGGTGTGCGAGGTGGAGACGGCCAAGGCGGCCGTCGAGCTCCCCATCCCCTACGACGGGGTGGTCCGGGACCTGCACTTCCCCGAGGGGACCACGGTCGACGTGGGCACCTCGATCATCGCGGTGGACGTGGGCGGCGGCAGCGCGTCACCCGCCGCCGCCGAGCAGCCCGCCGCCGAGCAGCCCGCGCCGGCCGCACCGGCCGAGGAGCCGAAGTCGGCGGGCTCGGGACGCCAGCCGGTCCTGGTGGGCTACGGGGTGGCGACCTCCTCCACCCGCCGCCGCCCCCGCAAGGGACCGGAGGTCCCGGTCCAGCAGGCGTCACCGGCGATCCAGACGGAGCTGAACGGCCACGGGCCGGCGGCCCCCGCCGCACCCGCCCCGGCCGCACCCGCCCCGGTGGCCCCCGCCGCTCCCGCCCCGGCCGGCGCGGAACGCCCGCTGGCCAAGCCCCCCGTCCGCAAGCTGGCCAAGGACCTGGGCGTCGATCTGACGACGGTCGTCCCGACCGGCCCGGACGGCATCATCACCCGCGAGGACGTGCACGCGGCGGTCGCCGCCGCCGTCCCGGCGGCCCCCGAGCCGTCGGGCGCCCCGGCCCCCGCCCCGGCCGCAGCCGCGGCTCCGGGGTCGTACGACACGGCCCGGGAGACCCGCATCCCGGTCAAGGGCGTCCGCAAGGTGACGGCGGCGGCGATGGTCGGCTCGGCGTTCACCGCGCCGCACGTCACCGAGTTCGTGACGGTCGACGTGACGCGGACGATGAAGCTGGTCGAGGAGCTGAAGGCGGACAAGGAGTTCGCGGGCCTGCGCGTGAACCCCCTGCTGCTGATCGCCAAGGCGCTGCTCGTCGCGATCCGGCGCAACCCGGACGTCAACGCGTCCTGGGACGAGGCCGCCCAGGAGATCGTGGTCAAGCACTACGTGAACCTGGGCATCGCGGCCGCGACCCCGCGCGGCCTGATCGTGCCGAACATCAAGGACGCCCACGCCAAGACGCTGCCGCAGCTGGCCGAGTCGCTGGGCGAGCTGGTGGCCACGGCCCGGGACGGCAAGACGTCCCCGGCGGCCATGCAGGGCGGCACGGTGACGATCACCAACGTCGGCGTCTTCGGCGTCGACACGGGCACGCCGATCCTCAACCCGGGTGAGTCCGCGATCCTCGCGGTCGGTGCCATCAAGCCCCAGCCGTGGGTCCACAAGGGCAAGGTGAAGCCCCGTCAGGTCACCACCCTGGCCCTCTCCTTCGACCACCGCCTGGTCGACGGCGAGCTGGGCTCGAAGGTCCTGGCCGACGTGGCGGCGATCCTGGAGCAGCCGAAGCGCCTGATCACCTGGGCGTGACCCGGTCCGGCGGCCCCCCACCCCCTCGGGGCGGGGGGCCGCCGGCGTTCGCAACGGCCTCGCCAGGAGCGGGTTCGTACCCCGCCGGGCAGACGGAGCAGGAGGTCGTGATCCGCGACCGTCCGCACCGAGCTCGACGGCGTGGTCCGCCGGGGCGGCGACGACCGCACACCCGCCGCATCGCTGTTCAGCGCCGACGGAGGACGGGTCACGGGAAGGGTGGCTCGCCGGCGGCGCAGCGCGGCATGGCAAAGGGGGACTCCGCCGCGATGTGCGCCGGAGCCCCCCTCGGTCGTGCTACCTGGTGAAGCCGTAGTTGAGCAGCTTGGTCGCGTCCGTCTTGCGGGCGGCCACGCTGGTCGAGGCGAGGACCGTGCCGATGACCGTCTTGCCGCTGCGGGTGGCGGCGAAGACCAGGCAGTACTTCGCCTCCGGGCCGGAGCCGGTCTTCACACCGATCGCGCCGCTGTAGCTGCCGAGCAGCGGGTTGGTGTTCTCCCACGGGGCCATCGTCCGCGTGCCGCCGGTCTTGGTGGTCGTCTTCGCCGTGTACTTCTTCGTCTTGACGACCGTGCGGAACGTGGAGTTCTTCATCGCGGCCCTGGCGAGCTTCGTCAGGTCGCGCGGAGTGGAGTAGTTGGCGCCGCGGCCGATGCCGTCGAACGAGTCGAAGTGGGTGTTCTTCAGATCCAGGTTCTTGGCGGTGGTGTTCATCTTGCCGATGAACGACTTCACGCGCGCCGAACGTGTCGAGCCCGAGCCGAACTTGTCGGCGAGCGCGTAGGCCGCGTCACAACCGGACGGCAGCATCAGCCCGTACAGCAGCTGGCGGACGGTGACCTTGTCGCCGACGATCAACTTGGCGTTGGACGCCCAGTTGTTGTCGACGATGTAGTCGCTGTACGCCTTCTGGACCGTGACCTTGCTGTCCAGGTTGAGGTTCGACTGCTTCAGCACCACCAGTGCCGTCATGATCTTGGTGGTCGATCCGGTCGAGAGGCGCGTGTCGGCAGCCTTGGTGTAGAGCGACTTGCCGGTCGCGTTGTTCATCACGTAGCCGCCCTTGGCGGCGATGGAGGGCGCCGAGGCGGCCTGCGCCGGTGCGACGGTGAGGGCACCCGTCGCGAGCATGGCGCCGGTGGTCACGGCGGCGGCCGCGGCTCTGCGGAGACGAGTGCCCTGAATGCCGGTTATCAAGTGAAGTACCCCGATTGCGTCGAATGCCCCAACGGTGCGGCCGAGTTGAGGACGAGGGGAAAGGGGCCGCACGTATCTGACTCGTAACTAGCACACGAGGTTGCCCCGTTGCCGAGCGGGACCCCCACTTTGCCACAGATGTGTGACATTCGAGTCCGCATTTTGGACGTATCCCTTCATGCGTACCTGTTGTATCTATGCTGTCGGCATGACCCTGGCCGTGAAGCAACCGCCCGCCGCCGACCGTGTCTACGCCCACGTCAAACAGGGCGTCCTGGAGCGCCACTACGAGGGCGGGGCCCTCCTCACCGAGGGCGAACTCGCCGAGGCCGTCGGGGTGTCACGCACGCCGGTCCGTGAGGCGCTGCTCCGGCTGGAGGCCGAGGGGCTGATCCGGCTCTACCCCAAGAAGGGCGCCCTCGTGCTGCCCGTCTCCGCGCAGGAGATCGCCGACGTCGTCGAGACCCGGCTGCTCGTCGAGGAGCACGCGGCGCGCAAGGCCGTTCCCGCGCCCCCGGGGCTCATCGAGCGCCTGGAGGAGCTGCTGGCCCGGCAGAAGAAGCAGGCCGCCGCCGGAGACCTCGCCGGGGCCGCCGTCACCGACCGCTGCTTCCACGCCGAGATCGTCCGCAGCGGCGGCAACGAGATCCTCTCCCGCCTCTACGACCAACTGCGCGACCGCCAGCTGCGCATGGGGGTCGCCGTCATGCACTCCCACCCCGACCGCATCGCCAAGACCCTCGCCGAACACGGGGAGATCCTCGACGCGCTGCGCTCCGGGGACGCCGAGGCGGCCGTCGACCTCGTCCACCGGCACATCGGCTGGTTCTCGCACCTGGCCCGGGGAGAGGTCCGATGAGCTCCACCACGCTCCCGGACGATCCGCCGGGCGGCCGCCGCGCCCTGGCCGTCTGGGGCATCGGCGTCTCGGTCTACTTCGTCGCCGTCATCTTCCGTACGTCCCTGGGCGTCGCCGGGCTCGACGCCGCCGACCGCTTCCAGGTGAACGCCTCCGCCCTGTCCACCTTCTCCATCCTCCAGCTGCTGGTCTACGCGGGCATGCAGATACCCGTCGGCCTCCTGGTCGACCGGCTCGGCACCAAGAAGGTGCTCGCCCTCGGCGCGGTGCTGTTCACGGCCGGGCAGCTGGGCTTCGCGTTCTCCCCCTCGTACGGCACCGCGCTCGCCTCCCGGGCCCTGCTCGGCTGCGGTGACGCGCTGACGTTCATCAGCGTGCTGCGCCTCGGCAGCCGTTGGTTCCCGGCCCGGCGCGGGCCGCTGGTCGCCCAGTTCGCCGGACTGGTCGGCATGGCCGGCAACCTGGTCTCCACGCTGGTCCTGGCCCGGCTGCTGCACGGCGTCGGCTGGACGGCGGCGTTCGCGGGCAGCGCCGCCGCCGGGGCGGTGGTCTTCGTCCTGGTACTGCTGTTCCTCAAGGACCACCCCGAGGGCCACGAACCGGAACCGCTTCCGCACCAGGGCGCGGCCTACGTACGGCGGCAGATCGCCGCCTCCTGGCGGGAGCCCGGCACCCGGCTCGGGCTCTGGGTGCACTTCACCACCCAGTTCCCGGCCATGGTGTTCCTGCTGCTGTGGGGCCTGCCGTTCCTCGTCGAGGCGCAGGGACTCTCCCGGGCCGAGGCCGGCGAACTCCTCACGCTCGTCGTGCTGTCCAACATGGTCGTGGGCCTGGTCTACGGCCAGATCATCGCCCGGCACCACGGGGCGCGGCTGCCGCTCGCCCTCGGAACGGTCGGCGCGACGGCGGCCCTGTGGGCGGCGACTCTGGCCCACCCCGGCCCGCACGCCCCGATATGGCTGCTGATCGTGCTGTGCACGGTGCTCGGGGCATGCGGACCCGCGTCGATGATCGGCTTCGACTTCGCCCGCCCGGCCAATCCGCCGGAACGGCAGGGCACCGCCTCCGGCATCACCAACATGGGCGGCTTCGTGGCCTCCATGACCACGCTGTTCGCGATCGGCGTGCTTCTGGACGCCACCGGCGACGACTACTCCCTCGCCTTCTCGGTGGTGTTCGTGCTCCAGGCGGTCGGCGTCTGGCAGATCCTGCGGCTGCGCAGGCGCGCGGCCCGGCGGGAGCGGGAGCGGCTGGTGGCCAGCCGGGTGAAGACGCTGCACGTCCCGGCGTAGGTCAGCGGTCCGCCACCGGCACGAGGGTGAGGTAGGCGAGGCCGAGGACGCCGCGGTAGGTGAGCCACCCGGCCCGGTGCCGGTCGACGCGCTCGCGGGTCCGCGCCGCCAGGGGATGACCGGGGTGCTCGGCGAGCCACACCTCGGTGTCCGCGAGGTAGCCCGACTCGAACTCCTCCCATTCGTCGAGGCTCGCGGTCTCCGTCCACTCGGGCCTGAACCCCGCGTCGATCGCCAGGCCGGTGAGCGTCGCGAGGTCGGGATGGTCGGTCACCGCGGCGTCCGGCCACATGCGGGACAGTTCGGCGGGGGTGGGGGTGCGCTGCCAGAAACCCTCTCCGAGCAGGACGCGACCGCCGTCGGTGACCAGACGGCGCAGTTCCCGGAGCGCCTCCGGCAGCCGGTCGCCGAGGGCCTGGCTCGATCCCACGCACAGGACGAGGTCGGCGGGGCCGTGCGCGGTGCCCGTGGCGGACTCCTCCACGAGACGGGTCCGGGATGCCAGTCCGCGGTTCTCGGCGGCCTCCCGCCCCCGCGCCAGGTCGTCCGCGTTCAGGTCGATGCCGGTACCGGTGGCCGCCGGGGCGGCGGTCAGGACGCGGAGCATGAGCTCGCCCGTGCCGCAGCCGATGTCCAGGACGGTGGTGGGGCGGTGGCGGGTGAGGCGCTGTACGAGGGCGCCCGCCCGGGCTTCGGACAGCGGGCCGTGGAAGGTGAGGCGGGTGCGGTGGGGTGGGGTCATGCCGACGGACGCTACGGCTGAGGGCGGGCCCGCGGCAGGGGGTTTTCCGGCGCGTGCCGCGACGGCCCCGGCCGGGTGGGCGCGCGGCCCGGCGGAACGGGGGTGCCTCCGAGCTCTCGGCCGCGGCCGACAGAGGGTGTCTCCGCGCCCACCCGTGCGGGAAGGCCGGCGGCTCCGGGAACGGCTGCCTACCGCGTCACCGTGAAGTGCCTCAGGATGGCCGCCGTCAGCTCCGGGTCGCCCTCCGTCTTCAGGCGGTCGGACACCGACTCCGGGCTCACACGGCCGCAGGCCAGGCGGACGTACGTCTCCCAGTCGAGCGTGAGGGTCGCGGCCGGGCCGAGGGCCGGTGCCGTTTCCAGGGTGCCGCGGCCCTGGATGTCGACGCGGATCGTGCGCAGGAACTCGACGGGCCCGTGCACGTCGAAGACGATGGCCGAGCTGCGCGGCGCCTGCGCGTCCTCGGCCACCACACGCGGGAGTTCGCCGAGCAGCACGTCACGGGCGACCAGGGCGCCGGGGGAGTCGAGGTTGCCGGGGCGACCGAGGGCCGTGCGCAGGTCCTGCTCGTGCACCCACACGTCGAACGCGTGCCGCCGCATCGACTCCTCCAGCGTGAGTTCGCTGCCGAGCGGCCCCCGCACCTTCGTGCCCGGGTCACGGGACTCGTTGCGCAGCTGCCGGTTGCGGCGGATGATCACGTACTCCAGCTCGGAGGTCATCTCCGGCGCCGTGTGGTGACGGCGGACGTCGACCTGCATCTCCATGTAGCGCTGGTGCTCGTTGGTGACGTGGAAGAGGTCGCGCGGGAGGCTGTGGATGGGCCGCGGGTCGCCGAGCATCTCGCAATCCAGACCGATGACATGGGAGACCACGTCCCGCACCGACCACCCCGGGCACGGCGTCCGCCGGTTCCATTCGGCCTCCACGAGCGGCTGGACCAGCTCGGTTATCGCTTCGATGGAGTGGGTCCAGGCGTCGGCGTAGGGCTGGAGGGTGGGATGCAGACTCACGGAACGGGACCCCTCGGCGGTCGGTGCACGGGCAGGTGGTGGCGGCGTTGCCAGTGGGAGGTGGCGGCTGTCGGCGGGCGTCTTGCGAGCTAAGTTACGCTGCTGTGAGGCACCCCGGCAGTGCTTTCGTGTGACGATCGTAGGCCCGTGTGGACGACTCGAATGCCAGGACGGTGGTAGTGTGCGCGCCTCTGTGATCCAGATCGCCGTAAACGAGGACGAATCGGTCGAAGCGCGTCGGCGGCGGGCGGTCACGATGGTCCGTGAGCAGGCCGGAGCCGATCTCGTCGTCCTGCCGGAGCTGTGGACCACGGGTGCCTTCGCCTACGAGGAGTTCGGGCGCGAGGCCGAGCCGCTCGAAGGGCCGACCTACGAGGCGATGGCGAAGGCCGCGAGCGACGCGGGCGTGTGGCTGCACGCGGGGTCGATCCCGGAGCGGGACCCCGATGGCCCCCTCTACAACACCTCCCTCGTCTTCTCCCCCTCCGGCGACCTGGCCGCCGTCTACCGCAAGATCCACCGCTTCGGCTTCGACCAGGGCGAGGCCGTGCTGATGGGCGCGGGCGCGGAGCTGGTGACGGTGCGTCTGCCCGCGACGACCCTGGGCCTGTCCACCTGCTACGACCTGCGCTTCCCCGAGCTCTACCGCGGTCTGGTGGACGCCGGTGCCGAGACGCTCGTGGTGTCGGCGGGCTGGCCGGAGCGCCGCCGGTCCCACTGGACGCTGCTGGCCCGGGCACGGGCCGTGGAGAACCAGTCGTTCGTCCTCGCCTGCGCGACGGCCGGGACGCACGCCGGAGTTCCCCAGGCCGGTCACTCGATCGTGGTCGACCCGTGGGGCGAGGTGCTGGCTGAGGCCGGTGCCGGCGAGGAGGTCCTCACGGTGGAGTTCGACCCGGGGAAGGTCGCGACGACCCGGGAGCGGTTCCCGGCCCTGAAGGACCGGATGCTGGGCCTCCAGCCTCCCCGCCGCCCCTGACGGCGGGCGCGCGGCCGGCTCAGTCCTCCCGCTCCTTCTCCGCCAGGTGGATCACACACACGGTGACCGCGATCAGCAGCGCGGGATCCGCGTCCTCGCGGACGACGTCCACGCCGTAGGTGTCCCGCACGGTCAGCCACCGCCGGGAGATCACCGCCAGCAGTTCCCCGTCGTACTCGACGGCGAACTCCCGGTCGAGGATCTTCCCGCTGACGTCGAGTTCGTTGCCGTCGGCCAGGGACACCCGGTAGTGGTTGCGCAGCAGGGACAACCGCTTCCTGCGGATCGTCGCCAGCGGCTCCCCGCTCCGCTGGAGCACCATCGTGTCCCGCAGAGCGAGCATCTTCTGGTGGATGTCGACGAGGACGCGGCCCTGGACGTCCTTCAGCTCCCACGTGTCCCGCAACCGCAGCGCCTTGCCGTCGACGAGGAACACCTTGCTGCCGTGGTCGTCCTCGATCCAGTAGTCGTCACCGAAGCCGAGGAGCCGGTCGTACACGAGGAATCTCATGAGACCAGGGCTTCCCCGCCGTGCGGTGTCAAACGCGGTCTGTAGGCCGACGGGCTGAGCCGCGCGGCCCTCTGTGAACGGCTGGACATGGCACATCGCGCACGTGTCCGATTCCCCGGGCGTATGGGCGGGGGCGGCTGGGTCAACACGGGGGCAGGGCGGGCGCCTCCGGGTGGACGGTGCTCTTCCCGGCCCCGGCGGAACGGAAGCCCGGCCTTCGCCACGGTCCCTTCGGCCCGCCTGCTCATCTCCTCCACTTTGCCGAAGCTGCCGCGCGGCGGTGAGGGCGCGGGGACCGATCCGTCCCCGCGCCCTCGACCGTGACCCCTCCGTTCCGGAGGGCGTGCCGCACCTCTCGTGATGGCCGCCACCGGCGACGACGATCCGTCGAACCCCTGCCTCGCCTGCCATGTCCACCGGCAGGGCCGGGACATGCCCGTCCGCCTCACCGCGGCGAAGACGGACCGGCTGCTCCTGGTGCCGGCCCGGCCGGGCGTGTGCGAGCTCCGGGCGTCACACCCCGTATCCGTCGCTGTAACCGTCGCGGCGGTGGTGATGTGCCGCCGGGTCTTCGACGACCGGCGTCGTGGGGGGCACGAGCACGCGCCGGCGGCGCGCGATGCTGCTGAACGTGGTGACGCCGATCAGTCCGACGATCATCAGGATGATGCCGACCAGGTCGAGGTTGACCCCCTGCATGTCCCAGTCGGTCGCGAACGTGAGGATGGCTCCCACGGCGATGAGGATGATGCATCCGCCGAGGCCCATGTGTGTCGCCTCCCTGTACGGTCCGGTCGTTCCGGTCCCGGAACACCGGGTACCCCGGCGGCGAACGCCCATGCGGTGGGGGTCTGTTCTACCTCTCCAGAAAGGCCGTCAGCGCGTTGGCGAGGAGGAACGGATCGTCGGCGCCGCACAGTTCGCGGACGCTGTGCATCGACAGGATGGCCACGCCGATGTCGACGGTCCTGATGCCGTGCCGGGCGGCGGTGATCGGGCCGATCGTGGTGCCGCAGGGCATGGAGTTGCTGGAGACGAAGGACTGGAAGGGCACGTCGGCCGCTTCGCAGGCCGCCGTGAACTCGGCGCGTCCCGAACCGTCCGTGGCGTAGCGGTTGTTGACGTTGACCTTGAGGATCGGGCCCCCGTTGACGCGCGGGTGGTGTGTCGGGTCGTGCCGCTCCGCGTAGTTGGGATGGACGGCGTGACCGGTGTCGGAGGACAGGCAGACGGTCCCGGCGAAGGCGCGGGCCCGGTCCTCGTAGGAGCCGCCGCGGGCGAACACCGAGCGTTCCAGCACGTTGCCGAGCAGCGGTCCGTCCGCGCCGGTGTCCGACTGGGAGCCGTTCTCCTCGTGGTCGAACGCGGCCAGGACCGGGATGGAGGCCGCCTGCGACGAGGAGGCGACGGCCGCGAGGGCGGCCGTGCCGGCGTGCACCGACAGCAGGTTGTCCATGCGCGGCCCGGCCAGGAGCTCGCGGTCGCGGCCGAGGTAGGCGGGCGGTTCCACGGAGTGCGTCATGAGGTCCCAGCCGGTGACCTCGCCCGCCGGGACGCCGGCCGTCTCCTCCAGGAAGGCGATCAGGTCGCCGTCGCGGACGTCGCGGCCGAGACCCCACACCGGCTGCATGTGCCGCTGCTTGTCGAGCTTGAGGCCGTCGGCCGTCACCGAGCGGTCCAGGTGGATGGCGAGCTGCGGGACGCGCAGCAGCGGCCGGTCGACGTTGACCAGGCGCGTCGAGCCGTCGCGCAGCGTCAGCCGGCCCGCGAGGCCCAGATCGCGGTCCAGCCAGGAGTTGAGCAGCGGTCCGCCGTAGATCTCCACGGCCACCTGGCGCCAGCCGTGCGCCCCGCTGTCGGGGAGCGGCTTGACGCGCAGGTTGGGGGAGTCGGTGTGGGCCCCGACGATCCGGAACGGTGTGTGGGGCGCGGCGCCCTCCGGCACGTACCAGGCGACGATCGCGCCGCCGCGCAGCACGTACTTGCCGCCGCTCGTCCCGTCCCACGCGTCCGTCTCGGCGACCTGCCTGAAGCCCGCCTTCTCCAGCCGCTCGGCGGCGGTGGCCACGGCGTGGTACGGCGTGGGGCTCGCCGCCAGGAAGGTCATCAGGTCGTCGGTGTGGCCGCGGTCGAACGTAAGGGGTGCGCGCGAAGCGCCCGCTGCGAGGGCGGCGGTGGGAGACGGGCGGGCTGGTTCGGTCATGGGTTCACTTTAACGACGGACGAGGGCCCGTTCCCGGCGTAGGGGAACAGGCCCTCGAACAGCGGACGTGAGAGATCTAGAACGCGGCCTCGTCCAGCTCCATCAGGTCCAGCTCGACGCCCTCGGCGATCTTGCGGGCCAGGGTGACGCCCGGCAGGACGTTCGCGGCGAAGAACTTCGCGGCGGCGATCTTGCCGGTGTAGAAGGCCTTGTCCTTGGCGGAGGCGGTCTCCAGCTTTTCGGCGGCGACCGCGGCGCCCTTGAGCAGCAGGTAGCCGACGACGACGTCACCGGAGGCCATCAGCAGGCGGGTGGTGTTCAGCCCGACCTTGTAGATGTTCTTGACGTCCTGCTCGGTGGCCGCGAGGTCGGTCAGCATCAGGCCGACGATGGCCTCCAGCTCGACCGCGGCCTTGGCGAGGTGCTCGCGGGCACCGGCCAGCTCCTCGCCGCCCGTGCCGAGGGCGAGGAACTTCTTGATGTCCTCGGCGAGGGAGTTCAGCGCGGCGCCCTGGTTGCGGACGATCTTCCGGAAGAAGAAGTCCTGGCCCTGGATCGCCGTGGTGCCCTCGTAGAGGGTGTCGATCTTGGAGTCCCGGATGTACTGCTCGATCGGGTACTCCTGGAGGAAGCCGGAGCCGCCGAACGTCTGGAGCGACTGGGCGAGCAGCTCGTAGCCCTTCTCGGAGCCGTAGCCCTTGACGATCGGCAGGAGCAGGTCGTTCAGCGCGTTCTCGGTGGAGGCGTCCTCGCCGGCGGCCTCCTTGATCTGGATCGCGTCCTGGATCGAGGCGGTGTACATCACCAGGGCGCGCATGCCCTCCGCGTACGCCTTCTGGGTGATCAGCGAGCGGCGCACGTCGGGGTGGTGGGTGATGGTGACCTTCGGCGCGGTCTTGTCCATGAAGTTGGCCAGGTCGGGCCCCTGGACGCGCTCCTTGGCGTACTCCAGCGCGTTGAGGTAGCCCGTGGACAGCGTGGAGATCGCCTTCGTGCCGACCATCATGCGGGCGAACTCGATGATGCGGAACATCTGGCGGATGCCGTCGTGCTTGTCGCCGATCAGCCAGCCCTTGGCGGGGTGCTGGTCGCCGAAGGTCATCTCGCAGGTGTTGGAGGCCTTCAGGCCCATCTTGTGCTCGACGTTGGTGGCGTAGACGCCGTTGCGCTCGCCCAGCTCGCCGGTCTCGAAGTCGAAGAGGTACTTCGGGACGAGGAACAGGGACAGGCCCTTGGTGCCGGGGCCGGCGCCCTCGGGGCGGGCCAGCACGTAGTGGAGGATGTTCTCCGACATGTCGTGCTCACCGGAGGTGATGAAGCGCTTCACGCCCTCGATGTGCCAGGAGCCGTCCTCCTGCTGCACGGCCTTGGTGCGGCCGGCGCCCACGTCGGAGCCCGCGTCGGGCTCGGTGAGCACCATCGTGGAGCCCCACTGCTTCTCGGTGGCGATCTTGGCTATGTGCTTCTGGACCTCGTTGCCCTCCTCGAAGAGGATGCCGGCGAAGGCCGGGCCCGAGGAGTACATCCACACGGCCGGGTTGGCGCCCAGGATCAGCTCGGCGTACGCCCAGATCAGGGAGCGGGGCGAGGTGGTGCCGCCGATCTCCTCGGGCAGGCCGAGGCGCCAGTACTCGGAGTCCATGAAGGCCTGGTAGCTCTTCTTGAAGGAGGCCGGGACCGGCGCGGTGTTGGTCTCGGGGTCGAAGACCGGCGGGTTGCGGTCGGCGTCGATGAAGGACTCGGCCAGCTCGTTCTCCGAGAGGCGGGTCATCTCCTCCAGGATGCTCTTCGCGGTCTCGACGTCCGTCTCCTCGAACGGGCCGGTGCCGTACACCTTGTCGCGCCCGAGTACTTCGAAGAGGTTGAACTCGATGTCGCGGAGATTCGACTTGTAGTGCCCCATGGCGACGGCTCCCGGCTCCCTAGAGAGATCGGCGAGGCACTGGATCCTCGCGCTAGTTCACGTACCAACAAGTAGCTACGATGATGCTACCCGTCGGTAATAAGAAGCAACCCCGATCCGCCATCTGTGACAGGTCACACCGGAACCGCCAGTGTCGCCGTGTAGCCCTCCGTCGTACTGCCCTTCATCGTCGCCAGCTGCTGACCGTAGCCGTCGCTGAAGATGTTGTCCGTCTCCAGGGAGACCCGGTCGAGGTTCGTCACACTCTGGCTGTAGCCCTCCGTGGCGTACACCTCCTCGCAGGTGTCCTTCGGGAAGGCGAGCTGCGAGGTGTTCGTGAGGGAGTCGGCCGCCGTGGCGTCGGCCAGGCTGCCGTAGACCTCGAAGTGGACATGCGGCCAGCGGCCGTCGTAGCAGCCGGGGAAGACGCTCTTGAACGTGACCTGGCCCTTGTCGTCCGTCTCCTGCACACCCCGCAGGTAGTTCTCGTCCGTGACACCGTCCGAGTACAGGGAGTACTTGCCGTCCCGGTCGGCATGCCACAGGTAGACGGCAGCGCCCTTCTTCGGCGTGCCGCAGCCGGAGGCGGCGTCCACGACCGTCAGCGTGACCGTCAGGGGCACGCCCTCGGCGGTGCCGCCCGCGGAGTCGCCGAAGCTCTTGGTGATGTCGCCGCGGACGACACCGCTCTCCTTCAGGACGTTCACGCCGTTGGAGCCGTCGCCGGGGTAGGGGCCCGCGGTCTCGTCCGGAATGGCCGCGCACGCGGCGGATGAGGCGGAGCCGCCGGAGGAGGCGGACGAGGATGCCGAGGTGCCCTCGTCCGAGGTGCAGCCCACCAGCGGGACCAGGCTCGCGCCGGCCAGCAGCCGGATCATGCGGCGACGGGCGAGGACGGGAAGGTCGTAGGAGAGGCCTCTGTCGTGCTCGTGGACCTCGTCGCCGTGGTGCCGGTGCATCGCTGTCTCCTCGCTGGTGTGCTGACGTGTCAGGTGCTCGCCCGTGCACGACTGACGCTAGGAGCGCGGACTGTGGGAGGCCAGGGTGACTGCTGTCGGTTCGCTGTCAAGTCACTGTCGGTTTCGCCAGGGTGCCCGTCCCGGCCCGGCGCCCGGCCGCTCTCGGTACGCTTGCGCCCATGTACGGCTACGACCAGACAGCGGGCCCGCAAGCGCAGTACGCCCCTCCGCAGCAGCCGATGTCCGGCGGGTACGGGCAGCAGCAGCCGCTGTACCCCGAGCCGTCCCCGCCCTCCCTCACGGACGCGGTGCGGGCGTTCACCACCGGGCAGATGGCCGCCGAGGACTTCCAGCAGGTCTTCGCGACGTCGAAGGTCTACTGCCCGCGCGGCGACAACCCCGGCTTCCTCGCGCTGCACAACACCCAGCAGCCGGTGATCCCGATGTTCAGCACCCTCAAGGAGCTGCGCCGGTACGCGGGCAAGGAGTCCAAGTACTTCGTGATCACCGGTGCCGAGGTGCTGGACCTGCTGCCGACCGGCTACGGCTTCGTCCTCGACATGGAGGGCGATCACCGCATGGTGTTCGACGCGAAGGCAGTGGAACAGATGGTCGAGTTCGCCATGCGCCGGATGTACGGCGGATGAGGCGCGGCGGCCGTCCCTTCGGCAGGCGTGGCGCCAGGCCGTCCAGGACGACCTCCAGGCCGTAGGCGAACGTCGTGTCGTGACGGTTGGCCGTCACCCCGCAGCGGGGTGACGGCCTTTCGTCATGTCGGTCTCCCGTGGTTCGCTGCGCCGTCGCCCGGTCGGGAATGCCCTCCCGTACTTCGCTGTTCCGGGTGGCAGAAAGTTCAACGCTCAACTAAACTGGGTGTACACGAGGAGGAACCGACATGCCTGCAGTGACCGTCGAGAACCCGTTGACGCTGCCCCGCGTGACCGCGCCTGCCGACGCCGTGGCACGTCCCGTGCTCACCGTCACGACCGCTCCGAGCGGTTTCGAGGGCGAGGGCTTCCCGGTGCGCCGGGCGTTCGCGGGGATCAACTACCGCCATCTCGACCCGTTCATCATGATGGACCAGATGGGTGAGGTGGAGTACGCGCCGGGCGAGCCCAAGGGCACGCCGTGGCATCCGCACCGCGGCTTCGAGACCGTCACGTACATCATCGACGGGATCTTCGACCACCAGGACAGCCAGGGCGGTGGCGGCACCATCACCGACGGGGACACCCAGTGGATGACCGCGGGCTCGGGACTGCTGCACATCGAGGCCCCACCCGAGCATCTCGTGATGTCCGGCGGGCTCTTCCACGGCCTCCAGCTGTGGGTGAACCTCCCGGCCAGGGACAAGATGATGGCCCCGCGCTACCAGGACATCCGTGGCGGCTCCGTCCAGCTGCTCAGTACCCCCGACGGCGGCGCGTTGCTGCGGGTCATCGCCGGTGACCTGGACGGGCACGCGGGCCCCGGCATCACGCACACCCCGATCACGATGGTCCACGCCACCCTCGCGCCGGGCGCGGAGCTCACGCTGCCGTGGCGCGAGGACTTCAACGGCCTGGCGTACGTCCTCGCCGGGCGTGGCTCGGTCGGTGCGGAACGGCGCCCGATCCACCTGGGGCAGACGGCCGTCTTCGGCGCGGGCTCCTCGCTGACGGTGCGCGCGGACGAGAAGCAGGACTCCCACACGCCGGACCTGGAGGTCGTCCTGCTCGGCGGGCAGCCCATCCGCGAGCCCATGGCCCACTACGGCCCGTTCGTCATGAACACCAAGGACGAGCTCATGCAGGCCTTCGAGGACTTCCAGAAGGGCCGCCTGGGCACGGTTCCGGCGGTGCACGGCATGACAGCGAGCGGTCCGCAGGGCTGACGCGGGTCACCCCGCCTCGGAGTTCTCCCAGGTGGTGACGTCCATGGTGATGGACGACAGGCCCTCACCGTTCTTCTGCCAGCCGAGGACGGTGAGGGCGGCGACCCGGTTCTCGTCGGTGAGCACGCACGCGGTGAGTTCCCTGCGGATGTTCTTCTGATCGATGGTGAACCCGAACCGGGTGGCCGCGGCGCAGCTCTCGGCGGTCGCCGGGCCGTCCACGGTGGCGAGGTCGCCGCCGGCGCCGGCGAGGGTCCAGCCGTTGCCGTTCGACGGCATGGTGAAGGCGATGTCGGAGTACTGCTTGGTGAAGTCGAGGTCCACACTCGACGCGGACCGCAGCACCACCTTGCGGTGCTCCCGCACCACCGCCGTTCCCGCCCCGCCGTCGGCCGCCCGGGTCGCGCCGCCGGGCGGTGCAGCGGGCGGGCCGGACGCCGTGGGCGGCGGATCCGTCGTGCCGTCCGTGGTCGCGGCCGACGTGCTCGTGTCCGACGTCGCACCGGCGCCGGACGTCACGCTCGTACCCGGCCCGGCCCCCGTGCCGCCGGCACTGCCCTGACCATCGAGCAGCCGGTAGGCGACCACACCCCCGGCGGCAGGCGCAGCGACCGGGGGAGGCGCAGCGACCAGGAACGGTACGGTCACAGCGACCGGGCACCGGCGCCCGAGCCGTCCACCGACTCGTAGAGCTCGAACCAGATGCTCTTCCCCTCGCCGCGCGGCTCCACCCCCCAGGCGTGCGCGAGCAGTTCCATCAGCACCAGGCCCCGGCCGGACGATGCCAGTTCCCCGGGGCTGCGTTTGTGCGGCAGGTCGTCACCGGCGTCCGCGACCTCGATCCGCAGGCGCCGCTCACCCACCCCACCCGTGATCTCGACGACCAGCAGCGCGTCGGAGTCGGTGTGCACGAGGACGTTGGTCAGCAGCTCGGACAGCAGCAGCACGGCCGAGTCGACCTGGTCCGGCGAGGTCCAGTCGTGCAGCAGCTCGCGCATCTGCTGCCGGGCGACCGCGACCCGCTCGGGCTCGGCCTGCGCGACGGTCAGCACCGAGCGGCGCACCGGAGGCCGTACGACCATCGAGTCCCCGCACCCGCAGCCGTCGCCGTCCCGGCTCAGCAGCAGCATCGCGATGTCGTCCTCGCGCCGGTCAGCGAGCGGGCCGGTGGTGTGGTGCGAGAACGGCCCGTGCACGGCCTGCACCAACGCGTCGGCGAGTTCCTCCAGGTCGCCCTTGTGGTCCTCCAGGATCACGCGCAGCCGCCGCCAGCCGCTGTCCAGGTCGTGGCCGCCGGTTTCGATCAGGCCGTCCGTGCAGATCAGCATCGTCTCGCCGG
Organism: Streptomyces sp. NPDC096046; assembly: GCF_040303285.1. Lineage (NCBI taxonomy): Bacteria > Bacillati > Actinomycetota > Actinomycetes > Kitasatosporales > Streptomycetaceae > Streptomyces > Streptomyces sp. NPDC096046. Next base: position 157,015 of record NZ_JBEOSZ010000001.1, on the reverse strand, counting down.
CTTCCAGCGTGAGCCGGGTCGTGGGGTAGTCGGCGTCCGGGTCGATGCCCAGCGGCAGGCCGCCCGATGTCGGCCGGGTCAGCACCGTGCCGTCGGTCATCCGGATCGCCGGGTCAGGGTGCCCGGCGCGGGCGATGTCCAGCACCCCGGTCGCCGGGTCGACCTCGACGTACACACAGGTCGCGAAACGCGGGTCGGCCGGGTCCTCGTCGCTGATGCCGTGCAGGAAGCGGGAGGCCCGGGAGAGAACGGCGTCGGGACGGTGCCCCTCCGAGGCGTAGGCCCGCAGGGCGATGCGGAGCTGGCCCATCAGGCCCGCCGCCCGTACGTCATGGCCCTGGACGTCGCCGATGACCAGCGCGAAGCGCCCGCTGGGCAGCGGGATCACGTCGTACCAGTCGCCGCCGACCTGGAGCCCACCGCCGGTGGGGACGTAGCGGGCGGCGACGCTCATGCCCGGGATGCGCTGCGGGCCGAGCTTCGGCAGCATCGTGCGCTGGAGCCCGTCGGTCAGCGCCCGCTCGCTCTCGGCCACACCCGCCCGGGTCAGGGCCTGGGCCAGCATCCGCGCCACCGTCGCCAGCACGGACCGCTCGTCCGGGGTGAACGCGACCGGGTAGGTGAACGCCGCCATCCACGCGCCCATCGTGCGCCCGGCCACGGTCAGCGGCAGGAACGCCCAGGAGCGGCGTCCGAAGCGCTCGGCGAGCGGCCAGGTCAGCGGATAGCGGGCCTTGTACTGCTCGGCGGAGGACAGATAGACGGCCCGGCCGGTCCGCACCACCTCGGCGGCCGGGTAGTCCGTGTCCAGCGGCATCTCCGAGAAGGGGCTCTCGGTGCCCCGCTGCTGCCCGTGGTGGCCGATGATCGTCAGGCGATCGCCCGAGACGCCGAACACCGCCAGTCCGTCCGGCGAGAAGCCGGGCATCGACAGGTTCGCCGTGACCCGCAGGACCTCCTGCGTGGAGCGCGCCTCGGCCAGCGCCCGGCCCGCGTCCAGCAGGAACGCCTCCCGCGAGCGCCGCCAGTCCCCGGTGACCGCGCTGCGCCCGGCCGGGGTGCCCGGCGTCGGCTCGGTGACCTCCTGGAGCGTGCCGATCAGCCGGTACGCCTTGCGCGCCCGGTCGAAGGACGGCTTGGAGCGGCTGCGGACGACGCGGACGACCAGGCCCTGCTCGTCCATGATCCGGATCCGGACCTCCGCGAGGGTGCCCTCGGCGACGGCCAGCTGGATCACACCGGTGATCTCGTTCCAGTCGACGGGGTGCAGCCGGGCCCGGGCCTGGGCCTCCGTGAGGCTGACCTGCTCGGCGGGCAGCCCGAGCAACCGGGCCGCCTCGGCGTCGACCGTGACCAGCCCGGTGGCGGTGTCCCAGTGCCACAGGCCGGTCGCGAGGGCGGCGAGAGCCTCCCCCACGGCGGGCAGAGGCTCGCCAGTGCGCATTGCCCTACTTTAAGAAGACGCGATCGAACACTGCCACCCACGGCAGACGTGTGCCCGAACGACGGTGTGTGCGCGATCGATCGAATAACTGTGGAGAGCCGATCTTCGCCTGCCCGGTACGCTGGGGACCAGTTTCACGTGAAACACAGACCCCGATCAGCGAAGACTGGATGAACGACGATGCATCGGTACAGGTCCCACACCTGCGGCGAGCTCCGCTCCTCTGACGTCGGCAGCGACGTCCGGCTGAGTGGCTGGCTGCACAATCGGCGCGACCTGGGCGGCATCCTCTTCATCGATCTGCGCGATCACTACGGCATCACGCAGCTCGTGGCCCGCCCCGGCACGCCCTCCTACGAGGCCCTCGACAAGCTCTCCAAGGAGTCGACGGTCCGTGTCGACGGCAAGGTCGTCTCCCGGGGCGCCGAGAACGTCAACCCCGAGCTGCCGACCGGCGAGGTCGAGGTCGAGGTGGGCGAGGTCGAGCTGCTCGGTGCCGCTCAGCCGCTGCCCTTCACGATCAACACCGAGGACGGGGTCAACGAGGAACGGCGCCTGGAGTACCGCTTCCTGGACCTGCGCCGCGAGCGCATGCACCGCAACATCCTGCTGCGCACGTCGGTCATCTCGGCCATCCGCCACAAGATGACGGCGCTGGGCTTCAACGAGATGGCCACGCCGATCCTCTCGGCGACCTCCCCCGAGGGCGCCCGCGACTTCGTCGTCCCGTCCCGCCTGAACCCGGGCAAGTTCTACGCCCTTCCCCAGGCGCCCCAGCAGTTCAAGCAGCTGCTGATGATCTCCGGGTTCGACCGCTACTTCCAGATCGCGCCCTGCTTCCGTGACGAGGACGCGCGGGCCGACCGCTCGCCGGGCGAGTTCTACCAGCTCGACATCGAGATGAGCTTCGTCGAGCAGGAGGACGTCTTCCAGCCCGTCGAGAAGCTCATGACCGAGCTGTTCGAGGAGTTCGGCAAGGGCCGCCACGTCACCTCGCCGTTCCCGCGCATCCCGTTCCGCGAGGCGATGCTGAAGTACGGCTCCGACAAGCCCGACCTTCGTGCCCAGCTCGAACTCGTCGACATCACCGACATCTTCGAGGGCTCGGAGTTCAAGGCGTTCGCCGGCAAGCACGTACGGGCCCTGCCCGTGCCGGACGTCTCCGCCCAGCCCCGCAAGTTCTTCGACCAGCTCGGCGACTACGCCGTCTCGCAGGGCGCCAAGGGCCTGGCCTGGGTCCGCGTCGGCGAGGACGGCTCGCTGTCCGGCCCGATCGCCAAGTTCCTCACCGAGGAGAACGTCGCCGAGCTGACCAAGCGCCTCTCGCTCGCGGCGGGCCACGCGGTCTTCTTCGGCGCGGGCGAGTTCGACGAGGTCTCCAAGATCATGGGCGCGGTGCGGGTGGAAGCCGCCAAGCGTGCCGGGCACTTCGAGGAGAACGTCTTCCGGTTCTGCTGGATCGTCGACTTCCCGATGTACGAGAAGGACGAGGAGACCGGCGCGATCGACTTCTCGCACAACCCGTTCTCCATGCCGCAGGGCGGTCTGGAAGCCCTGGAGAGCCAGGACCCGCTGGACATCCTCGGCTGGCAGTACGACATCGTCTGCAACGGCGTCGAGTTGTCCTCCGGCGCGATCCGGAACCACGAGCCGGAGATCATGCTCAAGGCCTTCGAGATCGCCGGATACGACCGCGAGACGGTCGAGGAGAAGTTCGCCGGCATGCTGCGCGCCTTCCGCTTCGGCGCCCCGCCGCACGGCGGCATCGCCCCGGGCGTCGACCGCATCGTCATGCTGCTCGCCGACGAGCCCAACATCCGCGAGACCATCGCCTTCCCGCTCAACGGCAACGCCCAGGACCTGATGATGGGCGCGCCGACGGAGCTGGAGGAGGCGCGGCTGAAGGAGCTGCACCTGTCGGTGCGCAAGCCGCAGCCGAAGTAGGCGATCCCTCGGGAGTGGCTCGGAACCGGCGCCGGTTCCGAGCCGCTTTCATACCCAGGGCTCTTGCCCAGCTCTCACCCAGGCCCCGCACAGCCGCGCTCCCTGGCTTCCCTTCCCATGACGGGACATGAGAAGGCCCGGGTCGGTGATCACCGGCATGTTGTGCGCTCCGGCGACGAACGGCCGCAGGGTCAGCAGGGGCCACTGGCGAGGACCGAAGCCGACCGTTCGCGGCAGTCCCGGCAGGTGTGTGGGTCGGGGCCGCGATAGCCGCGGTCGCAGGTGTCGCAGTTGCGGAGTGGGTGCCGGACGGGCGGGGGCGGCTCGGGCGTGCGGAACGGCGGCAGGGGCGGGAGCTGGGTGAGGTGGTTGCCGATCACCGTGAAGCGGGTGGTGTGGCGGGTGTTGTCGTGGATGACGCCGCCGGGGCGCCCCTTCGCGCGGGCGTGCCTGGAGGGGTGGTTTTTCCCGCTGTTACGGGACTGAGCGTGCGGGCGCACGCTAGGGCTTGGGTGTCCATCGGGAAGGTGCTGCTTCCTTGGTGGTCAGGCCCTCGCACTGGGATGCCAGTCCCTGCGAGGGCCGTTGCGTGTCTGGGGTTGTTGTGCCGTGCCGCTTGTGCCGCAGGGCGTTGCGCTGAGCGTAGGGCAGGCAACCGGTGGCGAATCCAGCTCAGTTGGTGATGTTCACTCGGGCGAGTGAGCGTGTGCCGTGGGCGGGGGGCTTGGTGCGGTTTCTTTCCCTCTCGTGTTCCTTGGGGGAGATCACATGCGGTACCGGAACGCACGCGGTCGGGTTCCGGTTCCTGTGCCGTTTGCGCTGGTAGCGTGCGTGACAGGTCGAGTTCCGCCCATACGGTCTTGCGGGGGACCGGCCCGAGCTTCACGCCCCAGCGATCGGCCAAGGCCTCGACGAGGAGCAGGCCGCGTCCGGACTCGGCGTCGGGGGCAGGCGGCCGGCGGTGGGGGAGGTCGTCACCGCGGGTGTCCGTGACCTCGATGCGGAGGGCCGCGCCGCGGCCCAGGAGGGCGAGGCGGAAGTCGCGTCCGGGGAGTCGCCCGTGAGTGGCGGCGTTCGTGGCGAGTTCGGCGACGAGGTGCTCGGCGGCCACGGTGACGCGGTGGGGCAGGCCGCGGGTGCGCATCCAGTCCGTGGCGAGGAGCCGGGCGAGGCGGGCGCCGCGCGGTGTGGAGGAGAGCAGAACGCCGAAGTGGTCGGTGGACGAGAGAAGTTGAGTGGACTGTTCCTGGTTCACGTCACCGAGCGTGGCGGTGCGCGCTTGCCGTGAACAGTGAAAGCGTCGATACGTAGGGTGACTGTCCGAGGTGTGTCGGCCGTTGTCCGGACCGTCGGAAGCAGGCCTCGGGTAAGGGCGTTACGGCAGGCGGTACGACAGAGGGGTGCGGTAGTCGTTCTTCAGGTGATGCCGTTGAACTGCGAGACCCATTCCGGGATGGACGGCAAGATCGAGCTTCTGAAGTTCGCGGATGGTTCGGCTGTGGGCCGCTCCGACGGCGCGTTCAGCGGTCGGCCGACCTCCGATCCCAAACACCTGCGCATCCTTGAGCTGCGGTATGGCACCATCCGGGCTCAGGCGCTCTCCCCACGGGAGTCGCTGGCCTTCGTCGAGCAACTGCTGGGAGAGACATGATCCGCGAGAGCACCGCCGGGGACACCTCCGAACTGGCGTGGTTCAAGAGCAGCTACAGCGGCGGAAACGACGGCAACTCCTGTGTGGAGCTTGCCGTCACCCCCGGCACCGTGCACGTCCGCGACTCGAAGAGTGTCGAGGGCCCCCGGCTGGCGCTCACGCCCAGGGCGTGGGCGGACTTCGTGCCCTACGCCGCGAAAAGCCGTCAGCGCGCCACGAACTGCGTCAGGATCGCCTGGACCTCGTAGATGTCGACGCCCTTGGTGAAGGTCTTCTCGATGGGGGTCGGGGTGCCGGAGATCCAGATCTTCAGTTCGGCGTCGAGGTCGAAGGTGCCGGCCGTCTCCACCGCGAAGTGGGTGATGCTGCGGTAGGGGACCGAGTGGTACTCGACCTTCTTGCCGGTGATGCCCTGCTTGTCGATCAGGATCAGGCGGCGGTCGGTGAAGAGGATCGTGTCGCGGATCAGGAGGTAGGCCGCGTGGACTTGTTCGCCGTGACCCAGGAGACGGGCGTAGTCCTGCTGGGCGGACTGCGGGTTCACGGTGTGCGCGTTGCCGAAGAGTGCCATCGGTGATCCCCCGTTCGGTTGGCCGGATGCCTCGCTCATCCTACGAACAGAGACCTCCGTGGGGCGACAGGCCCAAGGGCGAGCCGATCGGGAAACGGGTCCGCCCCCAGGAGGAGGTCCCCCTAGGGGCGGGTGCGGGGCGGTGGTTACGCCGGCTCGCCGCCGAAGCGCTCCTTGTACGACTCCAGGTCCTCGTCCGTGAGCTTGGCGAACAGGACCGGCGGGATGGTGAAGGGGGTGCCGGCCGGGACGGCGGTGAGGGAGCGCGCCTCGTCCGCGGTGACCCACAGCGCGGTGTCGTCCTTCAGGGAGAACGCCTCGCGCATCTTCTTCGCCGAGGTCGGGATGAACGGCTCGGAGACCACGGCGTAGAGGTGGATCAGGTTCATCGCCGTGCGCAGGGTGAGCGCGGCGCCCTCGGGGTTGGTCTTGATCTCCAGCCAGGGGGCCTTCTCCTCCAGGTAGGAGTTGCCCGCCGACCACAGGGCGCGCAGCGCGGCCGCCGCCTTGCGGAACTGGATGGCCTCCATCTGGGACTCGTACTCCGCGAGCAGGCGGGCGATCTCCTCGCCCAGCTTCGTCTCCGCCTCGCCGGGTTCGGCGCCTGCCGGGACCTCTTCGCCGAAGCGCTTCTTGGAGAACGACAGGACGCGGTTGACGAAGTTGCCGAGGGTGTCGGCCAGGTCCTTGTTCACCGTGGCGGTGAAGTGCTCCCAGGTGAAGGACGAGTCGTCCGACTCCGGGGCGTTCGCCATCATGAAGTAGCGCCAGTAGTCGGCGGGCAGGATGTCGAGGGCGTCGTGCGTGAAGACGCCCCGGCGCTGGGACGTGGAGAACTTGCCGCCGTAGTAGTTCAGCCAGTTGAAGGCCTTGATGACGTCGACCTTCTTCCACGGGGTGCGGGTGCCCAGCAGGGTCGCCGGGAACATCACGCTGTGGAAGGGGACGTTGTCCTTGCCCATGAACTGCGTGTAGTGGACGTTCGCGTCCGACTCCCACCACCAGGAGCGCCAGTCGCGGTTCTCCGGGTCCTGGTCCGCCCACTCCTTCGTCGCGCCGATGTACTCGATCGGGGCGTCGAACCAGACGTAGAAGACCTTGCCCTCGGCGGCGAGGTCCGGCCAGGTGTCGGCCGGGACCGGGACGCCCCAGTCCAGGTCGCGGGTGATCGCCCGGTCGTGCAGGCCCTCGGTGAGCCACTTGCGGGCGATGGAGGAGGCGAGGACGGGCCAGTTGTCGGCGCGCTCGTCGACCCATGCCTCGACCTCGCCGGCGAGGGCCGACTGGAGGAGGAACAGATGCTTGGTCTCGCGGACCTCCAGGTCGCTGCTGCCGCTGATCGCGGAGCGGGCGTCGATCAGGTCCGTCGGGTCCAGGACGCGCGTGCAGTTCTCGCACTGGTCGCCGCGGGCCTTGTCGTAGCCGCAGTGCGGACAGGTGCCGATGATGTAGCGGTCGGGCAGGAAGCGGCCGTCGGCGTTCGAGTACACCTGGCGGATCGCGCGCTCCTCGATGAAGCCGTTCGCCTTCAGCTCGCGGGCGATCTCCTGCGTGATCTCGTGGTTCTGCGGTGAGGAACTGCGGCCGAAGTAGTCGAAGGCCAGGCTGAAGCCGTCGTAGATCGCCTTCTGCTGGTGGTGCGCCTCGGTGCAGAACGCGTCCACCGGGATGCCCTGCTCCTTGGCCGCGAGCTCCGCGGGGGTGCCGTGCTCGTCCGTCGCGCAGATGTAGAGGACCTCGTGGCCCCGCTGGCGCAGGTAGCGGGAGTACACGTCCGCCGGGAGCATGGACCCCACCATGTTGCCCAGGTGCTTGATCCCGTTGATGTACGGAAGGGCGCTGGTGATGAGGTGTCGAGCCATCGCGGGCTGCTCCCAAGTCGCTACGTGGGGTGACGATCTCGTGGTCGGGGTCGTCTACGAACCTTGAAATCGTAGCTGACACGGGTACGCCGCCCGCCTCCCCTTTTGCGGGGTGGGAGCGGGCGGCGTCGGGGCCGGGTGGGCCCGGGGTGGAGCCCCGGGTGAGGGGTCAGGGGCGCCAGTTCGCCAGGACGCCCTCGTAGAGCTCCTTGTCCGTGAGCTCGCGGGGGGTTTCGCCGGCGAGGAAGTGGGACGTGTTCGGGGTCTTGAGCTTGCGGAGGTAGTCGAAGGCCTTGTTCTCCGGGTCCCCGAAGGCGACGAAGGAGAAGAAGACGGCGGGGTGGGTCTTGGCGGCCTCGGTGAGGGCCTGGGTGGCGGGGGTCTTCGCGTCCGGGGCGCCGTCGGTCTGGAAGACCACCAGGGCGGGGGCGGCCGGTTCGGCCGTCTTGTCGTGGTGGGCGAGGACGGCTTCGACCGCCGCGTGGTAGCTGGTGCGGCCCATACGGCCGAGGCCCGCGTGCAGGTCGTCGATCTTGTTCTCGTGCTCGGCGAGGGTGATCTCGCCGGTGCCGTCGAGTTCGGTGGAGAAGAAGACGACCGGGACGGTGGCCTCGGGGTCGAGGTGTGCCGCGAGCGCGAGCGTCTGCTCGGCGAGGGCCTGGGCGGAGCCGTCCTTGTAGTACGGGCGCATCGAGGCGGAGCGGTCGAGGACGAGGTAGACCTTGGCCCGGCTGCCGGTGAGGCTGTGGGCCTCAAGGGTGGCGGTGGCGGCCTTGTAGGCGGTGGTGAGGCCCGGGGCGCGGGTCTTGACGCGGGTGAGGGGGAGGGCGGGCCCGGCCTCGGCTGCGTCGTCGGCGGCCGCGGGTTCGGAAGCCGCATCGACCTCGGCCTTCGGGTCGGCTGCCTTGGGGGTGGTCTTGGCCGTGGTCTCGACCTTCGGTTCGGCTGCCTTGGGGGTGGTCTCGGTCTTTGGTTCGGCTGCCTTGGGGGTGGTCTTGGTCTCGGCCTTCGGTTCGGCTGCTTTGGGGGTGGTCTTGGCTTCGGCCTTCGGTTCGGCTGCCCTCTGCGTGGCCTCGGACTTCGGCTTGGGCTTGGCCGGTGCCTTGGCGGCGGGTGCGGCGTCGGCTTCGGCCTCGGGGGCCGTCTTGGACTTCGTCCCTGTGCCGGACTCGCCCTTCGGCGCGGCCTTCCGCTTGGTGCTGGGGTCGGCCTTCGGCTCCGGGGCGGCCGTGGACTCGGCTTCGGCCTCCGGCTTCGCGTCGGCCGTAGGCTCGACCTCGACCTCGACCTCGACCTCGGCTTCGGGCGCCGGTTCCGCCTCGGGCTTCGAGTCCGCCTCGGGCTTCGAATCGGCCTTCGGAGCGGGAGCCCCCGAAGTTGCCGGTTCCGCGGCCTCCGGCTCCGCCGGGGTGGGCTCGGGCTTCGGCTCGGCGGGCGTCTCGGACTTCGGCTCGGGCTCGGCCTCCGCCTCGACGTCTGCTTCTGCTTGAGCTTCCGCTTCCGTCGTGTCCGCAGGCGCGTCCGCCTCTGCCGATGCCTTCGCGTCGGTCGTCGCGGTGGGCTCCGACTGCGCCTCTTCCGCCGGTGCGGCCTCCGTCTTGACCGGCTCCTCTGCCGGTGCGGCCTTCGTCTTGACCGGCTCCTCTGCCGGTGCGGCCTTCGTCTTGACCGGCTCCTCTGCCGGTGCGGCCTCCGCCTCCACCGTCTCCGCCGGAGTCGCCTCGGCCTCGCCCGGCTCCTCCGCTACGGCCCGTTCCGGCGCCTCGGTCGCCTTCTCCGCCACGGCCGGCTGCGAAGCCTCCGTCGGCTCAGCAGCCTCAGCCGGCTCGGCAGCCTTCCCCGGCTCCTCCGGGGTCTCCCGCTCCTCAGCCCCTGCCGGTCGGTCCTCGACAGCCGTCTCACCGACAGCCGTCTCCTCGGCGGACGGCGGCTTCACCGTCGGCTCCTCCTCCGCCGACCGTGCGGGCCTCGGGACCGCCACATGGTCGAAGGCCGCCGACACCAGGTCGTGGTGGTCGGAGGACGACGGGCGGGGCTCGGGGACGCTCGCCGTCGGTGCGGGCTTCGGTTCCGGGGAGGGGGACGGGACCTTCGGGTCCGCGGAGGGGGCCGCGGCCGGTGTCCCTTCCGCAGGTGCGAGAGTGTCGGGGCCGGTGTGCTCGGCGGTTCCGCCGTCGGTCCCGCTGGTCTCACCGGCGGTCGTCGTCCGCGCCGCACCCTCGGCCTCGACGGTCCGTGACTTGCGTGACCGTCCGAACGCGTTCCGCAAGAGAGTGAGAATGCCCATGTGCGCGCAACCCTTCGCGTGAGTTGAAGCCCGTCAATCCCTGGCCAGGACGGACACGTAAGGTTAGCGGCCCTCCTGTGTGATCTTGGGCAGGGTCTGTTGTGCCAGGTCCATCCTGTCAAGAGGGCATCCGGCCTGTCCGGGTGTCGCGATGCTGAAGGGCGGCAACCCCCGTACGGCAGCGACGGGTTCACTCGCTGTTCATCAGGGCGCCCGGCTACCGCACATATGTGCCCCTACGGTCTCGCTGACACCTAGGGCATCCATGGGGAGAGTAAAGTGCGCAAACTGCTGCCGTTGATCGGAACGCCGTCCGGTTCGCACCCTGGCGGCCGGTCCGCCATGACCTGTCGTTTCCGGTGTGGTGACGCCTGCTTCCATGAGGTGCCCAACACCAGCTCCAACGAGTACGTCGGTGATGTGATCGCCGGTGCGCTCAGCCGCCGGTCGATGATGCGGGCCGCGGCCGTGGTGACGGTGGCCGCCGCCGGAGCGGGTGCCGCGGGGGTCGCCCAGGCCCCGCAGGCCGCCGCCGCACCGGCCGCCGGCCCGGCCTCCGCCGCCGCCTCCGTGGCCGGCCGGCGCAAGAACAAGGGTGCGCGCGGGCTGCGCTTCGCGCCCGTCGCGCCGAACACCGCCGACGCCGTGACCGTGCCGGAGGGGTACCGGCAGAACGTCGTCATCCGCTGGGGCGAGCCCATCCTGCGCGGGGCGCCCGCCTTCGACCCGGAGCGGCAGACCGCCAAGGCCCAGGCCGGTCAGTTCGGGTACAACTGCGACTTCCTCGCTCTCCTGCCGCTGCGCGGGGAGCGGAACAGGCAGCTGCTCGTCGCCAATCACGAGTACACCGACGAGATCCTGATGTTCCGCGGGTACGACTCCGCCAACCCCACCCGTGAGCAGGCCGAGATCGCCTGGGCGGCGCACGGCCTGTCGGCGGTCGTGGTGGAGGAGGACCGCAGGAGCGGCAAGCTCACCGCCGTCTCCCGGCATCGGCTGAACCGGCGGGTCACCGCCACCACCGAGTTCCGGCTCACCGGGCCCGCCGCCGGGTCCGACCTCGTGAAGACCTCCGCCGACCCGACCGGCACCAAGGTGCTCGGCACCCTCAACAACTGCTCGGGCGGTGTCACCCCGTGGGGCACGACCCTGCACGGCGAGGAGAACTTCAACCAGTACTTCGCCAACAGCAGCCGGGCGACCGACAAGCGGTACGGGATCGGCACCGGCGCCACCGAGCGCAAGTGGGAGAGGTTCGACAAGCGGTTCGACGTCGCGCAGGAACCGAACGAGGTGCACCGGTTCGGGTATGTCGTCGAGTTCGACCCGTACGACCCCACGTCGACGCCGCGCAAGCACACCGCTCTCGGGCGGTTCAAGCACGAGGCCGCGACCGTGCGGCTGACGCACGACGGCCGGCCGGTCGTGTACTCCGGTGACGACGAGCGGTTCGACTACTTCTACAAGTTCGTCGGCAGCAAGCGGATGCGGCACGGGTCTTCGCGTGCCGTGCGCGAGCACAACCTCTCCCTGCTCTCCGAGGGCACGCTGTACGTCGCCAAGCTCACCGGGGACTCTCCCGCCATCGAGATCGACGGCACGGGCAAGCTGCCGGGCGACGGCGAGTTCGACGGCAGCGGCGAGTGGATTCCGCTGGCCACCGCGACCGCGAAGGGCGCCGTCTCGCACGTGCCGGGGATGAGCGCCGAGGAGGTGTTCGTCTTCACGCGGCTCGCCGGTGACAAGGTGGGCGCCACCAAGATGGACCGGCCCGAGGACATCGAGCCCAACCCGGTGACCGGCAAGGTGTACGTCGCCCTGACCAACAACTCCGCCCGTGGCGTCGGCGCCAACGCCACGGCGGACGAGGCCAACCCGCGCAACGCCAACAAGCACGGGCACGTGCTGGAGCTGACCGAGCGGTGGAACCGGCCGGAGAGCACGAGGTTCGCCTGGTCGCTGTTCCTCGTCGCCGGTGACCCGGAGGACCCGGCGACGTACTTCGCGGGCTTCCCGAAGGACGGCGTGAGCGCCATCTCCTGCCCGGACAACCTGGCCTTCGACTCCTACGGCAACCTGTGGATCTCCACCGACGGTTCCGCGCTCGGCTCGCACGACGGCCTGTTCGGTGTGGCGACCCGGGGTGAGCGGCGCGGTGAGCTCAAGCAGTTCCTGACCGTGCCGAAGGGCGCCGAGACGTGCGGCCCGATCATCCAGGACCGGCGCGTCCTGGTGGCCGTGCAGCACCCGGGCGAGGTCGACGGCGCGTCCGTGGAGGAGCCCGCCAGCACCTGGCCCGACGGACCGGGGACGTACGTCCGCCCGGCCGTCGTGACCGTGTGGCGTGCCGACGGGTGTGACATCGGCGTCTGAGCCGGGTCGTCACCGGCAGGCCGGCCGACGGGCGGTGACACGCACCGCGGCCCCGGCCCGTCCCGCACCGGCGCCGTCCCGGACGCGACCGAACGGTCCCGCGTCAGCCGGCTGTGGGCCGGCGGTCCGGCGGCGGCGATGAACAAGGCCCTGGAGACGTCCGCCCGTTGAGACCCCATGCCGATACGGCCGTCCCGCTGCGCGGGGCGGCCGTATCCGTGTGCGCGCACCGGGCCCGGTCAGCGGCCCTCGTGGAGCGTGAGGTCGGTGACGACCGCGCGGTGGTCGGTGTCGGACAGGTCCAGGACGCGGGTACGGCTCGCTCCGAAGTCCTCCGACACCAGGACGTGGTCGATCTGCGCGCCGAACGTGGGGGCCGTGACAGCCGGCCAGGTGGCCGTGCGGTCGGCGCCGTCCAGGCGGGCGGCGTCGTGCAGGCCGGTGTCGAGGATGCGGCGGAAGGCCGCGTGGTCCTGGGTGGCGTTGAAGTCGCCCGCCAGGACGAGGGGGGTGCCGGGGCCGGCGGCGGCCGCGTCGCGCAGGGCGCCCAGCTCCCGGCGCCAGACGTCCACCTGGCCGGGCAGAGGGGGCATGGGGTGGGCGAGCTGGAGGCGTACGGCGTGCCCGTCGACGTCGGCGACCGCCCCGGGCATGCCCATCGTGCCGCGCACGCCCTCGGCGGGCCGGAGTGGGAAGCGGCTGAGGATGACGGAGCCCTCGGAGCCGCCGCCCTCCACGGCCCGGCGGTGCGGGAAGTCCTGGGCGAGGTCCCGCTCGAGCAGGGCGTCGCACGCGGGGTCGCACTCCTCGACGAAGACCACGTCCGGCTTCTCGCGGCGGACGGCGGTGACGAGGGAGGCGGTGCCCTGGCCGAACTCGACGTTGGAGGTCAGCACCCGCAGTTCGGCGACCGGACGGCCCACGGGGTCGCCGACCTTGCCGTACGGCTCGATGTACCAGGCCAGCAGGCCGAGCAGGACCACTCCCCAGACGGTGCCGAGCCACCGGCGGGACAGCAGGGTGAGCAGCAGTCCCGCGCCGGTGGGCACGAGCAGCCAGGGGAGGAAGGCGAGGAGCTGCGGGACGGGGGTGATGCCGTCGCTGTCGGCGGCGCGGAAACCGACGACCACGCTCACGCAGGTGAACAGCAGGCCGGCGCACCAGGCGCCGAGCCGCCGTCGGGGCGGACGGTCCTCGCACCCGTCGTCCCTGGCGGTCCACTCGGCAGCGGCGGTGTCCAAGGCCCGGCCTTCCGTTCGGGGTGGGTTTCCCGCATCCTCCCTCAGAGACGGGGTGGGGCGGTGGAGGGTTGCCGGGCGTCGACCCGGGCCAGGAACGCCTCCAGCGCCTGGTCGAACACCTCCGGGCGTTCCAGGTTCGGCATGTGGGCCGCGCCCTCGATGACGTGCAGTTCCGCGTCCGGGAGGGCCGCGTGCATGGCCCGGGCGTCGGAGACCGGCGTGAAGGTGTCGTCGGCTCCCACGACGACCAGGGCCGGGACGGTGACGCGGGTCAGCAGGGTGTCGTAGCCGGGGCGGCGGGCCCGGGCGCGCAGGGCCGCGGCGGCACCCTCGGGGGCGGTGGCGGTCATCATGCCGTGGACGTGCGCCTTGACCGCGGCGGACGCGTACGGGGCGACCATCCGCTCCAGGACCTCGTCGGCGTAGCCGCGCATGCCCTCCGCGAGGAGGCGGTCCGCCGCCGCGTCCCGGGTGCGCACGCCCTCGGGGGTCTCCGGCGACGGGAAGGTGTCCGCGAGGACCAGGCCGCGGACCCGCTCGGGGAACAGGCGGTAGCAGTCCATGACGATCTGGCCGCCCATCGACAGGCCCGCGAGGACGAACGACTCGACCTCCAGCTCGTCCAGCAGGGCCTCGATGTCCCGGGCGAACGCGGAGAAGTCCGGGACGGCCGGGGTCGTCGGGGAGGCGCCGTAGCCGCGCAGGTCGGGGGCGATGACGCGGCGGGTACCCGGGAACCTGTCGAGCTGGGGAGCCCACATCGTGTGGTCGAAGGGGTGGCCGTGGACGAGGACCAGGGGCACCCGATGGGTATCGGGGCCTTTGTCCTCGTATGCGAGGAAGGGTGCCATGGCGTCGACCCTAGGCCGCCCAACTACTCGGTGCAATAAGATCTTTGCTCTCGGTGCAATCCAAGGGGGAGACCGGCCGATGAGTGACTACCGGCGTATCGCCGACCGCATCGCCGACGACATCGCCACCGGACGGCTGCGGCCGGGCCAACGGCTGCCGACCCAGCGGGCGTTCGCACGCCGCCGCGGCGTCGCCCCGTCCACGGCGGGGCGGGTCTACGGCGAACTGGTGCGGCGCGGGCTGGTCGTAGGGGAGGTCGGGCGGGGCACCTTCGTACGGGCCGCCCCGGCGGTGGGCCGGGCGGGGCGGACGCTCACCGAGGCCGCTCCGGGCGCCGCACACGTCAACCTGGAGCTCAACTACCCCTCCGCCCCGGGCCAGGCGGAGCTTCTCGCCCCCGTGCTCGCCCCGCTGCTGCGCCCCGACGTGCTGGCCGAGGCGCTGTTACCGGCCGCCGCCACCGGCACCGAGGCCGCGCGGGAGGCCGCGGCGGCGCTGCTCACCACTCCCGGCTGGCGCCCCGCCCCCGAGCGGCTGCTGTTCACCGGCAACGCCCGGCAGGCCATCGCCGCCGTCCTCGCCTCGCTGGTCCGGCCCGGCGGCCGGGTCGGGGTGGAGCAGTTGACGTATCCGCTGGTCAAGGAGATCGCGGCGCGGCTCGGCATCAGGCTGGTGCCGCTGGCCGGGGACGCGGCCGGACTGCTCCCGGAGGCCGTCGCCGCGGCGCACCGCACGGCGCCGCTGTCCGCCCTCTACGTGCAGCCGACGCTGCACAACCCGACGTCCCTCACGACCGGCCGGCCGCGGCTGCTGCACCTCGCCCAGCTGGTCCACGACCTGGACCTGCCCGTGGTGGAGGACCGCATCTGGTCCTTCCTCCGGGAGCCGGGCGATCCCTTCGCCGCGCACGCCCCGGCCCTCACCCACGTCGTCGACGGGCTCTCCAAGCGGGTCGCCCCGGGGCTCACCGTCGGATTCCTCGTGGTGCCGCCGCACCGGGTCGCCGCCGTGGCGGGAGCCGTGCGGTCGGGCGGCTGGAGCGCGGGGCGGTTCGCGCTGGAGGCGGCGGTGCGGTGGGTTGGGGAGGGAACGGTGGCGCGGCTGGTGGAGGCCAAGCGGGCGGACGCGGCACGGCGGCAGCGGATCCTCGCCGAGGAACTCGCGGGCTTCGCCGTACGGTCCGACCCGGGGGCCTGCTTCGCCTGGTGGGAGCTGCCCGCCCCGTGGCGCGCCGACACCTTCACGGCCGCCGCCGCGGCGCACGGCATCGCCGTCACACCCGGCCCCGACTTCGCCGTCGCCCCCGGGCACACGCCCGACGCCGTCAGGATCGGGCTCGCGTCGGCTCCGGAGCCGGATCTGCGACGGGCGCTGCGGACGCTCGCGCGGGTCGCCGCGCGGCGAGCCGGGGAGCGTACCGGCCCGTGACCCAGGCGACGGCCGCCACGGTCAGGCCCAGCACGCACAGCAGCCACGACACCCCGCGCAGGGTGGAGGTGAGGGCGTCGTAGACCGCGCCCGCGGCGGGGCGGTGCGGCGCGTCGGGCAGGTCGGCCAGGGTGAGGCGGCGGCCGATCGCGACGGCGAGGACCAGCAGGGCCCCGCCCAGGGCCGTACCCAGTCCGAGGGCGGTGACCGCGCGGCGGCGGCACGCGGCGACGGCGATCCCGGCGACCGCGAGGACGCCGGTGGCGAGCGGCAGCCAGAAGGCGGCGGTGTCCAGCACGTGGTACCCCGTGCGCAGTCGGTCCACGTCCGCGGCCGTGAGCACCGGGATCCGCGTGTGCGTGACCGGGATGCGGTGGGCGAACGACACGTGGTCGTCGGCGAGTCGCTGTTTGATCCGGGCGATGACGGGGGCGGGGTCGACGGTGACCGGGGCGCCGTGGGCGCCGTCGTCGCGCAGGGCGCGCAGCACCGCGTCGTGCACGGCCAGGTTCGACGCGTCCCAGGCAGCGCGATAGGCCTCGGTGCGGGTGAAGGAGCGCGCCGCGTCGTGCACGAAGGGCCCGACCGCCCCGCGCAGCGGACCGGTGTCGAGCTTGTGCCCGGCCTCCCGCATCACGCCCTCCCCGACGGCGTCCGCGACCGCCCGCCGCACGTCCGGGTCGGTGGCGAGCGGCGCCATCGTCCGGACGTAGCGGCCGGTGTCGGTCATTCCGTGGGCGGCCCAGGACGCGAGCGCCCCGAAGGGCAGGAGCAGGCACGCCAGGACGAGCAGAACGGCCGACAGGACGTTCCGCGATCGTGGGGGCGCCTTCTCGGACACGGGCGCCCGGTTGCGCCGGGACACCCTTCCAGGCAAGGTGCCCCGGCCCCGCCCCGCGAGCGGTGCGACGGCGTCCGGCCGCCCGCCCGCCGCGTCGAACGGCCTCCCCACCTGCGAAGAGCGACGCCTCCCCGGTCCGACGGCGGGCTGCTCCGAACGGGGGTCCCGCACACCTCAGTCGAGGCGCCGGCCCGCGGCGTCCTCGTGTGTGTAGAAGCGGTAGAACACCATCGCCATGACGCCCGCCCCCACCAGCAGCCCCAGGCCGCTGGAGCTGAACACGGACGCACCGGTCTGGCTGTAGAGGAAGCCGACCGCACATCCCGTCAGGACGCCCCAGCTCAGCGCGTGCAGTTCGCGGGGCAGCCGCGGGGACAGCTGCCACACGGCGGCGAAGGCCACGGCGAACACGAGCGCCGTGACGAAGCCGAACAGCAGGTTCCAGCCCGTGATGGGCCCGCCGTGGCGCTGGTTGGCCGCGGCCCAGAAGCCGTAGACCAACCCGAGGACGACGGGCAGCGCGACCTTCGCGGCGGCGTGGGTGCGCGCACTGAAGACATCGGGCCTGCGACGAGACGTGGTCAGCGTGCGTGAGGCGGGTGCCGCATGAGCCATGACAGCTCTCCTCTCTGTCCCCTGCCCCTGGATCCAGGGCACACCGGCCGGGGACCCCTGGCAAGTCGGCGGCGCCCGGGCCGGAGGTCGTCGGCAGGTCGGCGGCGCCCGGGCCGGGAGCCCCGGCAGGTCGGCGGAGTCTCGGCCGGGGGTCGTTGGCAGGTCGGCGGAGTCCGGGCCGGGGGTCGTTGGCAGGTCGGCGGAGTCCCGGCCGGGAGCCTCGGCAGGTCGGCGGAGTCCCGGCTGGAGGTCGTCGGCAGGTCGGCGGAGTCCCGGCCGGAGGCCCCCGGCAGTCGGCCGCATCCCGTTTCCGCGCGCGGAGCGGGATGCGGCCCGTCCCGCCCCGTGTTTCGCTGGGGCGGTGAGCCGCCACCGCCGGGCCCCCGGCCCGCTCGTCCGGTACGCCCGGGCCGGGGGCCCGGCGGCCGTGCGGCGGCAGGAGTTGCTGCGGGTGCGGGGCCGCAGCGTGGCCTGGCTGCCGCCGCTGCTGCTCCTCGTCGCCATCGCGGTGGCCGACTACCACACCATCGGCGAGTTCCGGATGATCTCCTGGATCGTGCTGGTACCGGCCATCGCCGCCTCGATCTGCGGGGTGCGGGGCACGGCCCTGTTCGCGGTCCTCTCCCTGGTGACGTACGTCGTCGCCGACAGCGCCTGGCCGCACGAATACCGGGCCGGGCGCGCCGACTTCGTCCTCGTCGCCCTCGGCGGCATCCTCGCCACCCTGGCCTGCGCGATCCGCGTGCGCGACGAGCGCCGCGCCCTGCACATGGGCGACGTCACCGACACCATCCGCCGCACGGTACTGCGCCCGCTGCCCGACGGCTGGGGCGGCCTCGACCACGCCGGTGTCTACCTCACCGCCGACGCCCACGCCCGTGTCGGCGGCGACTTCTACGACATCCAGCCCGGCCCGCACGGCACCCGCGTCCTGGTCGGCGACGTGCAGGGCAAGGGCCTGGGCGCGGTGGAGGCGGCGGCCGCGCTGCTCGGCACGTTCCGCGAGGCCGCGTACCACGAGGCGGACCTGGCGACGGTCGCCGAGCGGCTGGAGACACGGATGACCCGGCATCGCGGGCACACCGTCGCCCTCGGCCGCTCGGACGGCGACCGGTTCGCCACGGCCGTCCTGCTCGCCTTCCCCGACGACGACCAGGAGGCGGTGGACGTCCTGCTGTTCGGGCACGAACCGCCGCTCGCCGTCGGGCGGGGAGGGGTGCGTACCCTGTCGGCCGGTGCGGGGCTGCCGCTCGGCTTCCGGGGCCTCGCACCCGGGCCCGCAGAGATCCGGCGGTGGCGGATCAGCGGTGACGAGACGCTGCTGCTGGTGACGGACGGGGTGACGGAGACCCGGGACGGCACCGGGGCGTTCTACCCGCTCGCCGACGAGCTGGCCCGGGCGGTCGCCGAGGACCCGGGCACCGCCGGACCGGCCCGCTTGGCGGCCTTCGTCAGGGACGGCACGCTGCGGCACGGCGGCGGGCACCTCGTCGACGACACCACGGTGTTCGCCGTCCGCAGGAGAGCCCGGTGCGAAGCCCCCGAAGGGGGACGTTCGCGGCCCTGAGACCCCCCTGTGCGGCCGCAGCCGTTACGGTGCTGACGTACGTGATCGACACAGGGGGTGGGGCGATGCCCGGAACCGTGCTGCTGCTGGCGGCCTCGCCGGTGGGCAAGGGGCGCCTGGTGGACGCCGCCTCCGTGCTCCCCGTTCTCGCCGCCGTGGCGCCCGGCGTGCTGTCCGGCACCGACACCGCGAACGTCGTCGAACTCGCCGACCCGCTGGAGCCGCAGGCCGTCCTCACCCGCCTGCGCGCCGCCGCCGCGGCCCCCGGCCCCCTCACCGTGTACGTCACCGGCCAGCTCCAGCTCGACCGCCGGCAGCGCCTGCCCCACCTCGCACTGGCGCGCACCACCGCCTCCACCGCCCGCTACACGGCGTTCCCCTGGCACTGGTTCCGGGAGGAACTGCGGCTGCGGCCGGCCGGTGCCACGACCCTCCTGCTCGACCTGCACGCCGACGCCGAGACCTGGGAGCTGCTGCGCGGCACTCCGCTGGACTCGGGCCGCGGCAACGCCGTTCACGGTCGCATCGCCCCACCGCCCTCCCGGCGCACGGTCGCGCAGCCGGCGTACATGAAGGCCGTCGCGACGATCCTGCGCAGCGGGTTCCGGCCGCCGGCCGAGCAGTTGCACCAGCAGGCACTGACCCGGATCGCGCCGGAGAGCGCGGGGACGGACCTGGTGCTGAGCATCCCGGGCCCGACGGGCGGTGATCCGCACGCCGCGATCACCGCTGCCGTCCAGTCCGGCCGGCACGCCGACGCCGACGCGCTCGCCGCCCGGCACGAGCAGCTCGCCGTCGCCGCGCACGGACCCGCCTCCGAGGAGGCCCTGCACTGGGCCGAAGTACGCGCCGACCTGGCGATGTTCGCCGGGGACGCCGCCCGCAGCTGCCACACCTGGCTGTCGATCGCCACCGCCCGCCTGAACGCCGGGCAGGCGCCGGACGCCCCCGCCGTGGAGGCCGCCGTGGACCGGGCGCACCACCAGTGGGGGCAGGTCCGCGACACCGTCCCCGCCCGCGAACTGGGGTCCGCGCTCGCCGCGTTGCGCGGCAGGGTGCCCGGGCGGCGCGAAGGGGCGCTGGACCATGTGCAGCGGCAGCTCAGGCAGTTGCAGATCCAGGGCTGAGCCACGGGGGAACGGTGCCGTGGGCCGCTGGTGCGACGCGGCGGTTCGGGTCGGGTCAGCGGGAGTCTGCGACGGTTCGGGTCGGGTCAGCGGGAGTCCGCGACGGTTCGCGGGCCGTGTTGGGGTGCCTCGGCTCGTGCCGGACCCGCGTTCGCCGCGAGCAGCAGGGTCGCCACGGCGACGAGGGCGGCGGTGAAGCCTCGGGCGTACCGCTCGGCGGTGCGTGTGCGTTCGAGCACGGCGACCTCGCAACTGGGGCGGCGACTATGGCGGCGGCGTGTTAAGCGGGTTCGACAATCCGGCTTAACACTCCGTTTAACCTAGGGGCAGTTCAGGTCGAACGGCAAGAGGTGCAGGGGGAGTTGGCGTGGGGGAGCGTGACGATCCGGGGACCATCGGTCGCCGGGTGCAGCGGTTGCGTGTGGAACGCGGACTGACCCAGCGGCAGCTGGCGGAACCCGTGTACACACCGGCCTACATCTCCACCCTGGAGTCGGGCCGGGTGCGGCCCTCCGACGACGCCCTGCGGCATCTCGCGGAACGGCTCGGCGTCGCCTTCGACGAGCTCGCCGGCGGGCGCTCGGCCCGGCTCGTCACCGGACTGCGGCTGCGGCTGACCGAGGCGCAGCGCGCCCTCGCGCTCGGTGAGGCCGAGGCGGCGGCCGCACAGTACGCCGAGCTGCTCGTCGAGGCCGAGACGCAGGGGCTGGCCGGGGAGCAGGCCGCCGCGCTGCTCGGGCTCGGCGAGTGCGCCCTGGAGACGGGCGAGCTCGTGGCCGGCCGGCAGTACTTCGAGCGGGCCGAGGAGCGTCTGGCCGACGCGCCGCTGCCCGCCCGGGTCCCCGCCCTGCGCGGCCGGGCCGTGGCCCACTACCTCGCCGGTGAACTGCGCTACGCCGTCTACCTGCTGGAGACGACCCTCGACGAACTCAACCGCGGCGGACTGCACGACCCCGACGCCCTGCTGCTGCTCTACGCCAGCGCCATCGGCCCGTACATGGACATGGGCGCGCACGCCCGGGCCGCCCAGGCCGCCGAGTTCGCCCTGGCGCTGGCCCCGCAGTCCGGCGACCCCGCCCTGGTCGCCCGCATGCACCGGTCCGTCGCCCGCACCCTGGTCGCCGAGGGGCGCCTCGCCGAGGCCGACGCCTCCCTGGCCAAGGCCGCCGAACTGTACCGGGGTCTGCAACTGCGCACCGAACTCGCCAACTGCCACTGGATGCGCGGCTACGTCTACGCCCAGGACGGGCAACTGGAGCGCGCCGAGGCCGAGCTGCGGGAGGCCCTCGGCATGCTGTCGGCCCAGCGCGCCGCCTTGTACAGCAGCCAGGTCGCCGTGGAGCTGGCCGACGTGCTGCACAAGCGCGGCAGGTCCGACGAGGCCGCAGCCCTGCTGCACGACGTCCTCGGGCACCTGTCCCCCGAGCGCGGCGCCGTCCACTCCGCCGCCGCGCACCGGCTGCTCGGCATCATCGCCGAGGACGCCCGCCGTACAGAGGACGCCGAGGAGCACTACGTCCGTGCCCTGAGCCTGCTGGAACGGGCCGGCGCCGCCGGTGACCTGGCCGACCTGTGCCGGCTGCTGGGCGACCTGCTGCGGCGGACCGGCCGGGTGGAAGCGGCCCTGGACGCCTACCGGACGGGCCTCGGGCACCGTACGGCCCCCGGCACCACGACCCTCGGCCCCGCGCCCGCACAGCCTCCCCTGTGAGGGCACCGGGCCCTGACACCGCCGCACGGGTTAGCCTCCCTCCCTGGAAGTGAACGACCGGGGCGGGCGCGTGGAGAACCAACGAACGGTGGCCGACGGCATACGGCTCGGCCTGCGGGCCCTGGTGTACGCCGTGCTCGGCGGTGGCGCGCTGCTCGCCGTCGCGACGGTGGTGTCGGTGCTCGGGCCGATGCTGGCGCTCGACCTCTACACCCCGCCCGTCGCGGCCTGGTGGACGGTGTTCACCGCCATCACGGTCCAGGGCGTGCCGTTCCTGCTGCTGGGCACGGTCGTGTCGGCGGCGATCGGGGCGTTCGTGCCCGAGCGGGTGTTCCAGCGGTTGCTGCCCCGCCGTACGGTGCTCGCCGTGCCGGTCGCCGGGGCCGCCGGGGTCGTGCTGCCCGGCTGTGAGTGCGCGTCCGTGCCGGTGGCGGGGAGCCTGATGCGGCGGGGTGTCGCACCCGCCGCCGCGCTGGCCTTCCTGCTGTCGGCGCCCGCGATCAACCCCGTCGTCCTCGTGGCGACGTCCATCGCCTTCCCGGGGCAGCCGGAGATGGTTCTCGGCCGGCTCCTCGCCTCGCTCGGCACGGCCGTGGTGATGGGCTGGCTGTGGGCGCGCTTCGGGCGGGAGAAGTGGCTGCGGCTGCCGAAGCGGAACGGGGGGCGCACGCCGGCCGGCGGTCCGCGCGCCTTCGTCTCGGGGCTTCAGCACGACTTCCTGCACGCGGGCGGGTTCCTCGTCCTCGGGGCGGCGGCCGCGGCGACGTTCGACATCGTCGTGCCGCGGTCGGTGCTGGAGGTGTTCACCGGGTCGGCCTGGCTGTCGGTGCTGCTGCTCGCGCTGCTCGCGGTCGTGCTGTGCGTGTGCAGTGAGGCCGACGCGTTCGTGGCGGCGTCGCTGAGCGGCTTCTCCCCCACGGCGAGACTGGCCTTCATGGTGGTCGGGCCGATGGTCGACCTGAAGCTGATCGCGTTGCAGACGGGCACGTTCGGCAGGGCCTTCGCGGTGCGGTTCTCGGCGGCGACGTGGGTGGTCGCCGTGGGGAGCAGCGTCCTGGTGGGGTGGTGGCTGCTGTGAGGCGCTACGGACCGGCCGTACTGCTCGCGCTCGTGGGCGCGGCGATCCTGCGGGTGTCGCTCTTCGGCGAGCTGTACCTCCGGTACGTGCAGGCGGGACTGCGGCCGTACCTGGTGATCTCCGGGGTGGCGCTGGTGCTGCTGGCGGTGGTGGTGGCGGTGCTGACACGCGGTGCGGAGACCGACGAGGGCGTCGAGGCCGACGAGGGTGCGCCGGAGGCCGCGACGCACGAGCACGGCCACGGCGCCGCCGGACCCCGGGTCGCCTGGTTCCTCACCCTGCCCGCCCTCGCCCTCCTGCTGTTCCCGCCGCCCGCCCTCGGCTCCTACAGCGCGCAGCGTGAGGCGGACCGGCGTGCCATCCAGGGCGTCGGCACCTTCCCGGCCCTGCCGGCGGGTGACCCGGTCGATCTCGGCCTCGGAGAGTTCGGCTCCCGGGCGGTCTACGACAGCGGCCGCTCCCTGCACGGCCGTACGGTCCGGCTCACCGGCTTCGTCACCCGCGACGACGACGGCACCTGGTACGTCACCCGCCTCCTCGTCTCCTGCTGCGCCGCCGACGCCACGAGCGCGAAGGCCGAGGTGCGCGGCGCGCAGGCCCCGCCGGTCGACACCTGGGTGACGGTCACCGGCAGGTGGCATCCCGAGGGGAGCCTCGGCTCGGACGAAGCCTGGCCGCCGGTCGTCGACGTCCTCTCCGTACGGCGGGTTCCGCAGCCGGACAGCCCGTACGAGAGGCGCTGAGGCCGCCCGCCACGGCCACGGCCCCGCGCGCGGGTTTTGCCCCCCTGCCCACGGGTAGTCGGGGGCTCCGGGAGGGCTCGGAGCGATCCGGGCGGGTGTCGGGTGCGGTGCCCGGCGGGCATCGGGCGAGGTCGTGGGCGCTGATGCCGGCCCGGCGCCGGGCGGGGTGCCGCGCTGGCGGGTCGGCCGTCCCGGTCGGCCTCGCGCCCGGCCGTGCGGCCGCGCACCGGCGAACCGTGCGGCCGGTCCCCCGACGGACCGCTCGCCGGGTCGAGTTCCGGCGGCCTGCCCGGCTCGCGGTCCGCCCGGAAACGAACGGCGACGGTGGAAGCCGCGGTGATCGAAGGAGGCGGTGGCCGTGCGGCCCAGGGACGACCCGCGAGGCGCCCACGGCGGCGACCCGGGGCCCGGCCGTAGCGAGGGAGCAGGCCCGGACCCGGACGGAGTCCGGGCCGCCGACGTGATCGCCAGAGGGGTGCGGGGCGCGGCACCGGGAGAGGTGCCGGGGCGGCTGTGCGCGGTCGCGGTGGAACTGCTGCCGGTGACCGGCGCGAGCGTGTCGCTGCGCAGCCAGGGCATGCCCCTGCAGTTGAGCGCGAGCAGCGCGCAGGCCGCGCGCCTGGCGCAGATCCAGGCCACTCTCGGTGACGGCCCCTGCCAGAGCGCACTGGAGGCGGGCGCCCCCGTACTCGCCTGCGACCTGACCACGGGCCGTGACGCGGGACGCTGGCCGGTCTTCGCCCAGCAGGCGACGGAGGCCGGGGTGCGGGCGGTGTACGCGGTGCCGCTGGGCAGCGGCGCGGTGTGCGTGGGCACCCTCGACCTGTACCGCGACCGCCCGGGCGGACTCAGCGACCGCCAGCTGCACGTGGCCCGGATCGTGGCCGGTGTCATGACCGTGGCCCTGATGGCACTGCCGCACGGGGACGAGCCCGGGACACGGGGCGGGGAGGACTGGCTGAGCGGGCTGGCCGCGGACCACGACGAGGTCTACCAGGCCGTCGGCATGATCATGGCCCAGCTCGGCGTGGGCGCGGACGACGCGCTCGCGCGGCTGCGGGCGGACGCCTTCGCGCACGGGCGCACGGCTCTGGACGTGGCACGGGACGTGACCGCCCACCGCACGCGTTTCGACCGCTACTGAACCCGGCCGGGGGCGTCAGATCTCGGCCCTGCCCCGCTTCGTCAGCTCGGCCAGGCGCTGCGCCCCGAGCTGCGCGACCTGCTGCGTCACCTCGGTGTACACCTCGCCGAGGCCTCCGTTGGTGAGGGTGATCGCCTCCTCGCCGACGCGGACGGCGGCGAGGTCCATCGTGAGGTACGTCAGCTCCCCCTCCTCCGACTCGCCGGCCAGCGTGACCCGCAGGGCCTGCCGGGCGTCCCCCACCGCTGACAGCGGCAGGTCGTGGACCTCGACGTTCTGGATGCCGCCGCGGGTGGTCGCGGCCGTGAACCGGCCGCACCTGCCGGGCAGCGACTTCATCCAGCCCAGCGCGCGGTCCACGTCCGCCGGGCGATGGGCGGCGACCCGGTAACGCAGCTGGGCGTCGGTGTCCCCGTCGTCGAGCGCCGAGGTCGCCTGCGGCCCCTTCGGGGCGCCGAAGGGCTCCTCCGTGTACAGGACGTCCAGCAGCCGCTGGCAGTCCCGCTTCTCCGTGGTCGCCTTCAGCAGCCCGTCCCGCCAGGTCCGCGCGCCACGGGTCGGCCCCCACGGCTCCCCCAGATCGGTCTCGGTGACCAGCGCCGCCCGGGCCTGCGCCTCGGTGAGGGCGGCCCCGGAACCGGCGGGCTGCTCGTCGGCGGGTGACGCGGCCGTGGCCGACGCGGAGACGGCCGGGGAGGCGGAGAACCACCGGGGCCGTGGCTCGTCCCCGACGGAGCAGCCGGCCGTGGCCAGCAGGGCGGTCACGGACAGCGCGGAGGCGAGGAGGGCACGGGGGGCCGGAGGGTGCGTCATCGGGGTGCCTCCTGCGGGGGTCATGGAGGCGCCGCCGGGCGGGGCGGGCTCTCCACGATCGGGTACGTGCTCTTACGGCACCACCGCGACCGCCCGCCCACCAGCGATACGGTCCGTCCGGGTGAACGGACCGGGACGGCACCGACGGTCTCGCCCCGGCCACCCGGGAGTTCGCGCGGTACGTGGCCCTGCCGACGCAGCGCCACCCGCCGAGTGGACCGACCGTGCGGGGTCCGCACCCGCCCGCCGGAAAACCCGTCGCCCCGCCCCGGGCCTGCCTGTTACGGTCACGCCCATGCAGCGCGTCCAGCCGTTCCCGTCCGCCACGACGACGCCGGAGAGTGTCCCGGCGCGCTGACAGCTGACCCAGATGTCCGAAGCCCCGGGGCGAGTGCCCCGGGGCTTCGCCGTGTGGTGCTCGCCTCCGAAACCGAGGAGCCACCATGCACGACCACCGCCGACTCGGCCGTGAACTGGACCTGTTCGACACCGATCCGCTGATGGGCGCGGGGCTGCCGTACTGGCTGCCCGACGGCGCGGTCGTGCGGCACACCCTGGAGGAGTACATCCGCGACGCGGAACGGCGGGCCGGCTACCGGCACGTGTACTCGCCGGCCCTCGGCAAACGCGAGCTGTACGAGATCTCCGGGCACTGGGACCACTACGGCGACGACATGTTCCCGCCGATGGACGTGGGCGCCGAGCAGGTCCTGCTGCGCCCCGGTCTCTGCCCCCACCACGCCCTGATCTACCGTTCCCGCTCCCGCAGTTACCGCGAACTGCCCTTTCGCATGGCCGAGTTGGGCGGGATGTACCGCTCGGAGATGTCCGGCGTGCTCGGCGGTCTGACCCGGGTGCGGGCCATCACCCTCAACGACGCGCACATCTTCTGCACCCTGGAGCAGGCCGTGGAGGAGGCCCGTGCCGCGCTGGAGCTGATCGGCCGTGCCTACGCGGACCTCGGCATCCGCGCGGCCCGCCACCGGCTGTCCCTGCCCGGCGAGGGCGGCAAGTACGTGGCCGATCCGGAGCTGTGGCGGCGCGCCACCGCCCTGCTGAGGGAGGTCCTGGACGGCTCCGGC
Organism: Streptomyces sp. NPDC096046; assembly: GCF_040303285.1. Classification (NCBI taxonomy): domain Bacteria; kingdom Bacillati; phylum Actinomycetota; class Actinomycetes; order Kitasatosporales; family Streptomycetaceae; genus Streptomyces; species Streptomyces sp. NPDC096046. Next base: position 130,641 of record NZ_JBEOSZ010000001.1, on the reverse strand, counting down.
GTCCCGTACGAGGCGGCCGAGGGCGAGGCGGCCTTCTACGGCCCCAAGATCGACGTGCAGATCACCGACCCGGCCGGCCGGGAGGCCACCCTCTCCACCGTCCAGATCGACTTCCACCAGCCCGAACGGTTCGACCTGCACTACATCGGCCCCGACGGGGCGAAACACCGCCCGGTCATGGTGCACCGCAGCATCATCGGCAGCGTGGAGCGCGCGGTCGCCCACCTCCTCGAGGAGCACGGCGGCGCCTTCCCGCCATGGCTGGCCCCGGTGCAGCTGGCCGTCCTGCCGGTGGGGGACGAGCAGTACGACGCCGCCCACGCCCTGGCAGGGCGCGCCCGGGAGCTCGGCCTGCGCGCCGAGGTCAGCGGCCCCGAGCAGGGCACCCTCGCCGCCCGGATCCGCGCCGGCCGGCTGATCCCCTACCAGGCGGTGATCGGCGGGCGGGAGGCCGCCACCGGTCTCGCGGCACCCCGCCTGCGCGACGGCACCCGGCCGGACGCCCTGCCCGGCGCCGAGCTGCTGCGCCGGATCGGCGACCGGGTGGCGGCCCGGGGCACCGAGCTGTGGGACCCGTCGTAGGACGGGTCCACCGAGGCTCAGAACGTCCAGCGCGTGTGGCTGTAGACCCCGTTGTCCCGGCCGAAGCCGTACGCGGTGTCCGGGGACACCGCGAACACGAGGTCGTCGCCCTCGCGGATCGTGTCCCCGATGCCGTGGAAGGTGCCCTCGGGGGAGGTGATGTGCGGCCCGTACTTCGTCTCGAACGCCGTGATCACCTCCTCCAGCGCCACCGGGTCGTCGACCGGCCGCGCCCTGCCCTCGACCACGACGTCGAACCCCTCGGTGAGCGAGTTCACCCCGGTGGTCAGGGCGCAGTGGGCGTCGTGTGCGAGGTTCTTCGCCTTCTGCTCCCGGCGGCCGGTGGAGAAGTACAGCACTCCCTCGTGCCAGGCGGCGATGCAGGGCGTGACGTGCAGCCGGCCGTCGGGTCGCACCGTGGACACCCAGAAGACCTCGGCGGACCCCAGGTGACGTTGCGCCTCGTCCCATTCGGTGGCCGTGACCTCCGAAGAACCCGGGCGGGGGTTGAGTGCGGAGCTGTAGCGGGCGTCGAGTTCGGTCGTGGGTCGTTGTGCGGGCATGGCGGTCTCCTTCCGTCTCCTGCCGGTAACGACGGGCCGCCGGGTTCGGAATCATCGCCGCGTCCGTTCGCGGGTCCGGGGCGGTGCCGGCCCGTGTGCCGTCCAGGGCCGGAGCGTGCCGGGGTGGAACACGGCCCGGACGGGAATCGGGTGGAGCGCGGCCGGCACGAGTCCGCCGCCGTCGCCGGTCGCGGTCGTGCCGGGCGGGACCCGCTGCCGGGTCACGGGCGACCTGACCGTGCGCGGCGCGACCGGGCAGGTCACCGAGGACTTCGAACCGACCGGCGTCGGCGACGACCCGCAAGGCGCCTTCCAAGTCGCCTTCACGGGCCGGACGCGGTCATCGACCGCGAGGAGTGGGGCGTCAGCGGGGCTCGCGGCACGGTCGGCCGGAAGGCGACGCCGGACTTCGGCGTCACGGCGGTACGGCGGTCCTGACGCCGCGCGCCCGCGGTGGGCGCTCCCGCGGGCCGTAGGGTCGCTGCCACGGAGCTTTCCCGCGGACCACTGGAAGGAGTCCCCGCCGTGACGGACGGTCAGCGCATCCCGGTGATCATCGACTGCGACACCGGCGTCGACGACGCCCTCGCCCTGCTGTTCGCCGTACGGCACCCGGCGCTCGACGTGCGGGCGATCACCTGCGTGGCCGGGAACACGGACGTGGACGGCGTCGTCCGCAACACCCTGACCGTGCTGGAGCAGGCGGGCGCCCCCGAGATCCCCGTGGCCCGGGGCGCCGAGCGGCCGCTGATCGAGGCCCCCCGGTCCGCGCGGCACGTGCACGGGCACGACGGCATGGGCGACCTGGGCCTGCCCGAGCCGACGCGGGGGCCCGTCGACGTCGACGCGGTGACGCTGCTGCGCCGCGAGATCCTGGCCTCCCCGCGCCCGGTCACGCTCATCCCCACGGCACCGCTCACGAACATCGCGCTGCTCCTGCGTACGCATCCGGAGGTGGTCCGCAACATCGAGCGGATCGTCTTCATGGGCGGCGCGGCGGCCGTCGGGAACGCCACGCCGGTCGCCGAGTTCAACGTCTGGCACGACCCGGAGGCGGCCGCGATCCTGCTCACCGCCGGGGTGCCGATCACGATGTACGGGCTGGACGTGTTCACGCGGGTCGTGGTCCCGGCGGCGCGGGTGCGCGGGCTGCGCGCGAGCGGCGAGCCGGGGGCGCGGCTGGCCGGGGAACTGCTCGCCCACCGGCCCGCCCACCCGGACAGCCGTCCCGACGACCCCTCCGAGACAGCCGGCGGCCTCGGTGACGCGGGTGCGGTGTGCGCGGTCGCCGACCCGGAGGGCCTGACGACCCACCGCCTTCCGGTGGACGTCTCCCTCGCGCCCGGACCGACCCGCGGCATGACGATCGTGGACCGCCGTGCCCGGCCCGGAGAGTCGGAACTCCACGAGGGCACGCGCGAACAGCCCCTGGTCGACGTGGCGTTGGACGTGGAGGTGGAGCGCTACGTGAAGCTGTACCTGGCGACGGTCGGGGGGTGATCGCCGCCGGGGCATGAGAGCGCCCGGTGTGCCGTCGCCGCCGGACGACAGCACACCGGGCGCTCTTCAGGCCCGGGCGTCCTACGCGCCGCGGTTGGCCGCACGGCGGCGGGTCATGACGACGAGGGCCGCGCCGCCCGCCAGCAGGGCCGCCGCGCCGAAGGCGATCGGGCCGGTGCTGCTGTTGGCGCCGGTCTCGGCGAGGTCACCGCCACCGCCGTTCGGCTTGGGAGCGGTGGGCGTCGACTCGGAGGCGCTCGGGGTGGGCGTGTCCGTGTCGGAGGACGGCGGCGTCGAGGGCTCGGCCGGCTCGGACGGGGACGCCGGAGGGGTCGTCTCCTCGGCCGGCTCGGAGGGGGACGCGGGCGGCGTGGAGGCCGGGGGCTCCTCCTCCGCCGGCGGCGGGGTCGTGCAGTCCTTCGTGCCGCCGTTCCAGGCCGCGATCAGCTTGTCCTTGATGACCGGGCGGTCCGGGCCCTTGGGCAGCTCGCCGTGCTCGAAGCCGTCCTTCGCGTCGAGTTCGCCGTCGAACCTCACGGCGCCCCGGTAGAGGTCGATCTGCCCGAAGCAGCCCTTGTCCGGGATGGCGATGTCGAGCGAGTCGGTGGCGCCCGGCTTGACCGTCACCGTGTCGAAGTCGACGAAGACCTGCTCGCCGGAGGTCGCGAACGTCGCGCCGTGCGCGAGGTAGGACGCGAGGGAGGCCGTGCAGGTGACGGCGTCACCGGCGGCGCGGACCGTGATGTGGATCTTGCCGTCCTCGGTCGGCTTCAGGTTCTGGTCGTCGACCTTGACCGAGTCGTGGAAGTTCGTGCCGTCGAGCGAGAACTGGCAGCGATCGGTCCCGGTCTCCGTGCCCGCACCGGTGCCTGGCTGGTAGCTGCCCCCGGACGACCAGCCGTCGCCGCCGGGCGTACCGGTGGCGAACGCGGTGGTGGCGGAGGCGGCGCACAGGGCGAGGGCCGCGGCGCCCGTCCCCAGCAGGCGGCGCGCGGTGACACGTCTCGCTATGGACATACGTATCCCATTTCTTGGCGTGTGCAGAACCCGGGTGGCGGCATGCGGGCAGCGCGCGGCCGCCGAGGCCGCACCGGGGGTGAGTGGTCTGAGAAACACTGGGCTCATAGGTCACATGCGCCTCAGTGAGCCCCCATCGTGGCGCTGCCGCAGCACGCTGTCAACCTGCGCTGATGCAAAGGGAATTGGTCTGCCATCACACTTTCATCACAGCAGGAATGGATCACTCCGATCAACGCGATGGTTCCTTTTTCCGGCATTCTGGACAGATTCAATGCTGTCGCCCGTATGCCCTTCGAAGGAGACCGCGTGACCGATCGCTCCACGCTCGACCTGTCGTCCAGGGATCCGGACTGGTGGCGTCAGGCCGTCGTCTACCAGATCTACCCGCGCAGCTTCGCCGACGCCGACGGTGACGGACTCGGTGACCTGCGCGGCATCACCCGCCGCCTCACCCACCTCGCCGCCCTGGGCGTGGACGCCCTGTGGCTGAGCCCCTTCTACCCCTCCGAACTCGCCGACGGCGGCTACGACGTCGCCGACCCCCGGGGCGTCGACCCGCGCCTGGGCACCCTCGACGACTTCGACGCCCTGGCCGCCGAGGCCCACCGCCTCGGTCTGAAGGTCATCGTCGACATCGTGCCCAACCACTCCTCGCACCGGCACGCGTGGTTCCAGGAGGCCCTGTCCGCGGGCCCCGGCTCGTCGGCCCGCGACCGCTACGTCTTCCGCGACGGCCGCGGCGAGCACGGCGAACTCCCGCCCACCGACTGGCAGTCCGTCTTCGGCGGCAGCGCGTGGAAGCGGGTGCCCGACGGCCAGTGGTACCTGCACCTGTTCGCGCCCGAACAGCCCGACCTCAACTGGGAGAACCAGGAGGTCCGCGCCGACTACCGCACCACCCTGCGCTTCTGGTCCGACCGCGGCGTCGACGGCTTCCGGGTCGACGTCGCCCACGCCCTCGTCAAGGACCTGAGCGAGCCGCTGCGCGACCTCGGCCGGCCCGAGCTGAGCCGTGAGGAGGCCCTCACCGCACTGCCGCCCGGCACCCACCCCTTCTACGACCGCGACGACGTGCACGAGATCTACCGCGACTGGCGCAAGATCCTCGACGCCTACCGCCCACCCCGCATGGCCGTCGCCGAGGCGTGGGTGCCCGGCGCCCGGCGCGCCCTGTACGCCCGCCCGGACGAACTGGGCCAGGCCTTCAACTTCGAGTACCTGCAGGCCGGCTGGGACGCCGACGAGCTGCGGCAGGTCGTCACCGACTCGCTCGCCACCGCCCGGGCCGCGGGCGCCTCGGCCACCTGGGTGCTGTCCAACCACGACGTGATCCGGCACGCCTCCCGCCTGATGCTGCCGCCGGGCACCGACCTCAACGCCTGGCTGCTCTCCGGCGGCCACGCCCCGGCGGTCGACCGGGCGGCCGGGCTGCGCCGGGCCCGGGCGGCCACCCTGCTGATGCTGGCGCTGCCCGGCTCGGCCTACGTCTACCAGGGCGAGGAACTCGGCCTGCCCGAGGTCCCCGACCTGCCCACCGAAGTGCTCCAGGACCCGATCTGGGAGCAGACGGGCCACGTCCGCAAGGGTCGCGACGGCTGCCGGGTGCCCCTGCCGTGGACGCAAGCCGGACCCTCGTACGGCTTCGGGCCCGGCGGCGCCTGGCTGCCGCAGCCGCCCGGCTTCGCCGCCTACGCCGTCGAGGCGCAGGACGGAGTCGAGGGCTCCACCCTGGAGCTGTACCGCACCGCCCTGCGGCTGCGCCGCAAACTCCTCGACGGCGAGGAGCTGACCTGGGCGTCGGACGCCCCGGACGGCGTGCTCCGCTTCGACCGCTGCGAGGGCTGGCGCTGCGTCACGAACCTGTCCGACGCGCCCGTCGGGCTGCCGGCCGGTGAGGTCCTGCTGACCAGCGCGCCCCTGGAGGACGGCCTGCTCGGCCCGGACACGACGGCGTGGCTCGGGCGCTGAGCGCTCCGCGGGCGGCGCCGTGGGGGTCGTCCTTCGGGTGCGGCGCCGTCGTGGCCGGTCGCGCGGTTCCCCGCGCCCCTTCGGGGGCGCGGGAGGTCTGGAACACCGGCGTCTACGGCACCGCCGCGGTTCACATCGGCGGCGAGAACCGTCACTGCGGCGGGGGAGGCCGGGCAGGTGTCGAAGGCCCGGCTTCCAGCCGGGGGTGCTGACCGGCTTCACCCAGGACGCGGTGAGGTTGGGCTGGGCGCCGCCGGCCCACCCGGACGCGGACCGGGAGCCCCGCCCGTGATGAACGGGTCAGTGGCGCAGCGCCCGGGCCACCTCCGCCCGGACCTCCCCGGACAGGTCGTGGGTGCTGCGGGCGGTGGCCGTGGCGGAGTGGCCGGCCTGCACGTGGTCCACCGTGACGATGACCGTGTCGACCAGTTCTCCCCCGGCGTTCCGGAAGTCGACCTGGACGGCGAAGGACCGGGGCGCGTCGTCGGTGTTGCGGACGGTGACCTCGGCGCGAGCCCGGCCGTCGGACCCGATCACGGGCGAGCCGGTCCGCACGTCGTCCTCTACGTCGGTGCCGCCCTGGATGGCGTCGAGCCGGCGTCCGGCCTCGGCCGTGGCGGACTCGATCGCCCCGGGGGCCTGCGAGGCGATGGACTCCACCGCGGACTCCGCCTTCCGCGCGGTGTCCGCCGGGCTCTCGGCACCACCGCAGCCCGCCAGCACGGCGGACACGGCCAGCACCAGGGCCGCACCTTCCGTCGCCCGGCGCTTGCGGTGACGGGCGGCCATGTCGCCTCCCTGAGGGACCGCCGGCCCTCGGGCCCACGGCCTCACGTGCGTCCGAGTCCGCCGCCGCCGAAGGACCCGCTGGATCCGGGCGACCAGCGGCGCGGATGCTGGTCCTTGCCCGTCCTGGTGCTCGCGCGATGCAGCTCGTGCGGCATGATGCGCTGACCGTCGCGCGCCACGACCGGCACGTCGTCGGGCTCCCGCATCTCCCGTGTCTCGCGGACCGGCCCGGTGTCCGGCAGATGCGGCTGTTCCTCCGGGGCGGGGTGATGGGTGTCCGTGTCCATGACCCGCATCCCGACCCGCACGGCCCAGATCAGCGCACAGGCCACGATCAGCCCGCCGACGAAGGCGAGGGCCACGGCGACCGCGTGATCTGACGAGGCCGCCAGTTCTGCGTACGTTGCCGTCTTCATGCCCCAAGTATCACCGACGGAATGCGATAAAGCGCCCGGAATGTTCCACAGTGAAACCCTGACTGCCTCGGACGCCACGCCCGGCGGGGTGTCCCTGGCGTGGCGCAGGCCGCCGACGACCGGGACCCGCCCGTCCCCCTCGTCCGGCCCCCGCACGAGGGGGAGGAACGACGTCTCGTCGCGGTGCGGGCGGCACCGGCTCCCGCACCGCCCGCGGGGTACCGTGGAGGAACCGGGGGTATGCCGCAACCGGTGTCCGAACCGGTCCCGCCCTCGGCGTCCCACGCACTCCCAGGACCTCCCCAACGGGCCCGCGGCCTCGCCACCTCCTCGCCACGCACCCCATCCGCAGCAGGAGCCCCTCGATGACGTCCGCCTCTTCGCCCCCACCGTCCGTTCCCGCGCCGTCCGAGGTCCGGCTACGGCTCGCGGACCAGCCGGGCCAGGGGCCCACCGCCCGCCGGATCGACGGGGCGTGGTGGCCCCGCTCGTACGACCTGGCCGCCGAGCTTCCCGGGCTGCTCGGCGGCCTGCCGGATGCCTGGGGCCGGATCAGCAGCGTCCTGGTCAACGGGGACACCTGGCCGGCCTGCCCGGAGCGGCTGGTCGTCGCGGGGCAGGCGGTGCACGTCGGCCGCACGGACTCGCCGTCCGCCCCGCACACCGTCTGCCTGCTGGCCCCCGGCCGCGGCCGCTGGGACCTGCTGGTGGTGCCGCCCGCCACGGAGGAGGCGGAGGCCGTCCGGCTCATGGAACAAGCCGTCGCACAGGGTGTCTGACGTCAGCGCGCGAGCAGCACCAGGGCCAGGGCGGCCAGCGCCGGGACGGTCTGGACGAAGAGGATCTTCCGGCTGGCCGTGGCGGCGCCGTAGAGCCCCGCGATCGCCACGCACACCAGGAAGAACACCGAGACCCGGAAGCCCACCGGGTCGGACGCCACCGCGCCCCACACCAGGCCGGCGGCGAGGAAGCCGTTGTAGAGGCCCTGGTTCGCCGCCAGGGCCTTCGACGCGGCGGCGAACTCGGCGCTGGTGCCGAAGGCGGCCCGGGCCCGTGGCGTGGTCCACAGGAACATCTCCAGCACCAGGATGTACACGTGGAGCGCGGCGAGGACCAGTACCGCGAGCGTGGCGAGGGTCGACATGCGCTCATCATCACAGGCCCGCCCCGCCCGTCCTCGTTCGGGCCCTCCCCGGAGGCGGCGGGCCGCGCCGGGTGGCAGATTGCGGCCAGAGGAAGGCCGGGCCCGGCCGTCGCGTCCCCGCGTGTGCCGCTCGGGAGCCGGGTCCGGCCTTCCCGCCCGCGCCCGCTCCGCGAGGTCGCCCCGGTGTCCGGGAAGCGGTGGGCTTCGCGGCCTTCCGCAACACCCCGAGCCTGAAGCTCCCGCTCCCGCGACGACGCCCGACGTTCTTCACCGCGACCCCCGCACTCGGCTTCGGGGTGCGGGCGGTCGCCTTTCGTTTTGCGGAACCTTTGCCAGGGGCCGGGCGTTGGGTGGGTGTGCGCGCGTGAGCTCGTGCGGTAGGTGATGCCGACTAGTACCGAGGTGACCTCAATGGCAGTGTGGGACCGGCTCAAGGACCAGGCCAAGGCTCTCCAGCAGGGGCAGGGCGGGCGGAGTGCGCCGGCCGGCGGGCACAGCGGTGGGACGAGGTCCGGTGGTGGCGGCAAGGCCCAGCTGGTCGGCCTGTTCAAGACGCAGCTCGGGTCGCTGAAGAACGAGCTGAAGAGCGGTGCGTACCGGGACGCGAGCATGGCGATGTGCGCTCTGGTCGCGGCGGCCGACGGGAATGTGGACCCGGCCGAGCGCCAGCAGGTCGAGTCGATGATCCTCAGCAACGACGTGCTGCAGAACTTCCCGCCGGAGCAGCTCCGCCAGCGTTTCAACAAGCATGTGGACCAGCTGACCGCCAACTTCCTGCTCGGCAAGTCGGAGGCCATGCAGGAGATCGCCAAGGCCGCCAAGAAGCCCACCGAGGCCCGGGCCGTGATCCAGACGGGCATGGTCATCGCCGGTGCCGACGGCCACTTCTCCCAGGCGGAGGCGACGGTCCTGCGCGAGGCCTGCGCGACGCTGGGGGTGTCCCCCACCGAGTTCCAGCTCTGACGGTGGGACAAGGGGGCGGCTCCGACGGTCCGGTCGTCCAGGGCGTGCCGGCCGTCGGCTCGGGAGGCTCCGAGCGACGGATACCCCGCATGACCACTCTGCCGGGAGCACCGGAGCCTTCCCCGGCCGACGCCGTGAAGGAGCCCGCCGCATGACCCCCCACCGGACCGCCCCCTCGCGCCGCGCCCTCCTGGCCGCCTCGGCCCTGCTCCCGCTCACGGCCTGCGGGACGGACGACCGCCCCGCCGGCGATGCGAGGCGGCGAACCCCTGCGCCCACCGGTACGCCGACCGGCGGACCCCCGGTCCACCGGCCCCGGCTGGCGGACCTGGAGCGCGCGTACGGCGCCCGCGTCGGCGTCTACGCCCTCGCGACCGGCACCGGCGCCACCGTCGTCCACCGCGCCGATGAACGCTTCGCGTTCTGCTCGACGTTCAAGGCGCTGGCCGCGGCGGCGGTCCTGCACCACCGCTCTCTGAGCGGCCTGGACCGCCGTGTCACCTACACCGGCGCCGATCTGCGCTCCACCTCACCGGTCACCGGAAAGCACGTCGCGACCGGGATGACGCTCCGTGAGCTCTGCGACGCCGCCGTCCGCTACAGCGACGGCACGGCGGGCAACCTCCTGATGCGCGACACCGGCGGCCCCGCCGGGCTCACCGCCTATCTGCGCCGGCTCGGCGACTCCACCAGCCGCATGGACCACTACGAGCCCGAACTGCACGACGTACCACCGGACGACCCCGCCGACACCACCACCCCGCGAGCGATCGCCACCGACTTCCGCACGCTCCTGTTGGGCACCGCCCTGCCCGCCCGGGAGCGCGGGCTCCTCATGCACTGGCTGACCCGCAACGCCACCGACGTCGCCGCCCGCCGTATCCGGGCCGGGCTCCCCGGCGACTGGAAGGTGGCCGACAAGACCGGGACGGGCGACTACGGCCGGGCCAACGACATCGCGATCGTCCACCCGCCCCGCACCGAGCCGCTCGTCCTGGCCGTCATGACCGACCGCCCCGGCCGCGACAGCGAGCCCTCGGACGCCCTGATCGCCGAAGCGACCCGGCGGACCATCGCCGCCCTGAAGCTCCCGGGGCTCTCGTCGGCGTCTATAACGGGGCCATGATCTATCACGTCGTACCGCTCACCGTCTGGAGCACCGACCCCGGTCAGGCGTACGCGCCCGACTCCCTCACCGAGGAGGGCTTCGTGCACTGCTCCCCGGACGAGGCGACCACCCTGGCCGTCGTCAACGCCTTCTACCGGGACGCGCCCCGGCCCCTGCTCGTGCTCGCCCTGGACGAGGCGCGGCTCACCGCCCGGGTGGAGTGGGAGGCGGCGGCCCCGGCCCCGCCGCCCGGCGTCTCGGGGGACACCCTGTTCCCGCACGTGTTCGGCCCCCTCGACCGGGACGCAGTCGACCACCTCCTCGAGGTGCGGTGGGACGAGGAGGGCCGGGCCGCGGAGCTGCGTACGGCAGGATGACCGGGTGATCGAACAGAAGTCCACATCCGCCGCCCCCGCCCCGCACCCCGTCCGGGGAGCGGCCCTCTGCGCCATCGGGGCCCTCGCCCTCGCCGCACTGGCCTGGGTGACCCGGGCGGTCTGGCACCTCCGGCTCGCAGCGGCCGGAGAGCCGGCGTCCGGCCCGCCCGACCAGGGCGGCGGCGTGCACCGCCCGCTGAACACGCTGGAGGACTCCTACCACCTGGTCGACTCGGTCGGCAGCACCGTCACGTTCGTGTGCGCCCTCGCGTTCCTGTTCTGGCTGGACCGGATGCGGGACAACGCCAAGGCCCTCTCGGGCGCGGACCCGCGTTACAGCTACCCCTGGCTGTGGCTGGGCTGGATCGTGCCCGTCGTGAACCTGTGGATACCCCGGGGCATCGTCGCGGACGTCCACCGCTCGGCCTTCCCCGAGCGGCGGCTGCCCGCCGTCGTGAACTGGTGGTGGGGCCTGTGGCTGGCCGGTCTGGCCGGCGGCGTGGGGCTCATCTACGCCGACGACACGGACGAGGTCATCGCCCGTGCCTACGACGGCGTCCTGCCCCTGCTCGCCGCCGACCTGATCATCGTGGCCGCCGCCGGGACCGCCGCCCTCATGATCCACACGCTCACGACGGCGCAGCGGGAGCACATCGCCGGCCAGGGCCACTGACCGGGCCGCAGCGGCCGGTACACCGACACGGGCCAACGAGACCGTCACCGACAGCGGCGTCCGCGACCCCGGGGTGCGCCGAGGACGGCGACGTGACGGATTCACGTCGTTGTTGTGGGCCACGGTGTGGCGGAAGACGTTCCCGGGGCCGACGGTGAGCTTCGGGGCGAAGCCGTCGGCGTCCTCACCGTCGGAGTCGACGTTGTCGTGCGACTCCGCGCTCAGGACGAGGTTGTGGGACGGCCACTGGTCCTTGGGCGTGCTGGAGAGCGTCCGCGAGAGCTGCAGCCCCGAGCCACGGTTGTGGCGCGTCACCGTGCGCTCGACGATGTTGTTGCCGCTGAGCAGGGGCGAGGTGGCTGACCCGGTCCCGCGCGGAGCCGGTCAGCGGCTCTCGGCCGCCCTCCGGTCCGTGCTCGGGCGGGCCGCCGACGGGGCGGGGTGTATCGAGGCGGGGGTGGCCGACGGGGAGCGGGAGGGGGCCGCCGGGCCGGTCGGCTCCGCCGTGGGGCGGGTGCCGGGGACGGACGTACGGGGAACGTCGGTGGCCGGGCGGCGCGTGCCCGGGGACGAGGGGCGCGACTCGTACGGGGACGGCACCGGGGTGGCGGGCGCCGAAGGGGCGGGCGGTGTCACCCGTGGGGTCGGCGGGGCCATGGGGATCGTCGGAGCGGTGGGGCGTTCGGGTGCCGTGAGGCGCAGTGGGAGGGCGATGAGCGCGGCGGCGACGCAGCACAGGCCCGCCCCGGCCGCGGCGCGCAGCAGGCGCCGGCGGGTCGCACGGCGGCGGATCGCCTCGTACTGCCCGGCGGGCGCGCCCAGGTAGTCGGGGGAGGAGGGGCGCAGGATCACGGCGAGCGGGTCGTCGGGAGCGAACTCCTGGTCGCCCGGGTCTCCGTCAAGGCGTGTGGTCAAGGCTTCTCCTCAGGTGGACGCGGAGCAGTTCCCGGGCCGCGTGCAGGTCGGCCTTGACGGTTCCTTCCTTGCGCCCGGTCAGTGCGGACACCTCCCGGATCGGCATGTCAGCGTAGTAGTGGAGCAGGATCGGGACGCGCAGTCGTTCCGGCAGTGACTGCACCAGCAGCCGCACCGACGGGTCGGCCTGCTCGGCGTGGGGGCGTACGGCGGCTTCCGAGGTGACGCGGTGCATGGCCCGGCGCTCGCGCTCCAGTTTGCGCCAGTGGTCTCGGACGAGATTGGCCGCGGTGACGTAGAGGAACCCGCGCGGTTCCTCCACGGACGTCCAGCGGGCCCAGAGCCGGGTGAACGCCTCGGAGGCGATCTCGTGGGCCGTCCCGTCGTCGTCGACGAGGCGGCGGCACCAGCCGGCGAGGCGCGGGTAGAGGGCGGCGAACAGCTCGGACGCTGCCTTCTCGCGGGACCGTTTCAACGCTCTCCAGGGGTGGGGGGCTCGGAGCCGCTCAGCGCCGCGAACACGATGACGTTGTCCGCGTAACCGTCGCCGGTCCGCGCACCCCCGCACGTGATCAGCCGCAGCTCCGGGCGGTTCACGTTCCCGTAGACGTCGTCCGCCGGGAAGTCGGTTTTCGGGATGGTGCGTACGGCCGTGACGGCGAACTCCGCCGCGGTGCCGTTCTCCAGGCGCGCCACGATCCGGTCGCCCCGGTGCAGCCGGGCGAGGTGGCGGAAGACGCCGTCGCCGTACGGGCCGACCGTGACATGGCCGAGGAGCACCGACGGGCCGGTCCGGCCGGGCGTCGGTGAGTGCCGGTACCAGCCGGCCCGGTCGTGGGCCGTGACCGGCGGCACCCGCACCGTGCCGTCGGCCGCCAGGCCCAGCCGGATGACCGGGGTGTCGACGCCGATGGCCGGGATCAGCAGCCGTACCGGGACCGAACGGGCCAGAGGGCGGGCCCGCTCGGCCGAAACCGGCCGAGCGGTGGTCTTCGACCGTGGCGCGGTGCTCCCGTGGCTCCCGCACGCCGTCAGCACGGACGCCAGCGCCCCGGCCGTGAACGCGCGCCTGGAGAACGAGCTCATGCCCCGGTCGCCCGGCGGCGGCGTACGACGAAGACGGTGCCGCCGCCCAGGGCGAGCACCGCGGCGGCGCCCGCGCCGATCGCCGTGCCGTCGCTCCCGGAGGCCGGGGACGCCGCCGTCACCCCGGTGTCGGGCGCGCCGCTCGGCCTGACGGAGACCTGGTCGTCGGCGGGCGCCCGGGTCGGTTCGTCCTCGGCCGGCGCCGGCGTCGGTGCGGCCGTCCGGGGCGACTCGTCCTCGGCGGGCGCCGGGGTCGGTGCGGCCTCCCGGGTCGGTTCGGCGCTCTCCGCGGGCTGGGTGGTGGGCGCGGCGGGCGAGGGGACCGGGCTCGGGGTGGTCGCCCCGTCCGCGAACGCGGGGCCCGTGCCCATCAGTACGGCGGTGGCCGTGAGGGCCAGGGCACTGAGGACGGTTCGGCGCATGGAATCGCACTCCTTCATCGGTCCGGCCCGATGGTCGGCGGGCCGGATGACAGATCGTGCGGAGAGACGAGGCGGCGACGGGCCAGGTTGTAAAGAGATGGCAAAGTCGCCGCTGGGGCGGCACCGGACGGGCTGGTCGACGGCGAACCGGCCGCGCGCGACCACGATCCGGCCGAGCTCCGGCGGGAGGAACTGCTCGCCGCCCTGGCCGGACACCAGGCCGCCGTGCCGCACGGTGGTGGGCCTGTTTCCCCGCCGGTACGAGAACCACTCCTACGACGAGTCCGACCCGGAGTACGTCCCGGACTCACCCCCGAAGTGGGCCCGGGTGGTGGACATCGGCTGAACCGCACGCCGGCCCGGCTGCGGCACGATCGCCTGGTCCGCGCCGAGGCCGGCGTCACGTCCAGGGTGCCGTCGCGGGTCACCGTCCGGGCGCCGACCACGGCCGGGTTCCGGTACGGGCTCGCGCCGGGGGTGCCGCGGGCGCGGACCGTCGCCGTGTTCGTGCCGCCGCCGAGAAAGGACAGCGGCAGCGACAGTGCCTCCGGCGTCTCGTTCGTCAGCGCGCCGGGGTACCGGGTGGAGTCGTCGCGCCGGGCGACGGCGACGTATCGGGTGAGGCCGGTCCTGTAGGCGCGGACCCGCACCCCGACCCCGGCTGCCCCGGACGTTCCGGGCAGCCGTCCCGAGGTCCGCTACGCCGTCCGGAAGCGATCCGTCGCCGCCAGTACCGCCGTCGTCATGGAGGTCCCCGACAGCCCGTGTCCCTCGTCGTCGATCAGGACGAGTTCCGCGTTCGGCCACACCCGGGCCAGCCGCCACGCGATGTCCACGGGTCCGCTGATGTCCATCCGGCCGTGGACCAGCACGCCGGGGATGCCGGCCAGCTTCCCGGCGTCGCGCAGCAGCGCCCCGTCCTCCAGGAAGGCGGCATGGCGCCAGTAGTGCGTGACGAGCCGGGCGAAGCGCATCCGGAAGCGCGGGTCCGCGTACCGGGGATCGGGCCGGTGCCCCGGCAGGGTGGAGACGTGCACGTCCTCCCACCGGCACCACTCCCGCGCGGCCCGCTCCCGTACGGCCGGGTCGGGGTCGGCGAGCATCCGGGCGTAGGCGTCCACCAGGCTGCCGTCGCGCTCCGCCCGCGGTACGGCGTCCCGGAACCGGGCCCACTCCGCGGGGAAGATCCGCCCCATGTCCCGGGTCACCCACTCCACCTCGCGGCGCGTGGTGGCGGTGACGCTGAAGAGGACCAGCCCGGACACGGACCCGGGGTGCCGCTCGGCGTAGGCGAGGGCGAGGGTCACGCCCCAGGAGCCGCCGAGGACCAGCCACTCCCCGATGCCGAGATGCTGTCGCAGCCGCTCGATGTCGGCGATCAGATGGTGCGTGGTGTTGGTGGCGAGGGAGGTCTCCGGGTCGGCCGCGTCGGGGGTGCTCCGACCGCAGCCGCGCTGGTCGAGGAGTACGACGCGGTAGGCCGCGGGGTCGAACAGCCGGCGCCAGAACGGCCCCGCCCCCGACCCCGGCCCGCCGTGCAGCACGAGGGCGGGCCTGCCGGCCGGATTCCCGCAGGTCTCCCAGTACACGCGGTTGCCGTCACCGACGTCGAGCATGCCGTGGTCGTACGGCTCGATGCCGGCGGGATACAGCTCGGCCATGCCGGAGGTCCTCTCCTGACCTGGCTGCCTCGGGTCAACCGCGGATGCGACAGCAGATGTGACAGCAGATGTGACAGCGCTGTTAGATTACAGCGTGAGCAATCAACCCGATCCGGTCGCCGTGGGGACGCTGCTCCGTCACGTGCTGGACCTGCTGGACGGCGAGGTGGCCGCGTTCTACGAGGAGCAGGGCCTCCCCGAGTACCGGCCCCGCTTCTCCCCGGTCGTCCGGGCACTCGTGGCCGAAGGCCCGCTTTCGGTACGCGCGTTGGCCGCGGCGGTCGGCGTCACGCACTCGGCCGCGAGCCAGACGGCGGCCCAGATGGCCCGCGCGGGCCTGGTCACCCACACCCCCGACCCGCTGGACGCCCGCCGCCGGCTGGTCGGCCTCACCCCCAAGGCCCGGGCGCTGCTGCCGCTGATCGAGGCGGAGTGGGAGGCGACGAAGGCGGCGATGGCGGAGCTGGACGCGGAACTGTCCATGCCGCTGGGCAAGTTGCTGACCGAGGTGGTGCAGGCGGTGGGCAGGCGGCCGTTCGGGGAGCGGGTGGCGGCGGCTCGCACGACTACCTGACCTCGGCCCATCCCGCCGGGGGTCACCCGGTAGTGGTCCCCTGCAGGCCGTCCCCTCACAGCTGCGTGATCACGGCAGCGCGCCAACCGACCCGGTTCGGGGCGCGGAGGACGGCGAGGGCGGGGAGGCCGCCCCCGGCCCGCCGGGGTACCCACCTTTTTGTGGGGACCTGGCAGGGCGCCGTGGCCGGGCGAACCTGGTGATGGGCGGTCGGTGAGGCACAGCATCCGGAAGAGACGGAGGTGGCGTCCGCGTCAGGAGGCCGAACGGGCGGCCCCGGCGAGCTTCTCCGCCCGTCGGCACCGGGCGGGCAGCTCGCGCACCGCGGGACTCCGCCCGCTCCGCCGGACCAGGGCGGCAGAGCCGGTGTCTCGACGTCGTCGACGACCCGGACGACGAGCCGGTCCCGGCGGCCGGCCATCGACTCGCTGAGGGCGGCGCCCGGTCGCCCCGGCCCCGTCCGCGTCCGTCACCCTCGTCTCCGTGCCGTGCTCGCCCGCCGGACCAAGCGGGTGGGCACCAGCGTCGTGCCGTGTTCCGTCCCGGCCTCCCGCATCTTGCTGAGCACCCCCGCCACGCACAACCGTCCCACCTCCGCGAAGTCCTGGTGGATGGTGGTGAGGGGCGGGAGGAAGGACGCGGACTCGGGGATGTCGTCGAAGCCGATGACACTGACGTCGTCGGGGACGCGGCGGCCGCGTTCGTGCAGGGCGCGGAGCAGGCCCAGGGCCATCTGGTCGTTGGCCGTGAACACCGCCGTGCACTCCGGCTCGTCGGCGAGGAGCAGACCCGCCCGGTAGCCGGACTCGGCCGACCAGTCGCCACGGACCGGGGGCGGCGGGGTCCGGCCCGCCTCGGTGAGTGTGGCGCGCCAGGCGTTGGCGCGGCGCTGGGCGGCGAAGGAGCCCTCCGGGCCGGCCAGGTGCCACACCGTGTCGTGGCCGAGCTCGAGGAGATGCCGTACGGCGTCACGGGCGCCGCCCGCCTGGTCGGTGTCGACGACGGTGTAGCGGTCACCGGCGTCGGAATCGGCCACCACGACCTGCACCCCGGGCGGGAGGGAGACCGTCGCCGCGTCGAGGAGGTGGATCTCCATGATGACGATGACGGCGTCCACGGCGAGTTCGCCCAGCCGGGAGAAGGCGCCGTTCACCTCGTCCTGGGTGGGGACGGCCACAGGCAGCAGGGTGACGGCGTAACCGTGCTCGGCGGCGGAGGTGGCGATGGCCTCCAGGGTGCGGATGTTGCCCATGGTGGAGAGCGAGAAGGTGATCACGCCGAGGGTGCGGAACTCGCCCCGGCGCAGCGCCCGGGCCGCGCTGTTGGGCCGGTAGCCCAGCTCCCGCATGGCCGCCAGGACCTGCGCCCGGGTGTCCTCGGTGACGCCCGGGAAGCCGTTCGAGACGCGGGAGACCGTCTGGGAGGAGACCCCGGCGAGCTGTGCGACGTCCGCCATGGACGCACCCTGGCGGGGCCGGGCCGCGCGTCTTCTCGTCCGGCTCGTGCCTCTCGACTCGCTCTCGCCGTCCACTGTGCCCACATTCCCCTCCCTACGCGACCGGCGCGCGAGTTTCGGTCCGGAACGAGTCCTTGACCCCTGAGATTCGGACAGTGTAGACATCCCGCCAGTGGATGTTTACGTAAACATCGCCTAGCCGAAACCGTATGAGAAGCCGTCGAATCCGTACCAGTCGCACCACGTAGGCCCCGATCTCCGCGTCCGCCGGGACACGCGGCACGCAGAAGAGCTGGAGTACTCGAGATGGCACACCGCACCCGCAAGAGAAGGCTCCTCGGGGCCATCGGCGTCACCTTGGCGACCGGAGCCGTCCTGGCCACCGCCACCCTGCCCGCCGCGCACGCCGAGACGACGGCCGCCGAGGCCGCCGCGGCCGGGGTCACCGTCCGGCCCGACCCCTCGTACGCGGGGGAGAGGTTCGAGGGCTGGGGCACCAGCCTGGTCTGGTTCGCCAACGCCACCGGCGACTATCCGCCCGCGATCCGCGAGAAGCTCTACCGGCTCCTCTTCGGCGACGAGGGCCTCGCCCTGAACATCGCCCGCTACAACATCGGCGGCGGCAACGCCCCCGACGTCAAGGACTACCTGCGGGCCGGCGGCGCGGTCGAGGGCTGGTGGAAGGCCCCGGCGGGCACCACCCGCGAGGACGTCGACTGGTGGGACGCGGACGACCCGGCGGACTGGAACAAGAAGGCCGACAAGACCCAGCGCTGGTGGGTCGACCGCATCAAGAAGGACATCACCCACTGGGAGACCTTCAGCAACTCCCCGCCCTGGTTCATGACCGAGAGCGGCTACGTCTCCGGCAACTTCGACGCGGGCGCGGACCAGCTCAAGACCGAGTCCGTCGACGACTTCGCCGAGTACCTGGTGGGCGCGACCGAGCGGCTGGAGAAGGCGCACGGCATCAAGGTCGACACGCTCGACCCGTTCAACGAGCCGAACACCGACTACTGGGGCACCAAACTCGGCCCCGACGGCGAACCGACCGGCGGCCGCCAGGAGGGCGCCCACATCGGCCCCGAGCTCCAGCAGAAGGTCCTCCGCGCCCTGGCCCCGGTCCTGAAGAAGTCCCGCTCGGACGCGGAGATATCCGCGATGGACGAGACGAACCCGGGCACGTTCGCGACGAACTGGAACTCCTACCCCCAGGAGGTCCGCGACCTCGTCGACCAGATGAACGTCCACACCTACGGCACCGGACAGCGCACCACCGTCCGCGACCTGGCCAAGGCCGCCGGCAAGCCGCTGTGGATGAGCGAGGTCGAGGGCGACTGGGGCGACGGCCAGAGCTTCACGGACATGCGGCCCGGCCTGGGCCTGGCCCAGCGCATGGTGGACGACCTGCGCGAACTGGAGCCCAAGGCCTGGGTGTTCTGGCAGCCCGTCGAGGACTACGACAACATGAAGCCGGGCGGGGAGTCCGCCAAGGGCGGCAACTGGGGCGAGATCCAGCTCCCCTTCAGCTGCACCGCGAAGGACACCCTGAAGTCCTGCCCGATCCACACCAACACCAAGTTCGACACGGCCCGCAACTTCACGCACTTCATCAAGCCCGGCGACCGGCTGATCAAGACGAACGACACGTCCAGCACCGCGGCGGTCTCCCGCAAGGGCGACGCGGCGACCGTCGTCCACGTCAACAGCGCCACCGAGGCCCGCGAGGTCACGCTCGACCTGTCGAAGTTCGGCCGGGTCTCCTCCCGCGCCACGGTCACCCCTGTGGTGACCAGCGCCGACGGCAAGCTGGAGAAGCGGAAGGCCGTCCGGGTCACCGGCGAGCAGGCCACGCTGACCGTGCCCGCCCAGTCGGTGACGTCCTTCCTCGTCAAGGGCGTCTCCGGTGTCGCGAAGGACGCGGCCGAACTGCGCAAGGGGCACACCTACCGCCTCACGGGCGTCCAGAGCGGCAAGGACCTCACCATCGCCGGGAACGGCACGGGCCTGGTCATCAGGACCCCGAACCCCGCCGACCCCAGCGGCCGGCAGTGGCGGGTGGAGCAGATCCGCGGTGACGGCAACCGCAAGCGCTACGTCCTCACCGAGACCGGCACGGACAAGCGCTTGGCGATCCGTGAGGGCGCCCTGGTCGCCGAACCCGACGAGGGCCGCCGCGACGCCGCCGCGCAGTGGATCGCGTCCACGACCGGCGACGGCACGTGGACGTTCGTGAACGCGGCGACCGGCCGGCTCCCGGACGTCGGGGGCCAGTCCACGAACGACGGGGCCTCCGTCGGCGTCTGGCAGCCGAACTCCGGGTCCAACCAGCGCTGGAAGGTGACCGAGGTGACGGGCGGCTGACCCTCGCGCCGCGTCCGTCCCACGACGCCCCCGGCTTCCGCGCCCCTACCGGCGGCGGAAGCCGGGGGCGTCGTACGTCACCACCCGGCCCCCCGGGTGCACCGCCGGTCGCCCGCGGCCCCGGACGGCCTACCGCCCTTGTCGCCGAACGGGGAGCCGGCCGGTCTCGTGGCCGGCGCGCCCGGGCTCCGGCTCGACGGACTGATGACCGTCGCGCCGCTCACCGGGAAGTACGCGGGTGTCGCGGCCGGCGCCGGCTCCCGGGCCCTGTCGTGTGGACCGGGTCGCGGACGACAGGCCCTGGGACCGGCGGGCCGGTTCAGCGGCGGCGGCCTCGGGGCGGCCTGCTCCGTCGTCCGTTCGGAGCGGAACCCGTGCGCGACGCGGACGACAGGCCCTGGGACCGGCGGGCCGGTTCAGCGGCGGCGGCCCCGGGGCGGCCTGCTCCGTCGTCCGTTCGGAGCGGAACCCGTGCGCG
>NZ_JBEOSZ010000001.1:25200-110483 GCF_040303285.1 Streptomyces sp. NPDC096046 | reverse complement strand
GACGCGGACGACAGGCCCTGGGACCGGCGGGCCGGTTCAGCGGCGGCGGCCCCGGGGCGGCCTGCTCCGTCGTCCGTTCGGAGCGGAACCCGTGCGCGCGGGCGGCTGCTCGGCGGCCGGCGGGGCGATGACGACGGGCACGCCCGAGGGCTCCTGCGCCCCGGTGATGCGGCTCAGCTCGGGCTCGCCCGAGCGGACGCGCGTGACCTGCGGAGTGATGCCGGCGTCGGCCATCAGCCGGGTCATCTCGCGGCGCTGGTGGGGCAGGACCAGCGTGACGACGGTGCCGGACTCGCCGGCGCGGGCGGTACGGCCGCCGCGGTGCAGGTAGTCCTTGTGGTCACCGGGCGGGTCCACGTTGACGACCAGGTCGAGGTTGTCGACGTGGATGCCGCGGGCGGCGACGTTGGTCGCCACCAGGACGGTGACGTGGCCGTCCTTGAAGCGGGCCAGGGTCTTGGTCCGCTGGGACTGGGACTTCCCGCCGTGCAGCGCCATGGCGCGCACGCCGACCGCCAGCAGTTTCTTGGCCAGCCGGTCGGCGGCGTGCTTGGTGTCGAGGAACATGATCACGCGTCCGTCGCGGGCGGCGATCCGGGTCGTCGTGGCGTGCTTGTCCGCGTCCTCCACGTGCAGCAGGTGGTGCTCCATCGTGGTGACCGCGCCCGCGGACGGGTCGACGGAGTGCACCACCGGGTCGTGCAGGTACGTGCGGACCAGCCGGTCGACGTTGCGGTCCAGGGTGGCGGAGAACAGCATCCGCTGTCCGCCCGGGCGCACCTGGTCGAGCAGTGCGGTGACCTGCGGCATGAAGCCCATGTCGGTCATCTGGTCGGCCTCGTCGAGGACGGTGATGCCGACGTGGTCCAGCCGGCAGTCGCCGCGGTCGATGAGGTCCTTGAGGCGGCCGGGCGTCGCGACGACGACCTCGGCACCGGTGCGCAGCGCGTTCGCCTGCCGGCCGATCGGCAAACCGCCGACCACCGTGGCGAGCCGCAGCCGCAGGGCGCGGGCGAACGGGGCGAGGGCGTCGGTGACCTGCTGGGCCAGTTCGCGCGTGGGCACGAGGACGAGGGCGAGGGGCTGCCGGGCCTCCGCGCGCTGCCCGTCGACGCGGGCCAGCAGGGCGAGCCCGAAGGCGAGCGTCTTGCCCGAGCCGGTGCGCCCGCGGCCCAGGACGTCCCGGCCGGCCAGCGAGTTCGGCAGCGTCGCCGCCTGGATCGGGAACGGCGCGGTCAGGCCCTCGGCGGTCAGCGCGGCCAGCAGTCGCTCGGGCAGGTCGAGTTCGGCGAACGCCTCGACGGCCGGCAGCGCAGGGGTGACGGTGACGGGCGGTGCGAACTCCTGGCCGGTGGCGGTGCGGCGCCTGCCGGCCGGACGGGACGCGGTGCCCCCGCCGCCCGACTTCCGGGACCGGACCTGGTTGTTACGGGAGTGGGGGGAGCCGTGGCTCCTGCGAGCTGTGCGGTCCATGGGGAACCTTCCTCGATGCGGCACGCGTCGAGGAATGCGCGGCGGCACGAGAGCCGCAGGATTCGCAAGAGTTGAGCCGGAGAAGAGCAAAACGAGCCGAGGCCCGCACCGCGAGGGTGCGGGCCCCGGTCAGGGCATTCGCGTACGCGTCAGGCGGGAACGATGTTCTCGGCCTGCGGGCCCTTCTGGCCCTGCGTGACGTCGAAGGTAACCTTCTGGCCTTCCTGAAGCTCGCGGAAGCCGGAGGTGGCGATGTTCGAGTAGTGGGCGAAGACGTCCGGGCCGCCACCCTCCTGCTCGATGAAGCCGAAGCCCTTTTCCGCGTTGAACCACTTCACGGTGCCAGTTGCCATGTGCATCTCCCTTGAGGGGCAGTACCCGAGACCTGCACTTTGCCGACTCGGGGTCGCTGAAATGATCACCCTCCGGAGAGATTCGAAAATCCTCGGAAACAAAAAGAGTGCTCGTCGACGGAGGCCGATAGAGCACTCGAAGTCTTTGGGAACCAAAACTGCAACACCAGCCAAGGTAGCACAAGCCGGCGCGGTTGGCTCGGGAATCTCAGATGGGAGGTGGATCACGCCTGCCGTGGCTGATTTTCTGCACCGGGTGGGCCGTCCGGCCTTCCGGGCGGCCCACCCTCTCGCCGGGCCTGCCTACGGCCTGCCGTAGGCCGCCACCATGATGTTCTCTGCGGTCCTGCTCATGCCCTGGCCCTTGGCGTCGGTGGAGTTGACGCTGTAGACGAGGGTGCGGGAGCCGTCGCGGGTGGAGGCGATGGCTGCGTTGTACCCCCAGCGCCCGCCCGTCTTGCCCCACACCTCGCGTCCGCCCAGCACCTTCATGGACAGGCCGGCCGAGTAGGCGGCCGGCTTCCCGCTCCGGAAGTCGCTCACCCGGGGCAGCGTGAACATCTCCTCCAGCAGCGGCCCGCGCACGACCTGTCCCCGGAACAGGGCGTGGGTGAAGCGCTCCAGGTCCGCGGTGGTGGAGATGATGTCCCCGGCCGCCCAGCCGTCCGTCGCCCCCCACACGGAGACGTCCCGGAGCCCGGTCGTGCCGTCGTCGAGCCGCATGATCTGGTAGCCGTGGTTGTGCGGCCCGGTGATGCGCGGGTTCGTCCCCGGGAAGGAGGTGTTCCGCAGCCCCAGCGGCCCGAGCACCCGCCGGGCGACCTGACGCTCGTAGGAGTCATGCGTGACGCGCTCGATGAGCAGGCCCGCGACGGTGTACCCGATGTTGAGGTAGTGCTGCCGCTCGCCCGGCGCGAACTCGGGGTCCTTCGACGTCGCCGAGCGGACCATGCCCCGGGGGTCGTGGACGCGGAAACGGTGCGCGTACCACTCCTCGACGGTGGTGCCGGGGAAGTCCGGGGCCGGAATGCCGTGCGTGTGGTCGAGGAGCCGGCGGACGGTGACGCCCCCGTACGACGCCGGGATCAGGTCCGGCAGATACGAGCGGACGCTGCGGTCCAGGTCCAGCCGGCCCTCTTCGGCCAGTTGCAGCACGACCGCGGCGGTGAAGACCTTGGTCACGGACCCCGCGCGGAAGCGGGCTGCCGGGTCGGCGGCCCGGCCGGTCCGCAGATCGTGCACCCCCGAACTGCCGTGCCAGACGCCCTCCTCGCCGCCGACGCGGACGAGGGCGGCGGTGGCGCCGGCGTTGGGGAGGCCGGCGATCGCGGCTTCGAGGGCGGCGTCCGGGGACCGCGCGGCCGTCGATGCGGCCGGGGCGGAGGCGGCGGCGGGGAGCACGGACGGCCCCGCGGCGATCCCCACGACGAGTACGGCGGCGGTCAGCAGGCTGGTACGGGTCTTCATGGCGAATCTCCGGTGAGAGCGGGTGACGTCGAGTGACGGCTTCATCCTCCGCGGCGCGGCCGCCACGCGGATCGCCCGCACCGGTGGTCCTGGGACGTCACTTCCTCGCCCGTGCGGGGGAGGACCCGGAGAGGGAGCCTCCCCCGGGCCGGGGATCCCCGGGAGCGACCAGGCCGGTCTCGTAGGCGCAGATGACGGCCTGGATCCGGTCCCGGAGGCCCAGCTTGGCGAGCACGTTGCCGACGTGCGTCTTCACGGTGTGGTCGCTGACCACCAGCTCGGCGGCGATCTCGGCGTTCGACAGACCCCGGGCGAGCGCCAGCAGCGTCTGGCGCTCCCGGGCGGTCAGCACGTCCAGCCGGGGGTCGGGCCGGCGGGACCGGGCGGCGGGCCGGGTGTACTGCTCCACCAGGCGCCGGGCGACGGAGGGTGCGAGCAGCGAGTCGCCCCGGGCGACGACCCGTACGGCGTGCACGAGGTCGTCCCGGCGGACGTCCTTGAGGAGGAAGCCGCTCGCGCCCGCGTGCAGCGCGTCGTACACGTACGCGTCGGAGTCGAAGGTCGTCAGCATCACCGTCCGGCAGTCGCCCGCCGCACTGATCGCACGGCAGGCCTCTATGCCGTCCACGCGGGGCATCCGGATGTCGAGCAGCGCCACCTCGGGCGCGTGCCGCCGCACCGCGTCGACGGCCTCGCCACCGTCGCCCGCCTCGGCGACGACGTCGATGTCCGGCTGCGCGTCCAGGATCATCGCGAAGCCGCTGCGCACGAGCTCCTGGTCGTCGGCGATCACGACACGGATCGTCACGCCCTCACCTCCGCCGCGGCGGACAGCGGGATGCGCACCCGCACCTCGAAGCCACGCCCGCCCGTCCCCGGCCCGGCGGCCGCGCTGCCCCCGTGGGCCGCGGCCCGTTCACGGATGCCGACGAGCCCGTGCCCGCCACGGCGGGTCACGGCGTGCGCCGCACGCCCGTCATCGGTCACGGCCACCTCCAACTCATGTTTGCTGTAAGAAAGTCGGACCGTAACCGTACGCGCGTCCGCGTGCTTGACGACATTGGTCAGGGCCTCCTGCACCACCCGGAAGACGGTGACCTCGACGTCGCCGGCCACCGGCGTGACCTCCCCCTCGATCCGGTACACCACATCGAGTCCGCTCCCGCGCACCCGGTCGAGAAGGCCGGGCAGCGCCGCGAGTCCGGGCTGCGGCTCGCGCGGGGCGGTGCCGCCGGTGTCGTCCCCTCCGTCCCGCAGCACCCCCAGCATGTGACGCAGCTGGGCCATGGCGTCCCGCCCGGTCGCTGAGATGGCGTCGAAGGCCGCCTCGGCCCGCTCGGGCGCGGCACGCACCGCCACCGGCCCGGCCTCGGCCTGCACGATCATCAGGCTCACGGCATGGGAGAGGATGTCGTGCATCTCCCGTGCGATGCGCGCCCGTTCGCGTGCGGCGGCCTGTTCGGCCTCGACGCGGTGCGCCCGCTGCCGGGCATCGGTCAGCCGCCCGAAGACGTAGGCGGCGGCGAAGACGAAGAGCGAGAAGGTCAGTTCACGTGCCGACCGGGTGTTGAGCCACACGCCCACCGGCACGGCGACCATCAGCACCAGCCCGGTGAGGAGCCGCGCCCGCGGTCCCGACAGCGCGGCGACGGTGTAGACGGCCACCAGCCCCGTGTACGGGAGCGGTTGCCCCGGTCCGTCGACGGTCAGCCGGTACAGCGCGTTGGCGGCCAGCATCGCGAACAGCACGGCGAGGGGAGCGCGCCTGCGCCAGACCAGGGGCACGACGGTGAGCGTGCTCAGCCCGTACGCGGCCCAGGTCGCCGGCGGCAGCCCGGGCGCACGCGGTACGAGGAACGGCATGGTCATCGCGCCCTGGACGAGCAGCGCGACGCCGATGTCGACCAGGAGTGGATGGTCCGCCGCGAGGGTCCGCCCCCGCTCCCACCCCCCGCGCAGCTCCCCGCGTATGCCCATGGTGGCGTACGCCCCCGTCTCGTGCGGCCCGACTCCCGGAACGGAAACCGTAGCGGGGACGGGCGGACCGGCATGGCGGAACCGGGGTTGTCGCTTTCCGTCCTGGCCGAGGGCGCTTCGAGTTCCCTGTCCGTCACGAACACTTGGCCGGTTCGCTTCCGGACCTCGGTCCCCGCTCCCCGGCCTCTGTCCCAGTGGTCGATGTCGGGACGGGCGCCCGTGTCCGCCGCCCCCCCCGCACCTGGGGCCCGGACCGTCCCCGCGTTTCCGGCCGACCGTCCTGCGCACTGCCCGCCCGGCCGGGTCGGCTGTCCTGATCGGGTGTTTCCCCGGAGGGAAGCTTGCCGGCAGCCTGGCGAGCACCCGGGGGAACGGCCGGGGGCCGGGGGAGAATCGCCGTTCAGGAGGAAGGGAAGGAAGCCGCCGGGATGATCGAGTGGAAGCCCCTGGGCACCGGAGCCAGGCCCGTCCCCCAGCCCGTGGCCACCTCGCTGGTGTGGGCCGGGGCCGGCGGTGGCGCACTGGTGCTGGTGGCGCTCCTCAACACCGTGGTGGGGACGGACCGGCCCGAAGTGGCCCTGTCCGGTCTGTCCCTGCTGGCCGCCCTGCTGGGCCTGTGCGCACGGTTCACGGCCGCCCCCGGAACGACCGTGCTGTGCTGGCTGTTCCTCAACGGCTTCGCCATACCGCCCGCCGGTGTCCTCACCTGGGCCGCTCACCGCGACACCACGTGGCTGGCCTGCCTGTTCACCGCCGCCCTCGTCGGCACGGGTCTGGCCCGCCTCGTCCACGCCCGCGCCGCCTACCGCCGTCTGGCCCCCGACCGGCCCCGCCCCGGCGCCCCGGTCGGCGACGTACCGTACGACGCCTGACACGAGGCCGCGGAGCCGAGGGGACACCGGACGTGGGTCAGGTGCTCGTCATCGGCGGCGGAGGGTGAACAACGGCCTGGCAGGGGACGTTCGTCCGATCGCGGGGCATGCGCGAGTCCGCTGACCCGCCCGCATGCCCCGCGTCGGTCCTGATGCGGGGCTCAGCCGCCGACGTACCAGGTGAAGCCGCCGTTGCTGCTGGCCACGGCCAGGAGCACGAGCCACAGCACCACGTCGACGACGCCGAGGATGATGCCCGCCTTCGCCATGCCGGCGCCGCTCTTGACCGATGCCTGGCGGCGGGCGATGGCACCGAAGATGATGGCCAGCGGACCGAGAACGATGTTCAGCAGGAACAGGCCGATGATGCCGCAGCACAGGCTCGCGATCGCCAGGCCGTTGGTGCGCGAACCGGAGGACGCGGCAGAGGAACCGCCATAACTCGCCATGGAAAACTCCCAGTTGTCGATGGCACGGACCGAAAGGGCCGCACTCTCCTCACTTTCGCCTTGTTGTGTTCGAGTGCCCCTCGGTGGCGTTCCCATGACAACCGACTCGGGAGAGCGCCCCCGTCAGTCGTCGTGCACCAGCCCGGCGATGTGCGCGGTGACCGTGTCGAGGAGGCCCGACCAGGCCGAGTCGTCCCCCAGCACGAGGAAGTTGAGGGTCAGTCCGTCGGTCATGGCGGCCAGGTAGCGGGCCAGGACGGGCACGGGTACGCGCAGCCGCAGCCCCATGGACTGCCGGAGCTGGTCGATGAGCTCGGTGTACGCCTCCGTGTACAACTCGTACTGACGGCGTGCCAGGTGCTCGAACCCGGGCTGACGCAGGGCGTACTGCGTCAGCTCATAGGTGAGCATGTGCTCGTCGGGATGGGCCCGGACGTGGTCCCAGTACGCCTGGAAACCGGCCCGGACCGTGTCCTCAAGGGTGTTCCGGGGCCGTATGGCCTCCTTCACCACGGTCACGTAATGCCCGGTGATGGTGGTGATGACGGATTCGATCAACTGCTGCTTGGAGTCGAAGCAGTAGTGGACGACGCTCAGCGAGACGCCCGCCTCGGCGGCGATGGACCGGGTCGTCGTCCTGGGGACGCCGTCCCGGGCCATCGCCCTGATCGCCGCTTCGGTGAGCTGTCGCCGCCGCTCCGCGGACGGCAACCGTGCCATGGAGCCCCTCTCGTGGGTGTCAGCCGCTGTGGACGCCGACCTCGTGGAGGGAGTAGCCCCACCCGGTGCCGCGCTCCAGCCCGTGGACGCGGACGTACCGGGCCGGTGTGCCGGCGAACCGAGCGGTGTCCAGGCCGCCGTCGCCCGCGGTCGTCGACCAGGCGGTCCGCCAGTTCGTCCCGTCGGTGGAGAGCTCCACCCGGTACGACTTCGCGTACGCGCGCTCCCAGTCGAGGGTGACCCGCCCGACGGTCCGGGTGGAGCCGAGGTCGATCCGGTACCACTGGTCGTCGCTCCAGTCACTGGCCCAGCGGGTGCGGCGGTCCCCGTCGACGGCCCGGTGCGGCTGGTAACTCGTGAACAGGCTCCACTCCGAGGAACTGGCCGACGCGGCGGAACCGGCCGCCAGATCGATGCCGGCCTCGTGGTTCTCGGAGGCCGCCCAGGTGTCCAGGTAGGACTCGGCGCCCCGGAACAGGTCGTCGACCGTGTCCTGACCGCCGACCCGGCGGATGTCCTCGATCCAGTCCGGGACGAGGCCGTAGTGGGCGGCGCCGTCCGTGTTCAGGTCCCAGGTGCGCTCGCCGGTGGTCTGCCGGTCGATGACCGAGCCGCCGTCGACGCTCTTGAACGGGTAGGTGACCTTGTTCGGCGCGTCCGCCCCGCGCGGTCCCGGCCAGCCGCCGACGCCGTTCATGTCGGTGCCGTACCCGTAGCCCACGCCGTACTTGTCGCGCAGCGCCTCCGTCCGCTTCGCCTCCGCGACGAAGCCCTCGGAGCCGTGCATGTACTGGGCGATGAAGCCACCGAGCCCGTAGACCCGCTCCGTCCAGTCCATGTCCATCCAGCTGTGCGAGGAGAGCACGCCGGGGTAGGACTCGGCCTCGAAGATGTCGAGCACCCGGCCGGTGGCCTTGACGCTCATGTGGTCGATCTCCAGCATCATGCCGCGCTTCATCATGCCGCGGACGGCGTACTCGCCGAGATCGGTGAGGCCCCGGACGTTGCACCGGGCGTCGGCGCTGTACGAGGGAACTTCCTCGCCCGCCGGGAGCTTCTTCTCGGCCGCGGGGGCCGCCGCGTTGCCGATGGGGTTGTCGTGCTGCGGGCCCCTGCACGTCTCGGTCTTCCAGTACGTGCCGGTCGACAGGAACTGCCCGACGTTGATGGCCGTCCCGAGCGCGCCCGAGTCGAAGCGCACGCCGCACAGGGCGTTGTCGAACTTGTGGCACAGGAACATGCTGCGCACGCCCAGCGCGTGCAGTTCGTCGAGCCCCTTGTCGATGTCCGCCCTGCTGCACTGCGCGATGTCGAGGACCTGCTTGCAGCCGAACGGCTCGGAGGTCTCGACCCCCATGACCACCGCGAGCTTGCCCTGCTCGATGACCTCGCGGGCCTGCGCGCTGTCGGTGACGACCCGGAACCAGCCCTTTCCGGGCCCGCCGTACATCCGGTCGACGAAGGCCTGCATGTCGTACGTCAGTTTGGCCTGGAGCCGGATGGACGTCATCTCGTCGCAGGAGCGGTCCTTGAAGAAGTACACCGAGCAGATCACGCCGTTGGTGACGAGGTCGTTGACCAGCACCCGCTGCCCGCCGCGCCAGGCCCGCTCGATCCAGGCGTAGTAGTTCTGCTGGTGGGTCAGCGAGTCGTGCGCCGGCCAGTCCTTGAAGGTGGGCCAGCCGGTCGGGTCGTGCTTGCCGTCGCCCCCGTGGGTGATGAAGTCGAAGATCGCGAGCGAGCCGTCCGGGTAGTGCTCGGGGCAGTCCTTGAGCGCGTCGGCCACGCCCTGCTCGGAGAAGGCCTTACCGCAGATCAGACGGCCACCGAAGGCCTCGTTGGAGAAGATGTGGTCGTGCGCGTCGACGAAGCCGCGCACCTCGCCCTCGGCGTTCGTGCCGGTGAAGGGCTCACCCGTGACGTTGATCCGGGAGTCCGGAGCGGGCCGCGCGGTCGGATCCCACCAGTCGGTCCCGGCGGCCGAGCTCGGTGTCGGGCCGAGCGCGATCGACAGCACGAGCAGGAGGAGCGACACAACGGTGACGTGCTTGCGTCTGCGGTACGGGCGTCCGGAACTGGTCACAGCCCACGTCCCTCGGTCGGCGGGTCGCGCGGTCGCCTTGTCATGACCTCGCAAAGTGTGCGACGAGAATCGCCACTGCCGCTGAACGAGTCAAGGGTCCGGGACGGTTGACCTGATGACCGGGGGCCGATTCACCCCGGGGCGGATTCCGGACCGGACGGGACGACAACAAACCCCAGGCCGCCGACCTGGGGTTCTCACGGGGCGGAGGATCGGCCCGCGGCCCGGACGCGATCAGCTCGGACCGGGGTCTGATCCGGCGGCCGCCTGGTTCGCGGCGCGGCGGTACTCGGCGTTGATGCGCTGAGCTTCTTCGAGCTGGTCCTCGAGGATGACGATGCGGCAGGCGGCCTCGATCGGCGTACCCCGGTCGACGAGCTCGCGGGCGCGCGCGGCGATCCGCAGCTGGTAGCGGGAGTAGCGGCGGTGTCCGCCCTCCGAGCGCAGCGGAGTGATCAGGCGCGCCTCGCCGATGGCTCGGAGGAAGCCCGGGGTGGTGCCGAGCATCTCCGCGGCCCTGCCCATGGTGTAGGCGGGGTAGTCGTCGTCGTCCAGCCGGTCGCTGAGCGGGGTATCTGCTTCCATGTCACCTCGTAGTACAACGCGTCGAGGGGCCCTGGTGCCGTACGGCACCAGGGCCCCGAAGGAAATTCAACACCATCTGTCGGCCCTCATGCTGTGCCGACCTTCTGTTTCCGCTACCCGGCCCGACAACGGGAGGGGTGCGGGGATCGCGGCTGCGTGACCGGGGACCACCATCCATTCCGGGGTCTTGCGGTACCCGGACCGAGAGCCTCCCGGGCCGGGCGATCCTGATGGCGTCTGCTCCTCCGTCCTTCCTTACGTCTTGCTCGACTGTGTCCGACTGTGTCAACACGAAGGAGAGTAATCGCGGCGCGCGCCAATGTCTACTCTGACAAAGACAGATTTTGGGGTTCCGGTGGTGCAGGGTTCAGGGGGCCCCGGTCGGCGGACCGAGGAGGACGGCGGGCCGGGCGCATGACGATGAGGGCCCTGCCGACGCGCGTCGGCAGGGCCCTCATCGGTTCTGGTGGCGGCTCACCGCCCGGGCCTCACCCCTGCGGGAGGTCCCGGACCCGGACCCGGTCCGTATAGGCGGGCGCGTCCCGGAGGACGCTGAGCCCGGCCAGGGTGACCAGACCGGTGCTCCGGTCGTCCCCGTCACAGAGGACGAGGTGGTCGACCCGGGCCCCGGCCATCAGGGACAGCGCCACCTCGACCGTCATGTCGTCACTGATCCGCGGCGCATGGGCCATGGCGTGGTGTTGCGTCCGTACCGGCGTCATGGGTGTCTCCTGCCGTAGAAGGTGGCTGGTGGGCGCGAGGGCTCTACGCGGCCGAGCCGAAGCCGGTCCGCCGCTGACCCCTGGAGCGCGCCGCCTCGCCGGCGGGGCGGCCCTGGCCGGCGGGGCGGCGACCCCGGCGGCCCCGGGACGGGGCGGACGCGCCGCGAGGGCGTTCCGCGCGCGGCGCGGGGATGACGACCGGGATGCCGGAAGGGGCCTGGGCGCCGGTGATGCGGCTCAGCTCCGCCTCGCCGGAGCGGACCTGGGCGATCTGCGGGGTGATGCCCGCCGACGTCATCAGCCGGCTCATGCCACGACGCTGGGCCGGGGTCACCAGGGTGACCACGCTGCCGGACTCGCCGGCACGGGCGGTACGGCCGCCGCGGTGCAGGTAGTCCTTGTGGTCGCTGGGCGGGTCCACGTTGACGACGAGGTCGAGGTTGTCGACGTGGATGCCGCGGGCGGCGACGTTGGTGGCCACCAGTACGGTCACGTCCCCGCTCTTGAACTGGGCGAGGGTCCGGGTCCGCTGCGGCTGGGACTTGCCGCCGTGCAGGGCCGCGGCGCGCACGCCGCTGCTCAGCAGGTGCGTGGTCAGCCGGTCCACCGCGTGCTTGGTGTCGAGGAACATGATCACCCGGCCGTCGCGCGCCGCGATCTCGGTGGTCGTGCGGTGCTTGTCCGCGTCGTGCACGTGCAGGACGTGGTGCTCCATCGTGGTGACCGCGCCCGCGGACGGGTCGACGGAGTGCACCACCGGGTCGTGCAGGTACGTGCGGACCAGCCGGTCGACGTTGCGGTCCAGGGTGGCGGAGAACAGCATCCGCTGTCCGCCCGGGCGCACCTGGTCGAGCAGTGCGGTGACCTGCGGCATGAAGCCCATGTCGGCCATCTGGTCCGCCTCGTCGAGGACGGTGATGCCGACATCGCTCAGGCGGCAGTCACCCCGGTCGATGAGGTCCTTGAGGCGGCCGGGCGTCGCGACGACCACCTCGGCCCCGGCGCGCAGCGCGCCGGCCTGCTTGCCGAGGGACATCCCGCCGACGACGGTGGCCAGCCGCAGGCTCACGGAGCGGGCGTACGGAGTGAGCGCGTCGGTGACCTGCTGGGCGAGCTCACGGGTGGGCACGAGGACGAGGGCGAGCGGCTGCCGCGGCTCGGCACGCTGCCCCGCCGTACGGGCCAGGACGGCGAGACCGAAGGCCAGGGTCTTGCCCGAGCCGGTGCGGCCACGGCCCAGGACGTCCCGGCCGGCCAGGGAGTTGGGCAGGGTCGCGCCCTGGATCGGGAACGGCGCGGTCACGCCTTCGCGGCCGAGCGTGGCCAACAGCCGCGCGGGCATGTCGAGATCGGCGAACGCCTCGACGGCGGGCAGCGGGGGTGTGACCGTCTTCGGCAGGGCGAACTCGCCCTGGGGAGCCCGGCGGCCGCCGTAGCTCTGCGCGCGGCGCGGAGCACCGGAGCGGCGGCCGGCGCCGTCGCCCACGGAGAAACGGTCACGGGTACGGGATGTGTGGGCACGCTTCATGCGGGACCTTCCTTGATGGGCACGTAGCAAGGAAAATCCGCAGCAGAGGAGCGGCGCAGAGAATCTCGAGACGAGCCGAATCGATACGGCCGGTTCGGACCGGCGGGAAAAAAGCAGCGAGCTGGGGCCCGCACCCCAGAGGTGCGGGCCCCAGCTGCGAAATATGCGAGCGCCGGTGTCAGGCGGGCACGATGTTCTCGGCCGTCGGGCCCTTCTGGCCCTGCGCGATGTCGAACGACACCTTCTGGCCTTCCAGCAGCTCGCGGAAGCCCTGGGCGGCGATGTTCGAGTAGTGGGCGAAGACGTCGGCGCCGCCGCCGTCCTGCTCGATGAAGCCGAAGCCCTTTTCCGCGTTGAACCACTTCACGGTGCCAGTAGCCATTTTGTTTCTCCTTCGGAGGCGGTTTCGGGAATCCACCCTGTGTGAATTCCGTGTCGCCGTGATGATTACCCCGTAGGAAATGAACCTTCTGGCAACCACACCTGCAACTGAGATCGACAGTAGCACGGGATGATCGGGTCGGTGACGTGCGGAATTTCCGTGCCGGACGGCGTGCGAGGAATATTCGGCGGGCCCCGCTTCTCTTTCTCATCTCGCGAGCACAGATATTGCCGTCCGGGCGCGCGCCCCTTCCTGTCGTACCCGCGCGTTCCGGGGCTGTGACCTCCGTGGACGGGGGCGAGCGGCCGCCACCGCCGTCAGCGCGCGGCACGGCGGCGAAGACGCCGGAATCCCGCTCCCGCGACGAAGGTCACATCACCCGTGCGGGCGTACCCGGGCCGACGACTACGTGGACATGTCACCGATCGGCGACGGCGTCGTCCGGGGCCGACGACGCCGGGGCCCCTTCGGCTTCCCGCTCCCTCCTTGGCCGGCCGAGGGTGCCCGGATCGGCGGCGATCTCGTCTCCGATGCCGTGTCCGCGCCGGTCGCCGACGCGATGATCTGTTCGCTCATGCGGTCGATCCTGTGCGGAGCCGGTGGCGGCGGGCCCGCACCGATCGGCCGGCCCGCGATATCGCACCGGTGTCGCCCCAGGTCGGAGCCGTAGCATGACGGCGTGGAATCAAGGGAGTTGCGGTACTTCGTCGCCGTCGCCGAGGAACCGCACTGCGGGAGGGGCGCGGAGCGGCTCGGCATCGTGCAGCCCCCGACAGAGTCGATCCCGGCATGCCCCCCTGACGTCCGCCGACACTCCGATAGCATGTTCGAGCTCGCGATGGTCCCTCCATCGCTCTCCATCTCCCCAGCCATTCGGATGAATCGGCCAAAAGATTGAAATCCAGGGCATCGCGGGTGTTTTCGCGAAGAGGCGGCAGGACGCAACGGGGCGCGTGGCGCCATGGGCGCGCGATGCCGTGGATCGCGGCGGCTGTGGTCGGGTGCGGATTCCTCGTCGCGCTGGAGATCGCCGCCCGCCGCTACGGCGAACCGGGACCGATCACCACCCAGGTGCAGGCCCTGATCCTCGCTCCCAAGGCGGGCCCCCTGTACGGCGGTCTGGTGCTGATGATGGTGGTGCTCACCTGGCGGCAGCGGCTCATCGCGGCCGGCGCCGCCCTGGGCATCGACGCCGTCCTCCTGTCGGTGCGATGGGCTGTGGGCGCCGACATGTCCGACGGCGACGTGCCGGGCACCGGTGCGCTGTGGGTGATGCTGGGCTTCGCGGTCATCGCCGTCACGCGCCGCACCGGCGGTGAACGCGTCCTGCTGCTCAAGGGCGTCGGCCTGGGCCTGTTGCTGGTGGCCGCCCGCAAGACCGGCGACACCTGGCTGCTCATCACGGCCAAGACCCGCCCGACGGTCCTCGACCAGTACGTGGCGATGGCCGATCACGCGCTCGGCAACCCGTCATGGCTGGCGGGCCGGCTGGTCGAGGCCACCGAACCGATCAGCGGCCATGTTCTGCACCTGGTCTACGCCCAGCTCGCGGTGGCCGCGGTCGTCGTCGCCTTCCACCAACTGCGCCACGTGGCGGTCGAGCGCCGCTTCCCGAGCCATCACCTGGTGCGCACCTTCCTGGTGATCGGCCTTTTCGGGCCGGGCATCTACATGCTGTTCCCGGTGGTCGGCCCGGTCTTCGCCTACGGCCCGGGCGCCTCCGGCACCGGCGGCGTGGAGTGGGCGGCGGCCAACCTGTGGCCGCACACGTCACTGCCGATCAGCACCCCGGCCCCGATGACGTACGACGGGATCACCCCCCGCAACTGCATGCCCAGTCTGCACACGGCGTGGGCCGTCGCGATCTTCGTCCACACCCGCAGGGCCCCGCGGTTCCTGCGGTACGCGGGCACGTTCTGGCTGGTCACCACGCTCGCCGCGACCCTGGGATTCGGCTATCACTACGGCGTGGACCTCGTCGCCGGCGTGGTCTTCACCCTCACCATCGAGGCAGCCCTGCGCTCGCTCCAGCATGGCTGGGACCGGCGAGGGATCCTGCTGGTCGTCCACGGCACCACGATCTTCGTCGCGCTCCTGCTGGCGTACCGCTACCTGTCGATGGACATGGCCCGGTATCCGGAGGTGTCCGGTCCCCTCGTCATCCTGGCGATGGTCTCGGTGATCCACGGTTATGTACGGACCACCGCACGGTGGGCGGCCGACCCGGCCGAACCCGCCGGGATCCCGACCGTGCGGCTGGTCGGCCCCCGGGCGGCCCCGGAAGCGGACACCGCACGGGAGGACGCCGTGCCCGAGGAGCGCGAAGGCCCTGCTCCCGCGCAGGCTCCCTCACCGGAGCTGCGCTGACCGTTCCCAAGGGCTGAGCGGCAGAGAGTCCTGTCGCCGGGACTGGTGCGCGGCCGGACGCCCCGAACGGTGTCGGGCGTCGCCCCTCGCCCGCCGCTCCGACCGGAGCGCCCGAGGCGAGATCCCCCTCACCCTCGTGCGGCGGTCCAGGTGATGTGCGGGGGCTCGACCCGTGCGCACAGGGGCCCGCCCTGCGCGTCGGTCAGGCCGAGGCGTCCGACCAGCAGCCCTTCGCGGGCGGCGGCGAGCACATCGGCGGGGATGACATCGAGCATGAGCTTCGCGCGGCGGAACATCGTGAACACGCCCGACGCGTCGACCGTCCCCCACGACAGGTAGATGAACCGCCGGCCCAGACGGTCCTGCACATACGGCCCCCGGATCTCGGTGCCGGCCGGTGAGGTACTCGTGGTGCACTCCAGGGTCCAGGTCGCGGACGACGCGTCGCCGGGCTGTGGATCGAGGAGTTCGGCCGGACGGTCGCGGCGTTGCACGGCGACGTGGAGGTCGCCGTGGGCGGGCGCCGCGCCGTCGGCGGGGGCGGGGCGGGTGAGGCCGGGCAGGTCGACGGCGTCGATGCGGATGCGCATGACGGCCATCATCCCCTCCTGCCCTTTCCGGTGTCCGGCCACGGGGCCGGGGAGGCGGTCGACGTGGTGACGAGCCGGGCGAACTCGGCGCGTTTCCGCGTTCCGGTCGTCCAGGCCTGGGCACCGTCCTCCCGACTCACCCGGCCCGGTTCTCACAGCGACGGCAGGCGCAGGGCGAGGAGGGCCACGTCGTCCGTGCTGCCGGGCGGCATGCGGGCGGGCAGCCGGTCACAGAGCGTGTCCAGCGGCTCATGGGCGAGCGCGAGGGCGTGGCGGCGCAGCCGGGCGAGGCCGGTGTCCAGGTCGCTGCCGGGGATCTCGATCAGACCGTCGGTGTAGAGCAGCAGGGTGGAACCCGGCGGCAGGACCTCCGCGGCGCTCGGCCGGCCGGCACCGGTGCCCGAAGGGGCGCCGAGGAGGACCCCCTGCCCCGCTTCGAGGTACCGCGCCTGTCCGTCCTGGGTCAGCAGGAGGGGCGGCGGATGCCCCGCGCTGGTCCACCGCAGCGTCCACGGGCCGCTGTGCGGGTCGCCTTCGAGCAGGGCGAGGACGAGGGTGGCCATGGGGACGGTGGTGATGGCGGGCATGGCGTCGTCGAGACGGTCGACGACGGCACCGGGCGGGCCGCTGTCGTCCCAGGCCAGTGAGCGCAGGATGCCGTGCAGTTGCGCCATTCCGGCCGCCGCGGTCAGGTCGTGGCCCACGACGTCGCCGATCACCAGCGCGAGCGTGCCGTCCTTCCGCTCGAACGCGTCGTACCAGTCGCCGCCCACCTGGGAGCCTGCCGGGGCGGGCTGGTAGCGGGCGGCGAGCCGCAGGCGGCCGGGCTGCGGCAGTGGGGCGAGCAGGTTGCGCTGCATGGCCTCGGCGACGGCGCGCTGGCGGCCGAAGCGGCGGGCGTTGTCGATGACCAGTCCGACCCGGCGGCCGATGTCGCTCACCACGGTCAGGTCGTCGGTGTCGAAGGGGTGCGCCGGGTCCGTGCGCACCAGTGTCAGGGCGCCGGTGACCTGCTGTCGGGAGCCCAGCGGCACCGTGACGGCGGAGGTGGCACGGGCGGTACGCAGGAAGCCGCTGTGCACGGCGGCCAGGGCCGAGTCGGTCGGTGCGGTCACGTCCGCCTCGCGCTGCAGGACGGGATCACCGCCGTTCAGCACCCGCACCAGAGGGGAGCGGGTCTCCTCCCCGGGCTCGGGAAGGCGTTCGTGCCAGTCCTCCAGCGCGGCGTCCCGCCCCCCGGGACCCGTCACCGCCACCCGGTAAACCTGTCCGGAACCCGCCCGGAGGTCCACCGCCGCCCAGTCGGCGAGGCGCGGAACCAGCAGGCGGCCCAGTCGGGCGAGGGCCTCATCGGTCTCCAGCGTCTGACCCAGCACGTCGGTGATCTCCGCGACCAGCGTCAGCCGCTCGGTGAGGTCCTCCAGCGCACGTGTGTAGGCCGCACGCTCCCGACGCGCGGTGCGGTCGGCGGCCGCGTCGGTGAACAGCACGGCCATGCCCATGAAGACGCCGTCGTCCGTCAGGGGGGAAGCGGACCAGGAGACCGCGACCAGGCGGCCGTCACCGCGCCGGCAGAGGTGGCCCTCCCCGCGTGCCTCGGTCCTCTCGGCCAGGGTCCGCAGAAGCGGGCACTGCTCCCGGGGGACGCTGCCGCCGTCCGCGTCGCGGTGCAGCAGGTCGTGTGCGTCCTCCCCGCGCATCGACGACGCGGTGCGCCCCAGCAGCCGCTCGGCGGCCGGATTGACCGCGAGGATCCGTCCGGCGGTGTCCCCCACGATCAGGGCTGTGCCCAGCTGCCCGACGACCCGCTGCCAGAATCCCGGCTCGGCCGCCGCCCGCCACCGCCCTTCACCTGCCACACCCTCCACCATGCCGCCCCTCCGTCATGGAAAACCCTCCCCGAAGACCGCGGGCGCGTCGGCGGACCGACACACCGGTGGATCGATCATCCCCCGACTCGGTGCCGATCAGATCGGCGATCGCGCCTGGTCATGCGTTCCCTCGGAGCGAGACGCCGCTTGCCGTCCCCGACGCGCTGTGCCCGGCGTCTTCGCCCCGCGCGCGAACCGAGCGGCGACCGCCGTGTACGGCACAGTCCAGAGTGCCGGAACAACGCCCGCCCGGTGCACGCGACGTCGGCCTGCGCCCCCGGCCCGCCCTGGACGACGAGAACCCTCGGGCCGCTGACCTGAGGGTTTCACATGAAGCGGGTGACGAGAATCGAACTCGGGTTCTAGCTTGGGAAGCGTCGGCGCTTGGGCAGGTGCTGTGGCGCTGACCTGCAAGACGCCAAGGCAGGCGTACGGGCCCGTACCCACCAAGGCGCGAGGTGAGTACGGGCCCGTACCGGAGCCGGGTCGCCGGGGGCGGTCAGGCGGTGGTCTTCACCGACTCCTGGTCTTCGTCGCCGTCGTCGCTGATCTCACCGGCCTTGCGGGCGCGGACGTACTCCAGGAAGGAGTTGAGCTCGCGCTTGACGAAGGGGGCGAGCAGGTACAGGCCGATGATGTTGAACACCGACAGCAGGAAGAGCGCGGAGTCGGCGAGGCTGATCAGCGAGTCGAGGGACATGAGGGCGCCCAGGATCACGAACAGGCTCCAGATGGCCTTGAAGGCGGTCTCGCTGGTCTTGCTCTTGCCGAACAGGTACGACCAGGCCTTGAGGCCGTAGTAGCCCCAGGTCAGGATCGTGGAGAAGGCGAACAGCAGTACTGCGATGGTGAGGACGTAGGGGAACCAGGGCAGGACGGTCTCGAAGGCGTCGGAGGTGATGGTGACGCCGCCGATGTCCTTGCCCTCGCGGGCCTCGGTCCAGCTGGGCGGGTCGGCGATGACGATGGTCAGCGCGGTCATGGTGCAGATGACGACCGTGTCGATGAACGGCTCCAGCAGGGCGACCAGACCCTCGCTGGCGGGGTGCTTGGTCTTGACCGCGGAGTGGGCGATCGGGGCGGAGCCGAGACCGGCCTCGTTGGAGAACGCGGCGCGCTGGAAACCGATGATCAGGGCACCGAGCACACCGCCGACGACGCCGTCGGCCTCGAAGGCGCCCCGCAGGATTTCCTGGAAGGCGTCCGGCACCGCGGTGACGTTGCCCAGGATGACGACCAGGCAGGCCACGATGTAGATACCGGCCATCGCGGGCACCAGCCGGCTGGTGACCGAGGCGATGGAGCGGATGCCGCCGAGCAGCACGAGACCGACCAGTGCGGAGACGACCAGGCCGAAGAGGACGGCACCGGCGGAGGACGCCAGGAAGCCGTCCTCGCCGCCGAAGGTCGAGGAGATCTGCGCGTAGCTCTGGTTGGTCTGGAACAGGTTGCCGCCGAACAGACCGAAGAAGAGGATCATGATCGAGGCGAGGACGGCGAGCACCTTGCCGAGCTTGGCGCCGCCGCTGCCGAAGCGCTCCTTGAGGCCCTTGGGCAGGTAGTGCATCGGGCCGCCGGAGACGGTGCCGTCGGCGTGCACCTCGCGGTACCTCACACCGAGGGTGACCTCGACGAACTTGGTGGCCATGCCGAGCAGGCCGCACAGGATCATCCAGAACGTGGCGCCGGCGCCGCCGATGGAGACGGCCACGGCCACACCGGCGATGTTTCCGAGGCCGACCGTGCCGGAGACGGCGGCGGTCAGCGCCTGGAAGTGGTTGACCTCGCCCGCCGACCCCTTCTCGTCGTATTTCCCGCGCACCACGTCGAACGCGAGTTTGAACTTGCGGACCTGCACGAACCCGAACCAGCCGGTGAAGACCAGGCCGGCGACGACGAGCCAGGCGACGATGAGGGGAAGGTCCGTTCCGCCGACGGGAACCGCGTAGAAGACGATTTTCCCGAGCCATTCGGCTATCGGTTCGAAGAAATCGCTGACGGCCTCGTCGATGTTCTGGGTGACGGAGTCGAGTGACACAGTGGCTACCTCGATGGTGCGAGTCCGGGGCACAGGGGAAGTGCCGCCGGTCGATGTGCGGTCTCGGAACGAACGCCGTTGTTCGATCGGCGACGCTGAGCGGGCTGTCCTTGGATGCGGATCGTGATCACCCTGGTTGTGCTGCCGGTGCATGCCGACCGCTCCGCGTGGCGGCGTTGAACGGTGCTACCTGCGGAGTTGCGCAGTTCTACCACGGCTTTTGCCAGGGCTTGAGTGATGCAAGTCACATGACGCGCAGTTACCGTCGAAAATGCCAGCGAGCGATATCGGACCGTTATGCGGAGCCCGAGATCCGTTCACCGGACATCTATCTACGCGATCCTGACCTCCGACGTGGAGGACCTCGGACTGCTCACCGCCGAGCATCCACGCGTGGGTGGCGAGAAGGTCTGCCACTGCCGCCTCCGGGACGGTGAGCGCGCCGAGTCGTCGCCGGGCCCCGGCTGCCGTGCCGCGGGTGCGGTCGGTGGTGACGAGACGTGCGACTCCGGCCACCGGCCGCATCTCCGTCTCCGTACAATTTGAGGCCGAACGATCGAACCGGAACAAGCTGTCCCGGTCAGCCGAGGAAATCGAAGGAGCCCCCGTGCCCGGCCAGCGATCCATCACCGAAGCCGAGAAGCTCGCCGCGGCCAAGCTCGGCGGCATCCCGATCCGCCGGGACCAGATGGCGGCCGTGGCCAACATCTACCGGGCCGCCTCGGCGGTGCGTCAGCACCTGGAGAACTCCGTACTGCGCGGCTCCGATCTGACCTGGACGGCCTTCGTCGTGCTGTGGGTGGTCTGGGTGTGGGGCGAGTCGGAGACCCGGCACGTGGCGGAGGAGGCGGGGATCTCCAAGGGGACCCTCACCGGCGTGGCCCGCACGCTGGAGTCCCGTGGGCTGCTGCGGCGGGCCGGCCACCCCTCCGACGGCCGGCTGGTTCTGCTCAGCCTCACCGACGAGGGCGAGGAGCTCATGCGGCGGGTGTTTCCGGCCTTCAACGAGGAGGAGGCGTTCGTCACGGGGCGGCTCAGCGACGCGGACTGCCGACAGCTCGCGGAGGGGCTGCGCAGTGTCGTGATCCAGGTCGAGGAGCACGGCGAGGAGCGCCGCCGCACTCTGCTGGACGGGGCCGAGCCCACACCGCGCCGCAGCGGCCGTCGCCCCAAGCCCGACACCGCCGCCTGACACCGCCGCCTGCGCTTCCGGGGCACTCCGAGTCACTCCCGGGCGGCCCGCACCAGCGCGTCGAACAGGCCCCGCTGCGCCACGTCCTCGTGCGCGGTGTCCTCGGGGTGCCACTGAACGGCCGTGAACCAGCCCCGGGCGTCCGGAAGTTCGAGCGCCTCGACCGTGCCGTCCACCGCCGTGGCGGTCACGCGCAGACCCGCGCCGATCCGGTCGATCCGCTGGTGGTGGTAGCAGGACACGTCGACCTTCTCCGCCCGCGCGGCCCGCGCCACGCCCGACCCCGGTTCCAGCGCGACGGCGTGCACAAGGTGCCGGTGCTCGCGTTCCGGTCCGCCCATGTCCTGCTCCAGGGTGCCCCCGAGCGCGACATTGACGACCTGCAGGCCGCGGCAGACCGCCAACAGGGGAAGGCCCGAGTCCAGTGTCCACCGGGCGACCTCGAGGTCGAAGCCGTCCTGCTCGTCGTCGACGTCGTACACGCTCTCGTGGACTGCGCCGACGGTGTGGCCATAGCGGCGCGGGGCGAGGTCGCCACCGCCCGGCAGCAGCACACCGTCGAAGCGGGCGAGACGCGCGGCGACCTCGGCGGGGTCGGCGGTGCCGCCCGGCGCGTGCGGGTGGATCGTCGCCGGTTCGCCACCGGCCCGCCACACCGCCTCGACGAGCGCGCGGGCGTTGACCTCGGCGGCGTACCGCAGCGCCGAGGTGGTGGCGGAGAAGCGGGCGGGGATCGCGATGAGCGGTCTCCCGGGGGTACGGGGCACCGGTCGTGGCCTGGAGGTACGGGTCACAGCCGGATCCATGTGGTCTTGAGCTCGGTGTACTTCTCCAGGGCGTGCGCGGACTTGTCGCGGCCGTTGCCCGACTGTTTCATGCCTCCGAAGGGCACGGTCAGATCGCCCTCCTCGTAGCAGTTGACCCACACGGTTCCGGCTCTGAGGGACCGCGAGACCTGGTGTGCGGTGGACAGGTCGGAGGTCCACAGGCCGGCGGCGAGTCCGTACTCGGTCCCGTTGGCCAGCCGTACCGCCTCGTGCACGTCGTCGAAGGTGAGCACGGACAGCACCGGGCCGAAGATCTCCTCGCGGGCCAGGCGGGCGCCGGGGCCGACCTGGTCGAACACGGTGGGCTCAAGGAAGCTGCCGCCGGTGTCCGGAAGGGTCCGCGAGCCCCCGGTACGCAGGCGCGCGCCCTCGTCGACTCCGCGCCGGATGTGGTCCAGTACGCGCTCCAGGTGACCCTCGCCGACCAGGGCGCCCATCTCCGTGGCCGGGTCGAGGGGATCACCGACGCGCAGTTCCCGGGCCCGCCGGACGACCGCCTCGGTGACACGATCCGCGATCGAGGAGTGGACGAGCAGCCGGGAGGGCGCGGTGCACATCTCGCCCTGGTTGAAGAAGATGCCCCAGGCCGCGGTGGCGGCGGCCTTCTGAAGGTCGGGAGCGTCGGGAAGGATGATGTTCGGCGACTTGCCGCCCAACTCCAGCCAGATCCGCTTGAGGTTGGAGTCGGCGGCGTAACGGAGGAAGTGCCGGCCGACGGCGGTGGACCCGGTGAAGGCGAGAACGTCGACATCGGGGTGCAGGCCGAGGGCCCGCCCGGCCACCGGCCCGTCGCCGCCCACGACGTTGAGCACGCCCGGCGGCAGCCCGGCCTCGGTGGCGATCCGTCCCAGCAGCAGCGCGGACAGCGGCGAGTTCTCGGAAGGCTTCAGGACGACCGTGCAGCCGGCGGCCAGTGCCGGGGCGACTTTCCAGCCCGCCAGCGTCAGCGGGAAGTTCCATGGGACCACCGCGCCGACGACACCGGCCGGCTCCCGGGTGACCAGCGCGAGCGCGTCCGACGGGGTGTGCGGCGACTCGTCGGTGAGCTTGTCCGCCAGTTGCCCGTACCAGCGGAAGGTGCTGATGACGGCGCGCAGTTCGATGTCGTACGCGTCGGTGATGGGCTTGCCCATCTCCAGGCTCACCGTCAGGGCCAGCGACTCGCGTCGGTCTTCGAGGAGCTCGGCGATCCGCAGCAGCGCCCGGCCGCGCTCGGCGGGCGCCAGGCGCGGCCACGGTCCCGAGTCGAAGGCCCGCCGGGCGGCGGCGACGGCCGCGTTCACCTCGTCGGGTCCGGCGTCGGCGACCTCGGCGACGACCCGGCCGTCACGGGGCGAGACGACCGGGAACGTGCTGCCCGAGCCGGCCTCGTCGGCGCCGTCGATGTGGTGCGCGCCGGACACCTCCAGCGTCTTGGCACGGCGGAGCCACTCGTCGTGGGTGACAGCCGGCATATGAACCTCCAGGCCAGATCCGTGATGCGCATCATGTGGTTTGAGATCAAACGATATGGCGACGAGGGTGCTGCCGTGCCTCCGGCGCAGCCGCCGGGCCTGCGCTGGAGGCGCTCGCACGGTCAGCCGTCGACGGCGGTCCCGGCCCGGCGCGTCACCCGTGCGGCCACGACGCCCAGTGCCATGACCACCGGGACCGAGGCCGCGAGCCACACGGCCGTGCCGCGCTCACCTCCGATGAGCGTGGTGAAGTTGTCCAGGATCAGCCAGATCGCGCCCACGAGGCCGAGGGCGCCCAGGACCGGGGCGATCAGCGTGTTCCAGAGGCGGGTGTCCAGGCGCTCACGGCGGAAGAAGACGACCACGGACACCGAGGTCAGCAGGTACAGGAGCATCATCGCCAGGACGGCGACGCCGCTGAACCAGGAGAAGAGGGTCAGTACGGGGTCCTTGCCGGCCAGGGCGAAGGGGGCGACGAGGGTCACGGCGACGACCGTCTGCGCACAGCCGGCGGTCCAGGGTGCGTGGCGGCGGTTGAGCGTGCAGAGCCGACGGGGCAGCAGCCGGTCGCGGCCGAGCGAGAACAGGTAGCGGTTGGCGGAGTTGTGGAAGGCGAGGACGCCGGCGAAGAGGGAGGTGGCGAGCAGGACCGGCAGTACGTCGTTGACCCAGCCGCCGAACTCCGCCGCGATCGGCGCGAAGACGAAGCCGGTCGAGTCCCCGCTCTCCAGCGCCTTGCCCGCGGCCCCGGCGGCCTCGCCGGCGCCGTACGAGGACACCAGCATCCAGGACGTCAGGGCGAAGAAGCCCGTGACGACGGCGACCGCCAGGTACGTGGCCCGCGGGACGGTCCTGCGCGGCTCGCGCGCCTCCTCGCCGTAGATCGCGGTGGCCTCGAACCCGAACATGGACGCCACGGCGAACATCACGGCCACGCCCGGAGCGCCCTGCAGGGCGGCGCTCGACGAGAAGCTGTCGGCCAGGCCGAGCCCTTCGGGCCCGCCTCCCTTGAACAGCGTGACCAGGCCGAAGGCCAGCAGGATGCTGAACTCCGCCAGGACGAAGATTGCGAGCACCTTGGCGCCCATCTCGACGCCGGCCGCGCCGAGCGCCTGCACGATCACCATCGTGGCCAGCGCCCAGGCCCACCACGGCAGGTCGAGCCCCGTGTGGGCGGCGACCAGACCGCTCACGATGGACCCGTACAGCCCGTACATGGCGGCCTGGATGGTGCAGTACGCGAAGAGCGCGACACCCGCGCTGCCGACACTGGTGGTCCGGCCCAGCCCTTTGCCGATGTACATGTAGAAGGCGCCGGCGTCCACGACATGGCGGCCCATGGCGACGAAACCGACCGAGAACAGCAGGATCACCGCGCCCGCCACCGCGTAGGCGGCGGGCGCGCCGGGCCCGTTGCCCAGCGC
Organism: Streptomyces sp. NPDC096046; assembly: GCF_040303285.1. Lineage (NCBI taxonomy): Bacteria > Bacillati > Actinomycetota > Actinomycetes > Kitasatosporales > Streptomycetaceae > Streptomyces > Streptomyces sp. NPDC096046. The sequence goes on along the minus strand of NZ_JBEOSZ010000001.1, from coordinate 86,109 downwards.
GACGGCGATCGGGACCGCTCCGGCGACGCCGGTGAGCGGCGCCTGGGCGGAGAGGACGAAGAAGAGGATGCCCAGCACGCCGAGCGCGTTGGGCTTGAGCTTGCCTGCGGTGGATGTGTCCCGCGCGGTCTGCTCTCTGGAGACCGTCTGACTGTCCACTCGGATCACCTGCCAGGGGAGGGGGAGGGTCGTTTCAGGCCAAACGAGTTGCCTCATCGTGGAGTGGAACTATCCGTTTGGCAAGGGGGTGCGTGGAGAGATTCCGGTCCGGCCGCGGATTACTCACGCGCCGGTGATCGAGGGGGTGCTCGGGCCGGGCGAGGGTGTGCTCAGGGCAGGTGCCGAGCGGGGGAGGGCGGCCCGGCCGTCCGCGGGCACGGCTCGGTCGCCGTCAGCCGTCGGAGGACGTGCCGTCGTCGTCAGCCGTCGTCGTCAGCCGTCGGCGTCAGCCGTCGGAGGAAGCGCCGTCAGTCGTCAGCCGTCGGAGGGCGTGCCGTCGCCGTCCGCGGAGTCGTCGGCCCGCCGCTCCGCGAGCAGGCACAGCACCGAGCGCAGCTCGTCCAGCGCGTCCTCGATGACCTCGCGCTCACCGAACACGAGCTGGTGGAGTACGAGCCCCTCCAGGGTGGCGAACACCATCCGGGAGAGCCCCTGGTCCACCGGCCCGGGCAGCATCTGGGACAGCTCGCGCCGGGTGGCGTCGAAGTACTCGTCGTACAGCGCACGCAGATGCGGCAGCAGCTCCGGCCTGCGCCGGGACTCCAGGAGCAGCTCGTACTGGAACGCCTGGGCGTCCGGGCCGGACTCCACCATCTGGGTCAGCCCGGTCGAGAAGTCGGCGGCCTCGCCCGTGCCGGGCTCCAGCGCGCTGCTGCTCAGGGAGGAGCGGATGGCGTGGGTGAGGGCTTCCTCGATCAGGGCGTCGCGGGAGCCGAAATGGTGCACGACGAGCCCGTGGGTGACGCCGGCCTCCTCCGCGACCGCCCGGTAGGTGAGCTTGCGCAGACCACCACGCGCCACCACCCGCACGGCGGCGCTCAGCAGGGCCTCGCGGCCGGTCCCGTAGTTCACGCGCTTGCGCGGGCGGCGCCGGGCAGCGGGCTCAGCGGGCTCGGTCATGCACGCGACCCTACCCGCGCCGCCCGTCTCAGCGGCGCGGGGGCCGGATGCCACGGAACTCCCAGTCGCCGCCGAGCGCGGTGGACAGGACCTCCTCCGACTCGGTGGGCTGCGCGCCCACGTCGGTGCGGATGGCGGTCGGGCCGGTGACGATGTGGTTGGTGAGGCGGCCGAGACCCTCGACCTCCACCTCGACCACGTCGCCGGGCTGGACCGGGCGCGAGTTGGCGGGGGTGCCGGACAGGAGCACGTCACCGGGGTGGAGGGTGATGGTGCGGGCGATGTCGGCGACGAGGTAGTGCATGTCCCACGTCATCTCGTCGGTCGAACCGTCCTGCACGACCTCGCCGTTGACGTACGTGTGCAGCCGCTTGCCGTGGAAGTCCCAGTCGGTGACCAGGCCGGGGCCGAGCGGACAGAGGGTGTCGGAGCCCTTCACGCGGAGCATGGAACCGGCGTCGGTGTCGCGGAAGTCGTGCAGGCCGTAGTCGTTGGCGACGGTGTAGCCGGCGATGTACTCGCCCGCCTCGGCCGGGGAGATGTTGCGTGCCGTCCGGCCGATGACGATGGCGACCTCGCCCTCGTAGTTGAGCCACTTGCAGCCGTCGGGGCGGACGACCGCGCCCCGATGGGAGTTCAGCGCCGAGGTCGGCTTGTGGAAGTAGGTCGGGGTGCCGGGGAGTTCGATACCGAACTCGTCGACTCGGCTGCGGTGGTTGAGATGGACGGCGATGACCTTGGAGGGGACGACCGGCGGCAGGTGCCGAGCCTCGTCGGTCTTGACGCGGCGGCCGTCCCCGGCGACGAGTTCGTCTCCTTCGACGGTGACCTGAAGGGCGGCCCCGTCGAGGAGGATGCGGCGGTACTCAGGCACGGGTGGGCTCCTGTGCGGGGATGAGGGGGGCGGTCCAGCCCTTGGCCGGGCGGTCGAACCAGAGGTGGACCTGGCCGGTGCCGATGGAGTTCTCGTATGCGCCGTACTGGCGTGCCGGGGCGGTGCAGGCTCGCTCACCGAGGGCGCCGGCCATCATCAGGTAGTGGGAGAACTTCGCCTCGGGCTTGTACTTCGAGAACTCCGGCATGGTGTCGAGGACCCGGTCGTGGCGGCCCTGCTTGAACCACGCGATGCGCTCGTAGTCGGCTTCGCGGGCTTCGGGGGTGAAGATGTGGGACGGGTCGCTGGCCTCGTGGTCGCGCAGTTCGCGCAGCGGCCAGAAGGTGTGCGAGAGGGCCCCGGAGGCGATGAGGAGGACGCGTCGGCCGGGGGTGGCCGCGATGCCGTCCGCGAGGGCGCGGCCCAGGCGCAGATGGTCCTCCATGTCGCCGGTCTGGCACACGCCGATGGTCACCCACCGCTTGTCGGGCAGGCCCTCGCCGAGGAACTTCCAGAGGTTGATGGTGGCGTAGTAGATGGGCAGGTAGTCGTCGTCGATCGCGGTGATCCAGGTGCCGTGCCGGTCGGCGAACTTCTCGATGTTGTGGGCGAGTTCGGAGTCGCCGGGGAAGTCGTACGGCATCCGGCACATGCCGCGCGGCAGCTCCTCGGAGGTGAACAGGCCCGCCCGCCTCTGCTGGGCCGTGACGACGAACTCGACGGTGGTGGCCCAGTGCGAGTCCAGGACCACCACGGTGTCGTAGTCGCCGGACTCGAAGACGTCCCTGCGGAGCTGCCGGAGACCGGTGACGAGAGTGATCTCCCTGCCCTCGTTCAGTTCCAGCCGGTCGGCCTCCGGGAGCACGATGGTGGGGACGTGGGCGAGCAGGCCCGCCCCGACGATGTCACCCATGGTCCAGCCATCCCTTCGGAGCGGTCACGGTGTTCTTGAGGTCGCAGTAGAAGTCGAAGCTCCAGGTGCCGCCCTCGCGGCCGACGCCGGACTGGCGGGAGCCGCCGAAGGGTGCCTGGAGGTCGCGGACGAAGAAGCAGTTGACCCAGACCGTGCCCGCGACGAGCCGCGCGCTGACGCGTGCGGCGCGGGCGTGGTCGCCGGTGGCGAGGGTGGCGGCGAGTCCGAAGCGGGTGTCGTTGGCCAGCCGGACGGCTTCCTCCTCGTCGGTGAAGGTCTGGAGGGTCAGGACCGGCCCGAAGACCTCCTCCTGGACGATCTCGGCATCCTGGGCGACGTCGGTGAGCAGGGTCGGCTCGTAGAAGAGCCCGTCCTTGCGGTGCCCGCCGATGACCGCGCGCGCACCGGCCGCGAGCGCCCGTTGCACGAAGCCGTCGATCTTCTCCAGTTGGCGGGGGTGGATGTTGGGGCCGAGGTCGGTGGCCTCGTCGCGCGGGTCGCCCTGCCTGAGCGTCCGGGCCTTGTCGACGAAGCGGCGGGTGAACTCCTCGGCGACCGTCTCCTCGACGAGGATGCGGGTCGCGGCCAGACAGACCTGCCCGGCGTTGTCGTACTGCTCCACCGCGAGGTCCACGGCGAGGTCCAGGTCCGCATCGGAGAACACCAACAGCGGTGACTTGCCTCCGAGTTCGAGGCTGAGCGGGGTGAGATTGGCGGCGGCCGACGCCGCGATCCGCCGGGCCGTGGGTACCGAGCCGGTGAAGCTGATCCGGCGTACGTCCGGATGCGAGGTGAGGGCGTCGCCGACTTCGGCGCCGTACCCCTGGACGACGTTGAGCACACCGGCCGGGAGCCCCGCCTCGGCCGCGATGTCCGCCAGTAGTGAGGCGGTCAGCGGGGACCATTCGGCGGGCTTGAGGATCACCGTGTTCCCGGCGGCCAGCGCGGGTGCCACCTTCCAGGTGGCCAGCATCAGCGGGGCGTTCCACGGGGTGATCAGGACGCAGGGACCCGCCGGGTCCCAGCTGACGTGATTCGTGTGCCCGCGCGTGTCGAAGTCCTCGTGCTCCAGTGCCGACAACCAGCCGGCGAAGAAGCGGAAGTTGTGCGCCACGCGCGGCATCACGCCCCGGCGGTGCGAGCGGAGCAGGGCGCCGTTGTCGTGTGTCTCGACGATCGCGAGCTCTTCGAGGCGCTGCTCGACGCCGTCGGCGATGGCGTGCAGGATGCGAGCGCGCTCGGCGCGCGGGGTGGCCGCCCATGCGGGAAAGGCGTCGCGGGCGGCGGCCACGGCGGCCTCTGCCTCCGGCGCGCCACCGCGGGCGATCTCTCCGAGGACGCGTCCGTCGATCGGTGAGACGTCGGCGAACGTCTCGGCGGAGGCGACGCGTTCGCCGCCGATCCAGTGCCGGGTGTCGACGGTGACTCCGGCGACGGTGATCTTGTCAGTCATGAGAAGGGCTCCTTGGGTACGAGGGGGCAGGGGCACGCCCCACAGGGGCGCGGGGCTGTACGAACGTGCGGCTTCGCCGCGATGGGGGCGCGACCAGCCGCGGACAACCCGCAGACGACCACCGGCTTACGAGGCAGACGCTCCCGACGTCCCGGACTCCAGCAACCGCCCGCCGTCCCACACCACGCCGACTTGGCGGTAGTACGCGGCGATGGGTTCCCGGATCTCCAGCCGGGCCAGCTCCTCGGTAGGCGCCTCGAACAGCTCCAGCTCGGCATCACCGACCCACGCCTGCCCGCCCTCGAAGGACGCCGCACCGGACTCGACCAGCTCGTCCAGTGCCAGTCCCTTGCCGTTCTCGATCGACGGCAGCCAGCGGTGGTGGGCCATCGGGTGCCCGTTCACGAAGCCGTTCGTCTCGGACGGCTCCCGCAGGGTGACCACGGCCTGGGCCAGTCGGCGGTCCGCGGCGGCGAGAGTCGCGCCGAAACGCGCCCCCGCCGCTGTCCGCGGAGCGGGCCCGTACGGATGCGGGCGCGTCTGGTGGATCGAGCCGAGCTTCTTCGGGTAGCCCTGGTGCAGTCCGCGGGCGATCGCGAAGTCCTTGTCGACCCAGATGTGGACACAGCGTGAGTACGTGCGGCCCCGGTACTGGCAGCGGACGACTGCGAACGCCTCCTTGTACTGGGAGAGCACCGGGTCGAGCAGTTCCTCACCCGAGGCCGAGCAGGACTGCCAGTCGGCCCAGATCAGCGCGACCGCGCCGGGGTCCTCGTCGGCCGGTTCCAGGGGTTCGGGCAGCAGTTCACGCACCCGCGCCGGATCGGTCCGGTACTCGATCGTCAGCAGATCGCCGGAGTAGCGCCACGGTGGCGAGGGGATCAGCGACGAGGTGCCACTCGCCGTCTTGGGGTGGAAGAAACCACGGACACTGGTCATGACGTTCCTTGGGCTCGGGCCGTGAGAGCGGGCTGTTGCAGCAACTGAGCGCGGTAGCGGGCGGCGGCCATGGCGGCGGCCTGGCCGCCGAGCGCGACGACACCGACAAGCCGGTCGTCGCGGTGGTATCCGACGAGGAGGTCACCCTCCGGATCACCCTCCGGGTCGCCGTCCAGGACCCGCACGTCATCGGCACCGAGCACGGGCGCGCCGAAGGACTGCAGCCGGAAGTCGTGCTGGTCGCTCCAGAAGGTGGGCAGTGGCGCGAAGGGGGCGAGGCCGCCGTCCGTGCCGTGCAGGTGGGAGGCCAGGCTCCGGGCCGCGTGCCTGGCGGTGTCGGTGGGGATGGACCAGTGCTCCACGCGTCGGGGTACGCCGTCGTAGCGGGCGTTGGGGAAGCGGGCGACGTCGCCGACCGCGACGACGTGCGGCAGTCCGCCGACGCGCAGCTGTTCGTCCGTCAGCACCCCGTCGGACAGATCGAGGCCGTTGCCCTCCAGCCACTCGGTGTTGGCGACCGATCCCACGCATTCCACGACCACGTCGGCCGGAAGGACCGTCCCGTCGCCGAGGACGACGCCGGTGACCCTCCCCCGGCCACCGTCGGTGCCCTCGAAACCGGCGACCGGCGCACCGAGCGCGAACCGCACCCCGCGCTTCCCGTGCCGCTTGAGCAGCGCGCGGGCCAGCAGCTCACCGAGGGGTTCCAGCATGGGCAGGGGCAGCGGGTCGACGACGGTCACCTCGGTGACGCCGAGCCCGACCGCGCTGGCCGCGACCTCGCACCCGATGAAGCCCGCCCCGACCACGACCACCCGCGCACCCGGCCGGGTCAGCGCGTCCCGCAGGGCCTGGGCGTCGGCGAGGGTACGGACCGTGTGGCGGCCGGCGGTCGGGCCCGGGCAGCGCAGCCGCCTCGGCCGCATGCCGGTGGCGACGACCAGACCGTCGTAGGAGAGCGTCTCGCCGTCGTCCAGTTCGATGATCCGCTCGGACAGGCGGGCGGCGACGGCCTTCGTGCCGAGCCGCCACTCCACATCGGCCGTCGACGCCTTCGGGGTGAAGGCCAGCGACTCGAACGGTGCCTTCCCGGCCAGTACCTCCTTGGACAGGGGCGGGCGGTTGTACGGCATGTGCGGCTCGGCCCCGACGACTGTGACGGCACCCGCCCAGCCGGCGGCACGCAGTTGCTCGGCGGCGCGCAGTCCGCCCATCGAGGCGCCTGTGACGACGACACGTCCGGCGCCCATGTCAGTCCTCGATCCGGATGGCCTGCAGTGGGCAGACGTCAGCGGCTTCCTCGACCTCGTCGCGCAGCGCGTCGTCCGGGTCGGGGACGTACGCCAGGTGTCCGTCGTCGTCCATCCGGAAGACGTCGGGGGCGGCGAAGACGCACTGGCCGTGGTCCTGGCACTTGGTCATGTCGACGACGACCTTCATGGCCGGTCCTCCTGAAGGTGAAGGGGCCCGACCGCTGTCGGACCGGGCCCCGGCCAAAGGGGAGCGGAGTACCGAACCCCTTACTCGTTTGGCTTCAAACAAGATAGGAAGCCGCCACCCCCTGGTCAATACCTATCCAGGTGGATAAATTCTTGCCCCCGCCCTCTTGCGGCAGGGGTCACCCGTCCATACCGTTTGGCATCAAATGAAGCGCCTGGGTGCCCGGTCACCGCCGGGCCCGGCCCGCCTTTCCGCCGCCCACCCGCCTTCGACCCCGGATCCCGGGTTTCGCGCCCCGGACCCCCGGCCCGCCCAAGGCGCCCCACGTCCGCCCGAGGAGACAACGGTGAGCGATCAAGACATCTCGGAAGTCCGCCGGCAGGTCCGCCGGCACATGGACCGGCTCGCCGCCGACGGCATCGACGTCGTCCGGGTGGTCTATCCCGACCTCATCGGCACCGAGCGGGCGCGCGACGTACTGCTCGACGAGCTGCCCCGGGCCAGTGAACACGGGCTCGCCTTCTGCCGTGCCGTCTACCACACCAGCCCCCAGGGCGATGTCGTACCGGTCGGCGGCGGCCTGGACGCGGGGCTGCCCGACATCTCCGTACGACCCGATCTCGACACCCTGGTGACGCTGCCGTGGGAGCCCGGCGTCGCCGCCTGTCTGGGGGACGTCGTCGACCCGGCGACCGGTGCGCCCGCCCCCGAATCGCCGCGCGACCTGCTGCGCGCGGTTCTCGCCCGGTGCTCCGACCACGGACTGCGCCCCGTCGTCGGTCCCGAGCTGGAGTACTACCTCTGCGACCCCGAACCCGGCCCCGTCGGCGGCTGGCGCCGCTACGCGCGGGACTCGGGCGTCGTCTACACAGCCGGCCTGCGCGCCGACCCCGACAACCACCTGCTGCGTGTGCTGCGCCAGGTGCGGGACCTGAACCTCGGCGTGATCAGCGGCAACCACGAGTTCGACGGCGGGCAGTTCGAGATCAACCTCACGCACTCGGAGGCGATGTCGGCCGCCGACCGCGCCTTCCGCTTCAAAGCGGCGATCAAGGAACTGGCCCGCAAGGAGGGCAGGCTCGCCACCTTCATGGCCAAGCCCTTCAACGACGCGGGCGGCTCCGGCTTCCACCTCCACCTGTCCTGCGGGGGCGCAGAGGGAGCAGAGGGCACCGAGGGGCGCAACACCTTCGACGACCCCGCGGGCGCCTACGGCCTGTCCGCCACCGCCCGCCACGCGGTGGCCGGCGTCCTGGCCCACGCGCCGGCCCTCGCCGCACTGCTCAACCCCACCGTCAACTCGTACAAGCGCTTCGGACCCGACACCCTCGCGCCCTGGCTGATCGACTGGGGCCTGGACAACCGCAGCGCCATGGTCCGTATCCCGCCCGAGCGCGGCTCCGGCACCCGCCTGGAACTGCGCCTGGGTGACGCCGGCGCCAACCCCTATCTGGCGATCGCCGCGACCGTCGCCGCCGCGCTGCTGGGCGTCCTGGCCGGCGACGAGCCCCCCGCCCCCCTGGAGGGATACGGCTACGACGCCACGAAGTCCGCCCGCCTTCCCACCACCCTGAGTGCCGCCCTCGACGCGCTGGAGGCGGACACCGCCCTGGCCGAGGTGCTCGGCAAGGACTTCACCACGTCCTTCCTCTCCTACAAGCGGAACGAGGTCGAGCGCTTCCAACGGCACGTCACCGACTGGGAGTTCACCGAGTACGCCTACCACCTGTGACGTGCTGACGCAGAGGAGCCACCGATGACCGAGACCCTTCCCACCGCCACTACCGCCGCCGCCGTGAACGAACCGCTGCCCTTGGCCGACGTCGACCTCACCGACCTGGACCACTTCACCGACGGCATCACCCCCTGGCGGATGTTCCACACCCTGCGCCACGAGGACCCCGTCCACTGGCAGCCGGAGGAGGCGCCCAACTCCGGCTTCTGGGCCGTGACCCGGCACGCGGACATCGCCCGGGTCGACCGCGACGCCGAGACCTTCACCTCCACCAGGTTCGTCAATCTCGAAGAGGTCGACGACGACCAGATCAAGAAACGCGCCTCCATCCTGGAGCTGGACGGGGTACGCCACCGCGCGCTGCGCAGCCTCATCCAGCGACGGTTCGGGGCGAGCGTCATCAACAGCTACACCGACTTCCTGCGCGGACTGACGGCGACGACCCTGGACACCGCGCTCGCCAAGGGCAGCTTCGACTTCGTGGCCGACGTCTCCGCGGACTTCCCCATCAACGTGCTCGCCCGCCTCCTCGACGTGCCGCCGGAGGACAACCAGCAGCTCATCGACTGGGGCAACCGCATCATCGGCAACACCGACCCCGACTACGCGGACGTGCTGCTGCACAGCGAGGAGAGCGAGCAGTACCGCGACCTGCCCTTTCGTTCCCCCGCCTCGCTGGAGGTGTTCGAGTACGGGCGGGAGTTGGCGAGGCAGCGGCGCGGCGGAGACGGCACGGACCTGGTCTCCACACTCGTCAACACCACCCCGCGTGATGGCGTACCGCTGTCCGCGCAGGACTTCGACAACTACTTCCTGCTCCTGGTCGTGGCCGGCAACGAGACCACGCGGCACACCATCACCCACTCCATGCTGGCCCTGCTCCAGCACCCCGAGCAGCTCGCCAGGCTCCAGGAGGACCCCTCCCTGATCCCCACCGCGGTCGAGGAGTTCCTGCGCTGGGCCTCGCCGGTCTACCACTTCCGCCGTACCGCGACCCGCGAGGTCGAACTCGGTGGCAAGCGGATCAGGGAAGGTGACAAGGTCGTCATGTGGTTCGCCTCCGGCAACCGTGACGAGGAGGTCTTCGGCAACCCCTACGACTTCGACGTCACCCGGCAGGACAACGACCACGTCACCTTCGGCAAGGGCAGCCCGCATCTGTGCCTGGGCAACCTGCTCGCCCGCACCGAGATCCGCATCATGTTCGAGGAACTGATCCCCCGCCTCGCGGGCATCCGCCTCACCGGCGACGTCCCCCGAGTCCGCTCCAACTTCGTGAACGGGATCAAGAAGCTCCCCGTGGAGGTCACACTCGCCTGAGCTTGTTCTTCGACCTCTGTCCCTGCTCCGGCGCTCACGTCCACCGCGACCTGGCTGATCATCGCTGCCCACACCCGGATCCGCCTTCTGCACGAGGCCGCTGCCGACGTGCGGCGGCCGTAGGAGAAGCCCGCCCCCGGCCGGCTCACCCCGGCCCGGGTCCGCCGAGGGTTTCGGAACCTCCGCCCGCACCTGCACTGTCCGGCGCGTGCACCGAAACCAACAACTCCTGGTCCTGGAAGGCCACTTGGCGCGAAGAACTGGCGTCCTGCCACCCGCCAGGAAGTGGACAAGACCGTGAAACGGCCCGAGAGGATCATCGAACGAAACCGGCTCAGACCATCAGGAACAAAGTGAGAGGCAAGCGTGCACCCAGACATGTGTCAGGACCGGTGAACGCCGCTCGTCACTAGGCTCGCGCTCGATTTCGGCTGCAGAGAAGTTGCGCCAAGACCCGCAACGAAACCGACCTGCGCCCTTGCTGCGAAGGTGACGATGATGACATCCAAGGTGCTCCGCCAGGCCGCCGCGACAGCCACCGCTGCCGCGGCCCTCCTCATGCTCGGAACCGTCGAGGCCCAAGCCGCCACGACGGCCAGTTCCAACGGCTGCCCGGACGGCGCCTTCTGCATCTATCCGCAGAACGCGGGCTTCAACAACAACGTCCCGTCGCACGTGTACTGGTCCCAGGGTGTGCACCGGCTCTACGACCAGTACGGCACCCACATGATCTACAACAACCAGACCGGTGGGTGGAAGGTCGACATCTGCGCGAACTCCAACGGTACCGACTGCTGGACGATCAATCAGGGTTACGCCAACGAGGTCGACCTGACACCGGTCAACTCAGTGGTGCTCCACCCGTAACGCGTTGCCCGGTGCGGCACGACCCCGCTCTGCCGCGGCCCACTGCTTGTCGTCGATGACGTACGGGAACAAGCGCTCCGGAGGTTCGGGGAGTTCCGGAGTGCCCCCAGAAGGAGAAACCCTCCTTTCCCATGCAGTCCCGCGTGAGAATCTTCTCCGCCTGAGCCAGAACTTCTCGTTCCGCCGGTGCGAGGTGCCGTGGCGACTGCTGCCGTTGGGCTGCGCCGATGCGCAGCAGCGACAGATCTCCGGGCGGGTCATCGTGGGAGCCATCGGCGCTGAGGCGTCAATGGCGCACACCCGAGCAGTGCTCGATTCACTGAGAGATCGCCACCCGCACATGATCCTGCATCTGGTGAACCTCAGTTTCGGCGATCACATGGCGGCGCTGGCACAACAGGACGTCGATGTGGTCTTTCTTCGTCCTCCGGTGACGGAGGACATAGAACTGCACCACCACGGGCCCCTACGCCGCGCGCTCCCACGCCGCGTGCCCCCACGCCACGGGCCCCTGCGCCGCGCGCTCCCACGCCACGGGCCGCCACGCCACGGGCCCCTGCGCCGCGCGCTCCCACGCCGCGCGCTCCCACGCCACGGGCCCCTGCGCCACGGGCCCCTGCGCCGCGCGCTCCCACGCCGCGCGCTCCCACGCCGCGCGCTCCCACGCCGCGTGCCCCCACGCCGCGCGGGGCTCCGGCGGCTCACCGTTCCACGAAGAACGCGAGGTGGTCCGGGCCCGGGCGCAGCAGGCCGTCGCGGACGGCGAGGGCCGTGGCCTCGGCGCGGGAGGCGGCGCCGGTCTTGCGGAGGACGTGCTCGATGTGGCTGTGCACGGTCCGCGGGGAGAGGAACAGCGCCTGCGCGATGGCCTGGTTGGTCTGTCCGGTCGCCGCCCGGGTGAGCACCTCCAGCTCCCGGGGGCTCAGTCCATACGGCAGTTCGGTGGGCGTCTCGTGCGTCAGCACCGCGTCCGGCGTGATCCCCGGGCCCGGCCGGTGCCGGTGGAGGGTGACGCGGTACCAGGCTCCCCCGACCGGCCACAGCAGCCGCAACCGGCGGCCGCCCGTGCCGGCGAAGGCGCGGAGCAGGCCCTGGAACTCCGCGTCGCCCAGCACCCGGGCGCGGTCACGACCGGGCAGGTCGATCACTGAGCCGGCGGTCACGAGGCTCGCCGCGCCCCGCTCCGGCAGGGCATGCAGCTCACCGGCGCGCGCCACGGGGTCGGCGAAGGCCGCGAGGGCCGGGATGACGGAGGCGAGCAGGTGGCGGGCCTCGGTGTCGTAGGCGCCGGCGCTCTCCGTGTTCAGATGGATCAGGCCGACGAGGCGGTCGCGGTGCCGCAGCGCTCCCGTGACGCCGTCGCGGAAGCCCGCCGGGCGGACCCGCTCGGCGTAGAACCAGCCGTTGCGGAAACGGGGCCCGAACTCCTCCGGGTCCTCGGTGTCCGCGGAGATGGACGGCGGCAGCTCCCGCCGTACGACGTTGCGGTACCACGGCGTCGTGACGAACTCGGCGGCCAGGGCCTGGGAGGTCTCGGTGGTGTAGCCGATACCCGCCACCTGGACGTGGGTGCCGGTCAGTGGGTCCAGGGCGAGCAGCGTCGCCGCGTCCAAGGGCAGGGCGCGGGCGAGCTCACGCAGCGCCTCGGCGCAGGCGGAGGCGGTGTCGCGTTCACGGGTGAGCATGCCGATGCGGGTGGCGGCCGCGATCTGGTGGTGGCTGAGCATACGAGCCTCCGGGAGGGCTCGGGACGACGACTGGGTCGTTTGGGGCCCAACGATAAGGGCGGGGGCCGTACCGGGCAAGGCGTTCACCACTTTGTGACGGCGGCATCCGTGCCCTTCGCCGAGTCGGTATTTGTACGGATGGTGCAACGGGATGCCGCGGTCTTTCCTGTTCGGCACAGCCGGACGCCCGCCGTGAGCGGGCCCGTCCCCACGGAGAGCCCGCCATGACCACACGCCGGTCCGCCACCTTCCGCTCCGCCTCGCGCAGACAGTTCCTCGCCTGCTCCGGTGCCGCCGTCGCCGCCACCGCGCTCACCGCCGCCGGCTGCTCGGCGCCGCAGCGCGCGTCGACCTCCGCCAAGCCCTCGGGCCCGGCCTCGACGGGCGCCCGCCTGACGAAGATCGGCCTGGACTACCCGTTCACCCAGCTCCCGCTCTACACCACGCTGGTCAAGCTCTCCACGACCGCCGCGAAGAAGCACGGCATCTCGCTGCTCACCACGAACGACGGAGCCAGCGCCGACACCCAGGCCACCAACCTCAACACCTGGGTCGCCCGCGAGGTGCCCGCGATCGTGTCGTTCCCCATGGTCTTCGAGGCCGCCGAACCGATCGCCCGGCAGGCGCTGGACGCGGGGCTGATCTGGGTGACGTACGGAGGCTCGCTGGAGCACCAGAGCGCCGACATCCAGTTCAGCTTCCGCGAGGGCGGCACCCTGCTGGGCGAGGCGGCGGCCACGTGGGCGAAGGACGCGCTCGGCGGGAAGGGCAAGGTCGCCTTTCTCACCGACCACACCATCGAGCTGGGCCGCGAGCGCACCAAGGGCATGATCGACGCCTTCACCGAGCTCGCGCCCGGCGTGGACGTGGTCGCCCGGGAACAGGCCATCGACCCCGACACCGGGCTCGCGAAGTCCCACGCGATCCTCGCCAAGCACCCCGACCTCAATCTCATCCTCGGCGTCACCGACGCCGCCGCGTACGGCGGTTTCAAGGCGCTCCAGCAGGCGGGCCGGAAGAAGGACGACGCCCGGACCTTCGTCGGCGGGCAGGACGGCGCCGTGCCCTCCCTCCTCGCCATCAAGCAGGGCACCTTCTACCGGGCCTCGGCCGCTCTCGCGCCGCAGGACATCGCGAGCGCCGTCGTCGACGTGCCGCGCGCCGTCGCCGCGGGCAAGGCGAACCCCGGCGTCCAGGTGCCGATCGCCCTGGTCGGCCCGGGCGACACCGCGACGATCGACGACCTGCTCGCCCAGAACGCCTAGGGGCCCGCCATGACACCGGTGAACCTGCGCATACGCGGCCTGAGCAAGTCCTTCGGCGGGGTGCGCGCCCTGGACGGCGTGGACCTGACCGTGCCGATGGGCCAGGTGCACGCCCTGCTCGGCCACAACGGTGCCGGCAAGTCCACCCTCATCAAGTGCCTGGGCGGGGCGTTCCCGCCGGACGCGGGCACGATCGAGATCGGTGGGACGTCGTACACCCGGCTGAGCCCACGCGAGTCGATCGACGCGGGCGTGGCCGTCATCTTCCAGACGCTGAGCGTGGTCGACGCGCTCACGGTGACCGAGAACGTCTTCCTCGGCCAGGAGTGGACCCGGTTCGGCCGCATCGACCGGCGCGCCCAGGAGGAGGTCGCCGCCGGGCTGCTGAAGCGGGTCGCGGCTTCCTGTTCCCCGCGCGACCGGGTGGGTGATCTGTCCATGGGCCAGCGGCAGTTGGTGGAGATCGCCAAGGCGCTCAGCCGCAGCGCGTCCGTCCTGGTGCTGGACGAGCCGACCGCCGCCCTGTCGGCGGCCGAGAGCGACGCCCTCGCCGGGCGGGTCGAGGACCTGCGCACGCAGGGGCTGGCCATCGTGTACGTCACCCATCTGCTGTCGGAGGTCGAGCGGCTCGCGGACGCGGTGACCGTGCTGCGGGACGGGCGGGTCGCTCACCATGCGGCGGTGGCGGGACACACGCGGCGCGAGCTCGTCGAGGCGATCGCCGGCCGGCCCGCTCACCAGGCCCGGAAGCAGAAACGCGCGTCCGTACGCGCACCCGGCCCGCCCCGGTTCACCGTCGACGGTCTGGGTGGCCCCGGCTTCGGCCCGGTGAGCCTCACGGTCGGGGAAGGCGAACGCGTCGCTCTGTTCGGGCTCATGGGCTCCGGCCGTACGCGCATCCTGGAGACCCTGTACGGCGGGCGCCGCGCGGACGGCGGGACGATCCGCCTCGGTGAGCGGACCGTGGCACCGAGGCGTCCCGCCGAGGCGCTCGCCGCCGGGATCGCGCTCGTGCCGGCCGACCGGCGTCGCCAGGGCCTGTTCCCGGTGCTCGGCGCGCAGGACAACGCGCTGCTGCCCTCCATCCGTCCCCTCGCACGGTCCGGGATACGGGCACTGGGCGCCGAGCGCCGCGTCTTCGCCGCGCTGGCCGAGGCGGTGGGGCTGCGGCCTGCCGGGCCGCGGCTGCCCGCCGCCGCGTTCTCCGGAGGCAACCAGCAGAAACTCGTCCTCGGCCGATGGATCAACGAGGCCCGGCACGTCGACGTCCTGCTGCTGGACGAGCCGACGCAGGGCGTCGACGTCGGCGCCCGGGAGGAGATCTACCAGGTGGTGTCCTCGCTCGCCGCCGACCGGGGCACCGCCGTGCTGTTCGCCTCCAGCGACCCCGAGGAGGTCGTCGCCCTCGCGGACCGCTGCCTGATCATCGCCGCCGGTCGCGTGGTCGGCGAACTCTCCGGCACCGAACTCACCGAACAGGCCCTGCTGTCGGCCGTCCATGACGTCGACACCCGTACCGCGGGTCCGGATGCGCGAGCCGACGCCGACGGTGGCGCCACCAGGACCACCGGCACCACCACCGCGCCCGCCGAAGGAGCAGCATGACCACCGCCGACTCCGTCCTCACCCGCCCCCGCGTCCTCGCCACGGGCGGACTGACCGCGATACGGCGCCAGCCGCTGATCCCCGTACTCACCGCCATGGTGCTGGTGTTCCAGCTGTCCACGGGCAGCTTCCTCGACCCGGCGAACCTGCGCGGCATCGCCACCGACGCCGCCACCCTGGCCATCGTCGCCGTACCGCTGGCCCTGCTGGTCATCAGCGGGTACCTCGACCTGTCGGTCGGCTCCACGCTCGCTCTCGGCGGGCTGGTCGGGGGCTGGCTGGCCGGGCAGGGGCAGTCGCCCGTCGTCGCCGTCGTGGGCGCGCTGGCCGCCGGAGCGGCGGTGGGCGCGGTGAACGGCGTCCTGTGCTGTCACCTCGGCCTGTCGGCCTTCATCGTGACGCTCGGCATGCTGACCGCCGTACGGGGGTTGGCGCAGCAGTTCTTCCCGTTGCCACTGAGCGGGTTCGGCACCGGCTTCGCGTGGCTGGGCGGGGCGCGGATCGCGGGCGTCGCCGCACCGGTCGTCATCGCCGTGCTCGTCCTGGTGGCGGGCGCGCTGTTCCTCGCGCTCACCCCGGCCGGACGGCACGTCTTCGCCATCGGCGTCAACCGGGAGGCCGCCCACCTCTCGGGCGTCGACGTCCGCCGTACCCCCTTCCTGCTGTTCGTGGTGACCGGTGCCGCGGCAGCCCTGGCCGGGGCCATCAAGGCTTCGGTGCTGGACAGCGTGGTCGCCGGGACCTCGGGCGCGGGATTCGAACTGGCCGTGCTCACCGCCGTACTGGTGGGCGGCGTCGCGCTCACCGGCGGTTCCGGCTCGATCCTCGGTGTCCTGCTCGGCGTGCTGTTCCTGGGCTGCCTGCAGAACGGCCTGACACTGCTGGACGTGCCCACGTTCTGGCAGCAGATGGCCCAGGGCACCGCACTGGTGGCGGGCGCGGCACTGGCGTACTTCGCGCCCCGCGCGGCGCGCTGACCGCCCCCGATCCTTCCGTTCCCCTCCGTTGAAAGAGGTCCCCGTGAGCGGCACCGCTCCCACCCTCGTCCTGACCGGCGGCCAGGTCCTCACCGTCGACCGCGGCTTCACCGTCACCGAAGGCGTCGCCGTACGCGGCCGGGACATCGTCGCCACGGGCGGCGACGCCGAGATGCGCGCCCTGGCCGGACCCGGCACCCGGGTCGTCGAACTCGGCGGCCGGACCGTCCTGCCCGGGCTCAACGACTCCCATCTGCACGGGGCCGCCTACGGCATGACGAAGCCACCCTTCGCCATCGACGTCGGCCACCCCGCCGTGGGCTCGATCGCCGGCATCGCCGCCGCCGTGCGACGGGCGGTACAGGCGGCCCGCCCCGGTGAGTGGATCGTCGGCCTGGGCTGGGACCCCGGCTATCTTCAGGAGTGCCTGGCCGACCCGCGCCGTTTCCCGCACCGCCGCGACCTGGACGCGGTCGCTCCGCACCACCCGGTGTGCCTGACGGACTTCTCGTCGCACATGGTGTGGGCCAACAGCGAGGCCCTGCGCCGGTGCGGCGTCGACTCGGCCTGCACGCCCCCACCCGGCGGTGTCATCGACCGCGACTGTGACGGGGAGCCGACCGGCATCCTGCGCGAGGCGGCCCAGCGGCTCGTACAGGCCGCCCTGCCCACCCCGACGATCGCCCAGCGCCGCCGGGCCATCCAGTCAGTGGTCCGCGAACTCCACTCCCGCGGCATCACCAGCTACACCGAACCCGGCCTCGGCCCGGGCGGCACCGGAACCCTCTTCGGCGGCCTGAGTACCGACAACTGGACCGCGTACGCCGAACTCGCGGCGGCCGGCGAACTCCACGCCCGGGTCAGCGTCCTGCTGCTCCCGGCACCCATGGGCGGCTCCGCCGACGACGTACGCAGGGGCCTGGCCGAACTCCGCCGCCCCACGTCGGCGGACCCCCGGCTGCTGAACGTCGTCGGCGTCAAGATCTTCGCGGACGGGGTGCCGCCGAACCGCACGGCCTGGATGCGCGAGCCGTACCCGGAGGGCGGCCACGGCTCCTTGTGTGTGCACGGCGACACACCCGCGCTCCAGGTGGAGGAGCTGCGCGAGATGATCGGGCTCGCGCACGAGGCCGGTTTCCAGCTCGGCGTGCACGTCACCGGCGACCGGGCCATCGACACGGTGGTGGACGCCTTCGTCGCCGCGAACGCCGCGGCGCCCCGCCCCGACGCCCGCCACTACGTCATTCACGGCGACTTCATCACCCCCGGCAGCCTGACCGCGCTGGCCGAACAGGGCTACGGCGTCAACATGAACCCCGCCATCAAGTGGACCGTCTCCGACCTGATGGACGAGGTCGTCGGCCCGGAACGCTCGGCCTACCAGTGGCCGGTACGGTCCGCGGTCGAGGCGGGGGTCCGTGTGTGCGCGAGCTCGGACGCGCCGATCACCGAGCCCGACTGGCGGCAGGGCGTCGCCGCGATGATGCTGCGCGAGTCCAAGGCCAGCGGCCGGACGAGCGGCCCCGAGCAGCGCGTGACGCTCGCCGAGGCCCTGCGCGCCTACACCGCCACCCCGGCCTGGCAGGACTTCGCCGACGACTGGAAGGGCACGATCGAGCCGGGCAAGGTCGCGGATCTGTGCGTCCTGAACCGCTCCCTCCTGGATCTCGACCCGCACGAGATCACCGACGTCCAGGTGGACCTCACCGTCTTCGACGGCCGCGTGGTCCACGAGCACTGATGCCACGGCCGAGGGGCGTGAGCACCTGGCGAACCTGGCAGGACGGGGAGGACATCACGGGCACGCCGCTCGTGTACGGACCCTTCGAGGGTCGCGTCGGCACCGCGAAACAGCCGCTCCTCCCGCTGGGCCACACCGGTCGGCAGCCCCCCGGCATGGGCGGCGACAACCCGGCCCCAGCGACGGTCACATCCGATCGCCCCTCCCTGTGCGTCACCGGACGAGGGCCCCGTCACGACATGACTGCTCAACGGCAGGGTGTGAAGGCCGTATGACAACTGGCCACCCATTCCGGCGGGTGCCGGCGTAGAAGGACCTGCGGGTGCCCCTTTTTCTGGGGCAATGACAGCTTCGCGCCAACTCCAGTTCGCTTTTCAGGCTCTCTTGACCTGCAAAGGCTCAGTTAACCCCGCAAGCGACTTTGCCGAGATAACGTGTTTCTTGACGGATCTTTGACCGGCCATTGGTGCACGCGACGGGTATTGGGCTGCCTTGAGGGGGGCGCATGTTCCGAGGTGTGAGGTCCCGGGCTGTGGGTTCGCTCTCGCAGCCGTCCCGCTCGTCCTTCCGTTCTTCGAATCCACGGCGCCCTTGGCACCCGCGTACACAGCCCGTCACGTCAAGGCCAAAGCCGTTGCCCATGAAGGCAAGCACCTCGATCGCCTACGAGCCGACCACGCCCCGCCTCGCGCACCACGGCACGTCGAGGTGGACGTCCGCCCGCTCACCGGCCGCTTCGCAGGTGTTCCGCTGCTGAGCAGAGACAACCCCACACCCCTGCCCGGTAAGTCCGACGCGCACCCCACGGCGCGCCAGGAGGTCCTCACCATGCAACCCCTCATCGACAACGCCCGCTTATCCGGACAGTGCCCTGAGGAGTCCGCTCGCATCAAGGGCCAGCCCCTCCAGGTGCCGTTCATCACCTGTTCCGACTCCCGCGTCCTGCACCCTCTGATCACGGGCGCCCGGCCCGACGAGCTCTTCGAACCGCGGACCGCGGGCAACGCCGTCCCGCCGTTCGCCTCGGTCATCCCCACCCGCCGGCACTGCGAGGTCCCGAGCGGAAACGTGCGGGGACATCGCATCGAGCCCGTCACCTTCGAGTCGACGCAAGGCAGTTGGTGACCATGCTGTCCAAGTTTCCCTATCTGCGGCAGGACTTCCTCGCGTCCGTCGTCGTCTTCCTGGTCGCGGTGCCGCTGTGCGTCGGCGTGGCGGTCGCCTCCGGTGTCCCGGCCGAACTCGGCCTCGTCACCGGCATCGTCGGTGGCCTCGTCACCGGGTTCCTGCCCGGCAGCAGTCTGCAGGTCTCCGGACCCGCCGCCGGCCTGACCGTGATCGTCTTCGAGGCCGTCAGCGAGTTCGGCGTGGGCACGCTCGGCGTGATCGTGCTGTTCGCCGGTCTGTTCCAGCTCGCCATGGGCTTCTTGAAGATCGGCCGCTGGTTCCGGGCGATCTCGGTCTCCGTCGTCGAGGGCATGCTCTGCGGTATCGGCCTGGTGATCATCGCCGGTCAGGTCTACGCGGCGGCGGGCCTGAAGGCCCCCGAGTCCGGCATCGGCAAGATCGCGGGCCTGCCCGGGGCGTCCGCCGACGCACTCGGCGACACAAAGGCACTGACCTCCCTCGCGATCGGCGCGGGCACCATCGCCGTCATCGTGCTGTGGAAGAGGATGCCCAAGGTGGTGCGGACCGTGCCCGGCGCCCTCGCGGCAGTCCTGCTGGCCACGGTCGCCACCCTCACCCTCGACCTCCCGGTCGCCACGGTCCAGGTCGAAGGTCTGCTCGGCGTCGTCCAGCCGCCCGGGACCGAGGCCCTCGGCGAGCTGGCCGCCCCGGCCGTCTGGGGCACCATCATCGCGTTCGCGCTGATCGCCTCCGCGGAGAGCCTGTTCAGCGCGGCGGCCGTCGACCGGCTCCACGACGGTCCGCGCACCGAGTACAACAAGGAGATGATCGCCCAGGGCGCGGGCAACACCGTGTGCGGTCTGCTCGGCGCGCTGCCGATGACCGCGGTGATCGTGCGCAGCTCCGCCAACGTCGCCGCCGGTGCGAAGACCAAGGCGTCCCGCGTGCTGCACGGCGTGTGGCTGCTGCTGTTCGCCGCCGCGATCCCCTGGGCCCTGGCCCTGATCCCGATCCCCGCCCTGGCCGGCATCCTCATGCACGCCGGCTGCAAGCTGATCCCGTTCCGGCAGATCGCGGCGCTGTGGCGGGACCACAAGGGCGAGGCACTGATCCTCGTGATCACGGCCGTGTCGATCGTCGCGGTGAACATGTTCGAGGGCGTGCTCATCGGTCTGGCCCTGGCGATCGTCAAGACGGCCTGGGAGGCGTCGCACGTCAAGCTGGAGGTCATAGACAAGGGCGCCGGACCGATCCAGGTCTACGTGTCGGGCAACGCCACGTTCCTGCAACTGCCGAAGATGCTCGACAGCCTGGAGAACCTGCCGCAGGACCGCCCGGTCGAGCTGGACCTGTCGGGCCTGCACCACCTCGACCACGCCTGCCGTACGGCCCTGGAGTCCTGGGCGGAGCGGCACAGCGCGGTCGGCACGGAACCGGTGAAGTTCACCAGCCGGTGAAGGCCACGTCTGCCGAGAATGCCACGGCCTGCGCGGCGGCGGACACGAGGCACCGTGCAGCCGCCGGGCGGCGCACACCACCCGTGTACCGCCCGGCGGCCGGGGTGCCCTCGCCCACTGGATCCCGGCCCGTAGCAAGGCCGTCGGCGAGTCGGCCGGCCTCGGCCCTACCGGACCGAAGGCCGAACCGTGGCGGGGCACCCCGATGAAGGCCGTGGGACGGCTGTTCGTCGTCAAGTCCACTGGCTCCGACACCTGATGCACGGCCACCGCCGTGAAGAGCGCCGACCGCTCCGTCGTGATGACCGCGGGACACCGCGTCCGTCGCGGCTCCTCGCCCGCCGACACCATCAGCACGATGGTCTTCGTCCCCGGCTGCGGCAAGGGCAGCCGGCCCTACGGCGCCGGCGGAGTCGGCACCCGGCCCGGCCGTGGAGGCGCGGCCGCATCCTACTGACCGGAGTTGCGCACTACTCGGTCACACGGGCGGGTGTGGCGGGTACGGCATCGACGCGGCGATGCCGTTGCCGCCGCGACGGCACCGCTGAGGCGCGGGTGAGCCATGGCATGGCGGAGGACTGCGGTCACAGCCACCGGACCGTCCGCGCGGCCCGTGTCACGACCGCCGCGTAGCCGACGCCGACCGCGAGGGAGGCCAGCAGGGCGGTGAGCGGGAAGTCCTCCTGGAGGTACGGATAGACCTGGTAGTGCGTCAGGTAGATGTACAGGGAACTGCTCGCCAGGACGCCCGCGAGTGCGCTGACCGGGCCGATGCTGGGCAGGGTCGGCACCCAGATCAGCAGGCCCAACCCGGCGATGACGAGGGCCGTGCGCAGGGGCTGGTCCTGGAACAGGCCGGGCACGGTGAGCAGCAGCACGGCCGTGAGCAGGGCCCGTTGCCGCACGGTGCCCGCCCGCGCGGCGGCCCACCCCAGCACGAACAGCCAGAACACCACCGAAGGGCTCAAGTGAGGGTGTTCGGAGGCCAGCCCCAGCAGGTCGTAGCGGCCGACCAGGCCGACGGCCATGAGCGCCAGCGGCACCCCGAACACATACCGCCGCTCCAGCCGGTCCAGCAGCGGTACGGCCATGAGGGCGGCGAGGACGACGAGGTAGTAGACCAGGGCCTCCACGAACCAGTAGGCCCAGTCGAAGCGGTCGTTCCCCTGGGAGAGCAGACTGTTGAGCAGCAGGGCGTTGGCGGGGTCGTAGAAGTCGGTCAGGACCACTGCTCCGGTGATCCACACCATGCTCGGTATCGCGATGCGGGCGATGGTGCGCCACAGGCGCCGTACGCGCTCGCGGCGTGCGGCGTCGGTCAGTTGGAAGCGGGCGAAGTTGTAGCCCGCGACGCCGATGAGGATGTGGGCGAAGCCTTTGATGCTGAAGACCTGGATGTGTGAGCCGACGATGAGGACGATCCCGACCGCGCGCAGGGCGATGCCGGTTTCCAGCGTGCGGCGGGTCCTCCAGGACTGTGGGGTCGTCCAGGAGCGCAGCGCTCCGCGCAGTCCCGGTGCCGGACGGGCCCGCCGCGGCTCCGGTCCGCCCGGCTGGTCCGTTCCGTGCGGCGGCCCGTCCGGCTGGTCCGTTCCGTGCGGCGGCCCGTGCGGCTGGTCCGTTCCGTGCGGCCCTTTCGCCACGGGTGCCGCCCGCGTGCGCAGTTCGCGGATCGTCCTCGTATGCCAGTCGGTCGGCAGACGGCCCAGCGCCTCCTCCAGGCGCAGGGACATCTCGACGTAGCAGAGGGAGTCGCCGCCCAGACCGACGAAGCTGCTGTCCTCGGTGACGTCGGTGCGGCCGAGGATCTCCGTGTAGAGAAGGAGGAGATCTTCACCGGTGCCGGGCGCCTCGTCCTGTTCCGGGCGCGTCAGCCGTCGTACGGCCTCGTAGTCCGGCTTTCCCGAGGCCAGGCGGGGGAGTTCGGCGAGCACCCGGACCCGTATCGCGCGGGCCGGGAGCCCGCACTCCTGCGCGACCAGCCGCCGGGCCCGCGCCTCGTCAACGGCGCCGTCGGGACCCGCGCCTTCGAGTGCGGCCACCGCCAGCGCCTCGCCGTCCCCCGCGCAGTACGCGGTGACCCCCTGAGCGGCCAGCAAGATCTCCACCTGCTGCGGATCGATCCGCAGTCCGCAGATCTTCGCGAAGCGGCTGCGGCGGCCCACGATCTCGTACAGCCCGTCGTGCGCGCACCGGGCGAGGTCGCCGGTGTGCAGTTCCTGCACCGTCCGGCCCAGGGCGAGGTCGGCCGGGCTCTCGGCGTAACCGAGCATCACGTTCGGGCCCGAGTAGACCAGTTCGCCCACGTCCGGGCCATGGCCGTCGACAGGGTTCAGCCGGAAGGAGCCGCCGGGTATCGGCACTCCGACGGCCTCGGGGCGCTCGGCGGCGAGGTGCGGAGGGAGATAGGCCATGCGGGCCGTGGCCTCGGTCTGGCCGTACATCACGAAGAACTGCCAGCCGGAGCGGCGCCCCAACCCGGCGTAGTGCGCCGCCCGTTCCGGTGCCAGCCGGCCCCCGGCCTGGGTGACGCGGCGCAGGTGCGGCAGCTCCAGCCGCTCGAAGCCGATCCGGTCGAGCAGGTCGAACGTGTACGGCACCCCGGCGAGCGAGGTGCCGCGCGCGGCGCGGAACTCCTCCCAGAAGGCAGCGTCGGACACCGACCGCTCGGTGAGGATCAGGCCGGCGCCGCGCAGCAGGTGGCTGTGGATGACGGAGAGGCCGTAGCAGTAGTGCATGGGCAGCGTGGTGGCCGCGCGGTCGGTGTCGTCGATGCCGAGATACAGGGCGATGGACTCGGCGTTCGCCTGAAGGTTGTCGTGGGAGAGCCGCACCAGCTTGGGCGAGCCGGTCGAGCCGGATGTGCTCAGCAGCAGGGCGAGGTCCGGGTGGAGGGTGTGGGCGCTGCCGGGGTGACGCTCGTCGAGGTTCCAGGTTCCGTCGGTGTGCGGGCGGGCCACGACGTCGGGGGCGTACGCCTCGGTCAGTGAGCGGACGGTGCTCTCGCTGTCGCCGGGGACGAGCAGGACGGGGTGACCTGCGGAGAGGGCGGCCAGGTGGGTGACGAGCGCGTCGGCGCGGTTGGCGCCGGCCAGCAGCACCAGCCGCCGTGTCGGCCCGAGGCGCGCGGCGGTGGCGGTCACCCGTTCGGCCAGTTCGCGGTACGACAGATCTCCGTCCGGCGTGATGAGCGCGACGCGCTCCCCGTACGCCGCGAGTCCGCGCGCGAACGACACGGTTTTCGGCCACGGCTTCCGGGGCGAGTCCGGTACCGCGGGTGCCGGGAGGGGTCCAGAGAGGTGGATCACGGGGCCCCTTCCGCGGCAATGTCCGCTGTTGGCCAGAACCCTTGACGGTTAGGTGAGCTTTACCTTATTCATAACATGGTCATAATCAAGCCACAGGAACGTCACAGATCGCATCGCCCCTCGCTCCGCACCGCCATGGCCGGCGGCGTGAAGGCGAGCCCCGTAGGAAGGCACACCCCATGCGACGCCCCTCGGTTCGCCGGATCACTGCGCTGGTCGCGGCCGGCCTGTTGCTCCCCGCCCTCGCGGCGTGCGGCTCCGACGACAAGGACAGCGGGGGCAAGGACGGCGACTCCGCCCTCGTCATCTACTCCGGCCGCAACGAGAAGCTGGTCAAGCCGCTGCTGGACAAGCTGGAGAAGGCCGTGGGCACCAAGGTCGAGGTGCGCTACGGCGACAGTGCGGAACTGGCCGCGCAGATCCTGGAGGAGGGCGACCGCACGAAGGCCGGGCTGTTCTTCTCGCAGGACGCCGGCGCGCTGGGTGCCCTGTCCAAGGAAGGCATGCTGCAGCAGCTGCCTTCGGCCACCCTCGGCAAGGTCGACGAGGCGTACCGCGGGTCCGACGGCGACTGGGTCGGTCTCTCGGGGCGCGTCCGTGTGATCGCCTACAACCCGGACAAGGTCGCCGAGGACGAGGTCCCGGACAGCGTCTTCGACGTCGTCGAGCCGGAGTGGAAGGGCAAGGTCGGCTTCGCGCCCACCAACGCCTCCTTCCAGGCGTTCGTCACCGGCATGCGCGTACTGAAGGGCGACGACGTCACCCGCACGTGGCTTCAGGACCTCAAGGCGAACGGCGCCAAGACCTACGCGCACAACCTCGCCACCCTGGACGCCGTCGAGGCCGGGGAGGTCTCGCTCGGCCTGGTCAACCACTACTACTGGTACGAGCGCGTCGCCGAGAAGGGCGAGGACAAGGTCGACGCCGAGCTGCACTTCCTGCCCGGCGAGGACCCCGGAGCGCTGATCAACGTCGCCGGCGCCGGCATCCTCAAGGACAGCGGGCAGAGCGCGACCGCCCGGAAGGCCGTGGACTACCTGCTGTCGAAGGAGGCACAGACCTACTTCGCGGACACCACGAAGGAGTACCCGCTGGCCGCCGGCGTCACCAGCACCGTCGAGGGCCTGCCGGCGTTCGACTCGCTCGAATCGCCCGCCATCGACCTCGGCGAGCTGGAGTCCCTCCAGGAGACGCTGGCCATGCTCCAGGACGTCGGGCTGGTCTGACCCGTCGTGCCCACATCGCCGTCCACCTCGCGCCCGGCCGGAGCCCCGGCACCGGCCGGGGACGAGCACGTGCGCGAGGCGAGCGAGGGCCGTACGTCTCGCTCCTTCCGTACGCCGGTCAGGGCAATGCGTCTGGTGGTCAAGGCCCGCAGGCCCGACCGCAGACCGCCCCCGACCCTGCTGATTCCCGCCTGCGTCGCCGCCCTGTTCGCCCTGCTGCCCCTCGGCTACCTCGCCGTCCGGGCTCTGGAGCGCGGCCCGGCCTTCGCCTGGGACGTCGTCGCCGACCAGCGGACGCTCGGCCTCCTCGGCCGCAGCCTCGGCCTGACCGCGGTGGTCGTGGCGGCGTGCCTGGTCCTGGGAGTCTCCCTGGCCTGGCTGACCGTGCGTACCGCGCTGCCCGGGGCCCGCGCCTGGTCGGTGCTGGCCACGCTGCCGCTCGCGGTGCCGAGTTACGTGGCCGCGTTCGCCTGGCTGTCGGCCGAGCCGGGGCTGGCCGGCTTCGGAGGCGCCGCTCTCGCCCTGACGCTGGTCAGCTTCCCGTACGTCCATCTGCCGGTCGCCGCCGCCCTGCGGGGCATCGACCCGGCGCAGGAGGAGGCCGCGCGCTCCCTCGGCCACGGCCCGCTGGGCGCGTTCGTCCGCGTCACGCTCCCGCAACTGCGACCGGCGGCCGCGGGCGGGGCACTGCTCGTCGCGCTGTACGTGCTGTCCGACTTCGGCGCGGTCTCGCTGATGCGCTACGACACCTTCACCCGGGCCATCCACACCTCCTACCGCGCCTCCTTCGACCGCACCCCGGCGGCCGCGCTCAGCGTCGTCCTGGTGGTCATGACGGTCGCACTGGTCGCCGCCGAGGCCCGCACACGGGGCCGCGCCGGGCACGCCAGAACCGGAACGGGGACCGCCCGCCCGGCGGTTCCGGTCGGCCTCGGCCGGTGGCGGCCACTCGCCCTGCTGTGGTGCGCCGCGGTCACGGCCGTCGCCGTGGCCTTCCCGCTGGGCACCCTCGGCTACTGGCTGGCCGTCGGCAGCTCGGCCACCTGGGACCTGGGTGGTCTCGCGGAGACTGCTTGGGGCACCTTCGGGGTGGCGGCGGCGGGCGCGGGCCTCACCACGGTCCTCGCCCTGCCGGTCGGGGTGATCGCCGCCCGGCACCGGAGCCGCGGCGCCCGCTTGCTGGAGCAGGCGGCGTACGCGGGGCACGCGCTGCCCGGCATCACGGTCGCCCTCGCGCTGGTGTTCTTCGCCGTGCGCTACGCCTACCCGCTCTACCAGCAACTCCCGCTGCTGGTCTGCGCGTACGCGGTCCTCTTCCTGCCGGTCGCGGTGGCCGCCACCCGTGCGGCCGTGCTCCAGGCGCCGCCCCTCCTGGAGGACGTGGCCCGCTCGCTCGGGCGACGGCCCTGGCAGGTTCTGCGCGAGGTGACCGTCCCGCTGGCCGCACCCGGAGTGGCCGCCGGGGCCGCGCTCACCTTCGTGGTCTGCATGAAGGAACTCCCCGCGACCCTGCTGCTGCGCCCCACCGGCATGGACACCCTCGCCACCCGGCTGTGGACCGAGACCGGCGCGGGATCCTTCGCGGCGGCCGCTCCCTACGCCGCCGCGCTGATCCTGCTGGCCGCCGTCCCCTCGTACCTCCTAGGCAGGCACCGGACATGAACGAACTCCACGTGGAAGGGCTCACCAAGTCCTACGGAGCCGGAGAGCCGGTCCTGCGGCAACTGCGACTCACCGTCCCGGCGGGCGCGTTGGCCGCCGTACTCGGCCCTTCCGGCTGCGGCAAGACCACCATGCTGCGGATCGTCGCCGGGTTCCTGCGCGCCGACGCGGGCACGGTCCGCCTCGGCGACCGGACGCTTGCCGGCTTCGGCGCCCACCTGCCGCCGGAGCGCCGCCGCATCGGCATCGTCCCCCAGGAGGGCGCCCTCTTCCCGCACCTGAGCGTGGCCCGCAACGTCGCCTTCGGATTGAGGGACCTCGACCGGTCCGAACGACGGCGCAGGACAGAGGAGTTGCTGGAACTGGTAGGCCTCGCCGGGTACGGCGACCGCATGCCGCACGAACTGTCCGGCGGTCAGCAACAGCGCGTCGCACTGGCCCGCGCGCTCGCCCCGCGCCCTCAACTCGTGCTTCTGGACGAGCCGTTCAACGCCCTCGACAGCGCGCTGCGGGCAGAAGTGCGGTCCGACGTACGGGCCGCCCTGCGGACGACCGGCGCCACGGCTGTCCTCGTCACCCACGACCAGCAGGAGGCCCTGTCCACCGCTGACCTCGTCGCCGTCGTACGGGACGGCCGGGT
Source organism: Streptomyces sp. NPDC096046 (assembly GCF_040303285.1). Lineage (NCBI taxonomy): Bacteria > Bacillati > Actinomycetota > Actinomycetes > Kitasatosporales > Streptomycetaceae > Streptomyces > Streptomyces sp. NPDC096046. The sequence goes on along the minus strand of NZ_JBEOSZ010000001.1, from coordinate 58,713 downwards.
CGCCCAGTGCGCCACCCCGCAGGACCTCTACCGCCACCCCGCCGACCCCTGGATCGCCGACTTCGTCGGCGACGCCGTCCTGCTCCCCGGCACCATCGACGACGACGGCAACGGCACAGCCCGGACCGCCCTGGGCCCTGTGCCCCTCGCCGCCCCGCCGGGCGGCGTGCGCGCCGGCACGGTCCTGCTCCGTCCGGAACAGCTCCGGCTGACCGACGTGGACCACGAGGGCGCGGTCAGGGGCACGGTGACCGACGTCTGTTACTACGGCCACGACGCCATGGTCACCGTGGCAGTCGAGGGCCACGGCATCCCGGTCGCCATCCGCGTCGCGGGCCCGCTCGCGGTCCGTCCCGGGGAGGAGACGGGCATCCGAGTGGTGGGAGAGGCGGGCCTCCACTCATAGCGGCGTTCTCCGCCGCCACAGCTCGCGCGACTGAGCGATGGCGACATCGCGCTCCGCCTCCTGCGGAGCCCGCTCCGCCTGACGGCGCGCCCGGTCCAGTCGCGCGGCCGACGGGGCCACCGCACGAGATCGCGTCGTACGCCGCGTATGGGTACGCCGTCGATTGCCGCCGAGGGAACCGCGTAGAAGGGACCGCGTCCGGTCGACATCCTGGCACCGCCACCGCCACCGCCACCGCCGCTGCCGCGACCGCCACCGGCGCTGCCGCGACCGTCACCGCCGCTGCCGCCACCGCCGCTGCCGCGACCGTCACCGCCGCTGCCGCGACCGCCACCGTCACCGCCGCTGCCGCGACCGCCACCGCCACCGCCACCGCCACCCGACACCGCTGAGCCTCGCCGCACCTGGCCCGATCGAGGTGCGCACGCCACGAGGAGAAGCCCACAGGTGCCTGGCCAAGCCCTTATGGTGCGGTTGTGGCACCCGCCACCCGTCTGGACAACACAACGGCCCAGGTCTCTGACCTGGGCCTTCTTCGTGGAGCGGGTGACGAGAATCGAACTCGTGGGCACGGATGCCACCAGCAGCCGGACCATGTGTGCGCGCGACGCCTGCGCCGATCGGACGGCATCGCCTCTGGGGCTGATCTGGCATGTGCGTCGCGACTACGATGCCGATTGCCGTGCCGTTGCCCGGCATGCCTCCGACCTGCTCGAGCACAGCGTCCACGACATCGTCTGAGGTGCTTTCCCCAGAAGGGCATCGGTGACCGTAGGTCCAAGGCGTGAGGCGATCCACCTCACTCTGCGTGCTATCGGCGGGATGCCGGGTCGGACGGCGAACGGAGTGAGCGACGGGCCGGACCCGACGGGAACCGTGCCGCCCGCCGGGGCGTTCCACTCATGGTGAACATCCACTCACGGAGGGTGTCTCGGCATGGATCCGATATCGATAGGGCTGCTCGCGGCCTTGGCGGGCGGCGCAGGTGGCGAGTTGGGCCGGCAGGCGTGGGCTGGGCTGAGCACCCTGGTGCGGCAGCCATTCCGGCGCGGGCCGGACGCGGCAGAAGCCCCTCAGGTCAGTACCGGGGAGCCTGAGTTGGCAGCCCTGGGGCAAGCGCCGGACGACCAGGCGCGCGCACGGGTCCTCAGCGCCACCCTCGCCGCTCGCACCTTGCTGGACCCCGACTTCGACGCCGGCCTGCGGCAGTGGCACGAGGAGGCGAGGCTGATCCCCACGGAAGGCGGCGACGTGCGCAACAGCATCAGCGGAGGCAACCAGTACGGGCCTGTGCTTCAGGGCCGGGACTTCTCCGGGCTCTCCTTCAGCACGCAGCCTCCGCCGCCTGCAGCCCCTGGGGGCGGAACTCCTGCGCTGGGGGAATGAGCGGCGTCGAGGCGACCCCGCGCGGGGCGGGTGCGCGTCGGCCCGGCGCGCCGGGAGCGGTCACCGCCCGGGGGCCGCGAAGGTGTGCCGGGTGCAGCGTTCAGGGGGAGCCGTCGGGTCCCGGTGCGGAGTGCTGCTGTTCCCGGGCGGCTTGGAGTCGCTCACGCGACCGGCGGGTGTCCGGCTCCTCCGGCCCGAGCTCCCGCTCCCGCCGGGCGAGCGTGCGCTGGTGCAGAGCAACGGCTTCGGACACCCGGCCCGCGGCGAGATACGAGTCGGCCAGATTGGACTGGGACCGGAGCGTGTCGCGATGCTCCGGCCCCAGGACACGTATGCGGTCCGCGACGCTCTGCTCCTGCGCGGCGATGGCTTCCTCGTAACGCCGCGCATCGTGGTGGGTGTTGGCGATGTTGTGCAGGCACCGCAAGGTGTCCGGGTGGTCCGGCCCCAGCACGGCCGTGCGGCGCGCGAGGACCTGCTCGTGCAGATCCAGCGCCTCATCGAGCCGGCCTGCCTGCTTGTAGGCGAGTGCGAGATTGTGCATCGACCACAGTACGTCGGTGTGATCGTCACCGAGGGCCGCGGCACGATCACGCAGGATGGCCTCGTGCTGGACGATGGCCTCGTCGGTTCGTCCCATGGCCTTGCAGGTGATGGCCAGCGCCTCCCGCGTCTGCAGGGTGAGCCGGTGCTCCGCGCCGTGCAGCCTCAACCGGGCGTCCAGCGTCGCGGAGTGGACGTCGAGCGCCTCCTCGAGGTTCCCGAGAGCGCGGAGCGCCTCTCCGAGACGGTGGCGGGAGGCGAGAGTGTCGGCGTGCCCCTCTCCCAGTGCCGTCGTCCGCCGCTCGGCGGCCCGCGCCAGAAACGTACGTGCCTGGCCGGTCCACCCCTGGGCCAGCATGAACGTCCCCACTCCGTGCAGTGCTCCCGCGAGGTCGGAGACCGCTTGCCCCGGCACGCCACCGATCGAGTCGACGAAGGCGTCCAGGGCCTCGGTGTGTGAGATCAGGCCGAGCCAGTGCGGCCAGTCGGCGACCGTCGAGAACGGATCCTCGGGGAGGGCGGACCTGAGCAGCTCGCAGGCCATGGCCGCTTCCCCGCCGACCGCCGTCATGCCCGACCGGAGCAGCCGTCGCAGGAGTTGGTGGACGCTCACGCTTCCGTGGTCCAACGTGATCAGCGAATAGGCACGCAGGAGTTGGATGTCGGAGCGGTGGCTTACCGACGTCTGAGGTTCCGGCGTCAGCAAGCCGAGCGGGATGGTCTCGGGCGCGTAGCAGCAGGCCGTCTTGAGGAGGCGGGCGGCGTTCGGCCGTAGCGCAGCGACAGCGTTGACACTCAGGCGAAGGCTTCGCGCCGTGTTGCGGCGATGCACGTCCGTCCATGCCGGTGAGTCGAGGAGTTCGCCAGGCTGGGCGTCGAGCAGCCCCTGATAGCTCTCGCAGGACAGGCCCTGTTCGCGCATGTAGGCCGAGGCCTGCTGGAGGGCGAGCGGGAGCCCTCCCAGGTCCGCTGCCAGCCGGTGGGCGCCGTCGTCGGCGTTCAGGCCCGTGTACCCGGAGAGCCAGGCCGCGCCGACGGCGGCGGGCAGGGGCCCGACGGTCCTCGCGGTCAGCCTGTACTCCGTCCAGTCCACGTCCCACCGCGTGGTCACGACCACCGGCCCGCGATCGATCCGGGCCAGCACAGCGGCCACGTCACTCCGCATCTCGAGACTGTCGAGGACGAGCAGCCAGCCGTCGTGGTGGCGCAGCCAGTCCATGGCCCAGGCGGCCGCATCCGCCGGTGTGCGCCAGTGCCGGTGTCCGGGCAGCAGATGGTGGGCCAGGGCTGCGAGGCCCCGAGTCACGGCCGCGCCGTCCTGCGCGCTGACCCACCAGGTGATCGGATACCGCTCTCGCAGCGCGCGGGCGGCGTGCAGGGCGAGTTCGGTCTTGCCCACACCGGGCATGCCGACGAGTGCCACGCCGAAGCCGTCGTCCGAGGGCGCCTGGAGCAGCCGGACGACTTCCTTCAGATCGCCGTCGCGGCCCCACAGCCGACCGGACGGAGGCCGTGGCGGGTTCGCCACCGGCGTGTACGCGTGGACGTCCGATGCCCGGGGCAGTCCCGACTCGTGGACGTGCATGTGCACGCCGCCCTTGACCGTGCCTGCTTGGACAACCAGTCCGGAGACGGTCCCCGACAGGTCGTTCCTGGTGACTTCCCGCTCCGTGCCGTCGGCTGCGTCCTCCGCCATGTCCTCCCCCGTTCGTCCCGGATTACAGCGTGGCACAGGCCGGCCCTCGATAGCGCTTGGTCAGGTCGGTATCGGTTCTGGCATCCGCGGTGGCAGGTGGGGCAAGCGCCGGGCACTCGTCGAGCCGCTGGTGCGCGGCATCCCGCCGGTCCACTCCCGCCGCGGCCCGCGCAGACGACGGCCCGCCAAGCTGCACGCGGGGTTCGTTCCGGCCGAAGTCAAAGGATTCGGTGCTTAAAAGGGACCGCCCGCCATCGAATGAGACAGTCCGGCCAACAATGCGATCTCGGCAAGAGGAAAACGGGCCTTCCGGCTGCGCCTCCAGTCCCTTTGGGCCCGCTGGCGCGGGCCTGGCTGTCTACGAGGAGGGTGGGCGCTCGTTCATGTCATTGCTCTGTGATGCCGGTGAGCGCGCAGGCCTGACCGAGGGCCCGTAGCTTCCATGCGGGTAGGCCGTCGACGGTGTGCCGATACAACTCGGCGACGACCATGGCTCGGATATCCGGGTCTGCGGACGGCTGGAAAGCCCATGCCGCCCCGGTCACACTGCCGATATGCAAGGCGGCGTGGGTGAGAGAGCCGCAGTTCAGACCCGTGTCGACGTCCATGTTGATGGCGATGGCGACGCCCCGGCGCACTCGCTCGGAGGTCCTGTTGCCGCACAACGACGGACAGCACCGAGCCGTCCACGCCTACGGCACAGCCGGCGGCCGGGGTGTCCGAGAAGGCGGTGTTCACCGCTTCGCAGACGGTGTCCTCGTCGTTGGCGAGCAGGGCTTGCCACCAGTGTTCGGCCTCGCCCGCCAACTGATGGCGGATCGCTCCCCGTCGCGCTGTCTCGGTGGCCAGGTAGGCGGGCGCGTCCTGTTCCGCCCGTTGCCTGGCCGCGGCCCTCTCCGCGCGGGCCAGCCGCCCCACGCCCTGAAGGTGGAACGTCCGGGCTTCGGCGAGCGCCCATGACAGGCTCGGTTGCGGGGCGTCCGGGATGACGGGCGGATGCGCCGCGGGAAAGGACTCCAGGTGAACGCTGGTCGTCTGCCGCCTCAGCTCGCGCGACTGAGCGATGGCGGCATCGCGCTCCGCCTCCTGCTGAGCCCGCTCCGCCTGACGGCGCGCCCGGTCCAGTCGCGCGGCCGACGGGGCCACCGCACGAGATCGCGTCGTACGCCGCGTATGGGTACGCCGTCGATTGCCGCCGAGGGAACTCGACGCGTAGAAGGGGCCGAGTCCGGTCGACATCCTGGGCGCCGCCGCTGCCCACGCTGAGCCTCGCCGCACGTGGCCCGACCGAGGTGCGTACTCCACGAGTCGAGACCCGCACACTCATCCCAGGTTCACCGACACGGAAACCGACCCCCATGACGCACCCCTCTCCCCAGGAAGGGTCTGGCACCGAATGGGGCGTGTGAGGTCGGCTCGGCTGGTCCTCAGTCCTCGGTAACACGACCTGGGGAGGTGGCGGATACATCAATCCGGTACATGGACTACTCTTGGTACATGTCCATGAAGCGCACGAACGTCTACGCGGACCCCGAGGATTTGGCGATCATCAAGGAAGCCGCCAAGCGTCGAGGTGTAAGCGAGGCCGAGATCATCCGCCAGGGCATCCACCTCGCGGCCATGGCGAACCGGGTCTGGGATGAGCCACTGTTCTCACGCACCTTCGAGGGGCCGGGGCGCACGCTGCCCAAGTCGGAGGTCCGAGACACGGTCGCTGATGCCGTCCGGCGGGAGACCGGATCGGGCTCCGGATCCGCCGCGTGATCGTTGTCATCGCCGACACGTCCGGCCTTCTGGCAGCGCTGGACTCGGCTCATCCGGAACATGGGGCGGCGAACGAGGCGATCATGGCGGCGGGCCTGCTGGTCATGTCTCCGCTCCTGCTGGCCGAACTGGATCACGTGGCGACGCGTGAGCTCGGCAGGGAGGCCGCCCTCAGCGCGGTCGACGACCTGCGGCGCTGGATGAGCCGGGGTCGTGTCGTCCTGCCGGAGATCACGGAGGACCACCTGGGCGCAGCCCAGTCCGTCCGTGTCCGTTACCGCGCGCTGGACCTCGACCTCGCCGACGCGGTGAACGTGGCGCTTGCCGCCGACTACGACACGGACGCGATTCTCACCCTGGACCGACGAGACTTCCGGGCTGTACGCCCGCTGGGCCGCTACAAGGCGTTCCGTGTCCTCCCCGACGACCTCCCGCTCTGACGCAGGACCCGAAGCGGTCAAGTGCCCGCTTCCACAAAGGGCTTGGGCACCGCCCAGGGCGAAGACATGCGGGACGGATGTCCGCCATCGCCCAGGAACGGCGGGCTGAGGGCTCGCCTCCGGCTCATCTACGTGAAAGTGCAGGTCAGCGCACGCGGCGACGTGATGGGGGCGCCCTCTCAAGGCGAGCGTGCCCTCTGCGTGCCCCATCTTTGGGTGCAGGAGTACTCGCGAAACGCGGCAAAGGCTCCCCAATGAAACAGCCCCAGGCCGCTGACCTGGGGCTTCAAGAAGAGCGGGTGACGAGAATCGAACTCGCGCTCTCAGCTTGGGAAGCTGCGGAACTGCGGGGCTTTTTGAGGCGCTGACCTGGGCGTACGGCTGGGTTGTGGCCTCTGCGGGCTGGGCAGTTTTCACCCTGACTCCCCGTTGTTCCCCGCTGGATCTGGTGCGGTTATGGTGCGGGCGCCCGACCTGGCTTTCTGGCAACCACCCGTCCCAACGACGATGACGGCCGGCGCGAGGCTCAACAAGTGATGCCGAGTTCCTCGCGGAGTCCCATATGCTCGCCAGGCAGTTGGTGGGAGCAGTCCAATGGGGGGGCACGGAGCCGCATGGCCGACGAGATCAAGTACGAGTACAAGACCGTGCAGACAGTTCGCGGCACCGACGGCTTGGTGATCTCGAGGATGCAGAAGGATGGCTGGGAGCTCGTGGAGCAGACCCAGAGCACGCTTCGCTCCACCCTCAACTTCCGTCGACCGAAGAAGTCACAACCATGGCTCTTGATCGGCTCGGTGGCCGCCGCCCTCATGACCCTGGCCATCGTCATCGGCGCTGCCTCTGCACTCAGCGGCGGAGGTGAGAAGAAGGACGAGTCAGACAAGTCCACAACCGCTGTGAGCGAGAAGCCTTCCGCTACGCAGACTTCGACCGCGGCAGAGTCGGCTGCCACTGCGGTGATTACGCCTCAGAACAACCCGGAGTTTGCGGCGTTGCTGAGGGCGGACTACTGCGACGACGCGAACCTGGACTTCGCGAACAGGCACGAGGGCCAGACGGTTGCGTTCAACGGCTCGATTGTGAACATGGCGCCCCACGGTGACTACGACACTCGCTATGACCTCCTCCTGGGCCCAGGAGATAAGGGGCCGAAGACGACGGTCGGCCCGGCCTTCAAGTACGAGGACGTCAACATCCTTGACCTGAGACTGACAGGCAAGAAAATCCCCGCTGCCGTCGGCGCAGGCGACAAGTTCCGCTTCGTCGCCAAGGTGGGCGAGTTCAACGCGGACCAGTGCCTCTTCTTTCTCGACCCGGTCTCGACAGAAGTCCGGTAGTCGAGATGGGCAGCCGCGTCATCACCGGACCAGTGTGCCCGGCCGATCAGTTCCGTCATCAGCATCGTCCTGCCGGCCTGCATCGGATGCCTGGTGTGACTACTCCGCTCCGCGCTCGTCAGCTCGCCCTGCCCCCCTTGGCCCCGGTCGATCATGTCCTGCTTGACCCAGTTCTGCAGCCCCTCGGCGCTGACCCCGATCGCCCGGGCCACCTCGGTGACGGTCCTGCCCGAGGACCGGACCAGCGCGGCCCGCGTCGTCCTTGAACTCCTCCGTATACCGCCTGTTGCGGTTGCTCTTGCTTCCCACCTGGCACTACTTCCTCTGAAACCTCACGTCCCAGTCTTCAGGTGTCCAACATCAAGGGGAAGCTTCACCCGCGTGTGCTGGACGGAGCATGGGTGCGGTTGAGGTGCCCTCATGGGCAGTGCTTTAAGACCCAATCTGCCTGCCGCGTGCCTCACCCCTACCGCACACATGTTTACGAATGGAACCTTTTTGCGATTCCAAGCAGAGGGGAACCCAGTCGGGTATATTGCCGCACATCAGCGCAGCGTGGCGCGCATAGAGGGGGGCAAATGCCTGTTGTGTCCGTGATCAACTATAAAGGTGGGGTAGGAAAAACCACCCTTACCGCGAATCTCGGTGCAGAGTTGGCGTTCCGGGGAAAGAACGTTTTGCTAATCGACCTGGATCCGCAGGCGAGCCTTACATTTTCTCTTGTTAAGCCAGATTACTGGAAGAACGACCTGGCCCCTAATAAAACGATCAAACGCTGGTACGATTCGCTTGCTTCAGGGGCGAGCCTGAAGCTGTCCAGTCTCATTTTCGAGCCGCCGACCATGAAGCGGCTCATGCCGCGAAACCGTGGGTCACTTCACCTTATCCCGTCGCATCTCGGGCTGATCAATGTAGATCTAGAGCTTGCAACCGAGCTCGGCGGAGGAACGCTAAAGCAGAACAAGCTTAAGTACTTGCGCGTGCATCGACGGCTCTCGGAGGGGCTTCTGGAGCAGGATTTTGAGCAGTATGACGTAATCCTCATTGACTGCCCTCCGAATTTCAACGTAGTAACCAAGACTGCCATTGTCGCAAGCCAGTATGTATTGATTCCCGCTAAGGCGGATTACCTGTCTACGATGGGGATTGACTTTCTCATTCATAGCCTTAACGAGCTAGTGGGGAGTTACAATGATTATGCCGACCTGGAAGATGGTGGGGTAGAAATTGAAAAGATCAAGCCCGAGATTCTCGGCGTTGTCTTCACTATGATTCAGATGTATGCGGATCGCCCCATTGCCGCACTGAGGCAATACATGGCGCAAACTTCCTCTCTGGGGGTTCCTGTGTTCACGAATCATGTGCGCGAAAATAAAACGCTATTCGCTGAGGCTCCACGCGAAGGCGTTCCAGTTGTGATGAAGCCTACCGCTGGTACTGGAAAAGTCATCGTGGGCGAACTCGAGGCTCTTGTCGCAGAGTTTGCGGCAAAATTGGGGATCTGATCTGAGATGAGTTCCCCAATGGAAATTCCGATTGAGGTCTTGAAGCAAGTCGCGACCCTACTCAGGCGTCTCACGCCTGAAGAAATTGAGAGCTTGATTAGCGGACAGGCCAAACTGGTCTGCGAGCCATCGGTCAAGCGTGGGCAGACAAAGAAGGCTCCAGCACTGGAAGTTCCAGATGTTGAGGAGATTAGGGCAACTCTCTCCGGTATGGATTCGAGGGAGATTGGATACTCGTACCTTGAGGAGTTGAGACTCAATCGAGAAAAGTTGCGTCATCTAGCTTCGGCCCTTGATCTGCCAATGCCCCGATCTGATACCGTAGAGAAAGTCAAAGATAGGATTATCGAAGCGACCATTGGGTATCGGCTTCGTTCTGAGGCTATCCGCGGCAATGGGCCCGAAGCTGGCGAGGGCGACATCATTCGGCAGTCTGAATGATGATCCGTTGTGGTGGGCTAGGCGCAGCAGATCGGGGATGAACGGGTCGGGCTCAGGAGCCTCCGAACTGGTGCCCCGGCCTGCATGCCGCTTTCTCTTCGTTGACTGTGGTTGTCGCCTCTACATGGCCAGAACCAGACGCGATGGCCGGCCATGAGGGATTATCCAGACTTGCTGCTGCGATCACCTGTGGCCAGCGCGCTCGGTAAGCGTGAAGAAATCGCAGCAAGAACAGCGATACGGTCCACCCTCGACTCTTCCTTTGACTCCCATGGAGTGGCGTATGCAGCCGTGCTCCTCAATCTGTCACAGCCGGTCGGCAGTCCTCTTACGCTTGGAAGTCATCCAGCGATAGTTACCGTCGCCGATAATTCCAGTCACTTCGGGCAGAATTAGTTGGTTCCCGAAAATGGCATACTCGACACCGGTGCGCTGTATCTGGGCAGTATGGAGGATACTAAATTCGACGCACCGGAACCCTTTGTAGAGCTCTCCTGTGATGCGTTTATCTGCATCGTAAGTCAATAGCCATCGCAATGGGGTTTTACGTAGAACGGCTGCTAGTTCCTTATGGTCGCTCTCGGTGAGGGAGTCCATGTAGAGTCGATCCCCTTGCACTAGGTAAGGGGGGTCAACGTACAGAAGAACGTCGTCGCTCTGTGGTTCTAGGTTCTTGATGAACGACCGGGCATCCATCTCGGACAGAGTTACCCGGGATGAATAATTGCCGAGATTCCGAATCCTCTGGACTAGGCTTTCTCGATTGAATCGGGCGTCGATCTTCCAATTGCCATTCTGATCAAGCCCGCCAATCGGGCGAGCTCGGAGAATGCCGGATCGATTGCATCGGTTTAGGAAGAAGGTGGCAAATCCCAGCTCGATGTCACTCTTTCCTGACGGGTCTTGATAGGTCTGTGAATGGCGATGCCAAGCAGCGACGCTAATCTCTTCAGTCTCGACTGCAGCGATGAATTGCTCTGTGTGGTTGAAAATGCAACGCCATAGGGCAGCAACGCCAGGGTCAAGGTCGTTAATGTAAATATGGTCAACTTCATTGTCGACAAGAAGACGCAGCGCGGCGCCCGCGCCCCCGGCAAATGCTTCCGCATACGCTTTGGGGCGCGGGCGTTGTCGCGCAATTAGATGGGCGATGTAAGGAGCCAGCCTTGCCTTTCCTCCGGGGTATCGGAGAGGGCTGATGTACCTCATCGCTTCTTCTTCTCTAGCAATTCGTCAGCCTTGCTCAAAAGGGGACCATATGCCATGCTCAATTTCCGCACCTCAGAAGTTAGTGGGTTGTTCTGCCAGGAATGCACGAAGGAGTGTAGGGTCTTCAAGACCAATGCGCCGTCCTCCTCCTGCGAAAACCTCCATGCGTTCGCAAGGAGAGGTTCGCCCTTGTTCGGATCCACCTGATGCAGAACGGCGCCGATTCTACCCTTGAGCTTGTCTTGGTTGCGCCGCCACCCCAGTTGCTCAGCGACCTCCGTGACCACGATGTCCACTACAGCCCGGACCATGATGGCCGCGACGTTAGGCATCTCGTCGATCTTGATCCGCTGGGCCTCCTCCAACACTTCGGTAGTCCGCAGGCTCGCGTGCCGAAGCTTTACGCCCTGGAAGAGCCTCTTCTCGAAGTCAGCCCGCTTTCTCCGCGTCGGCTTGCTGTCTGTGTCGCTGTTATCAGTGGGGCTGCCTGTGTCGTCGGCCCCCTCGTTGCTGGCAGACTTGGAGTATCTTTCGGGCTCCTCAAGCCGGTCGGCCAGCTTCGGCAGTTCATCCTCTACCTTTTGTAGGTAGTCTTCCCTCTGTCTCTTGGTCTTGATCTGGTCTACCGAGACCGGACCAGCCAGGTCGCGGAAGAGGCGACCAAGGATGGGCCGAAGTTTCGAGGTCGCAAAGCTGCTGAGTACGACGTCCCCGTCGAATGAAATTCCGAGCCGGTTCCGGACAGATGGGTCGGCGATCATCCTGCCGAGGTTGGTGATCCGCCCGTCGCGAACGGTCTGAGCGTTGGTGCGCAGGTCGAGATCGTCGGGAAACCATGCATTAGTTGCATCGATGAACAGCCGGGCCTTTTCCGTCGGTGTTGACCGGCCGCTGAACCGGCTGGCTTCACCGGGGCTCCACTTGACGACCCCAACCCCGCCGTTCTCTCCGGTGTGCTTAAGCTTGATCCAGTGTTCGGCCTGCATCCGACTCTCTGCTACGACGCACGTCAGCCGACGCGGCACCTCCCCGCTCCTTGCAATGGCAGCAAACTGCTTCCGGAGCTTTTCCGTAGGAGCAAGTTTCGGATCGTGGAGCAGCTTCAGGGCCGCCACTCTCCTGTTTCCTTCGAGTACCACATTATGGTCGCCGTCGACCAACACGATCGTCAGCTCCGTGGGGTTGACCCCATGTTGCGAGATGTCCCGTGCCAGCTTCAGAAGCTTCTCGGGGCCCTTTTCCAGGAGAGCGGCAATGGACTCCTCGAGGCTCGAGGTCCGATGCGCGTGCCGAGGGTTGGTTTCATCAAGCGTCAAAGACGCTACGTGCATGCTTGCTTGCTTCATGCCACTCATGGTCCTCGCCCGCCCCCTTGCAGCGCATCACATTTATGAAATCTGGATCATACCCACTTGTGAGGCCTTCCGACCAGAAAAGAGGTTTCTCGCCAATGGCTTGAATGTGACGCTCTCGGAGCGTCGTAGGGCGGCGGAACGGGTTTGGCCGGTGGCCTGCCCGGCCTGGGGTCGAGCATGGCCAGGGGGCCGTACGCTGGTTGGCAACTCGGGCAGGCTTTGGACCTGCCCGCAATGTGCACGAGTGGCCCCCTGGTCTTGCTCGACGCGGGACCCGGACCGGGGAGGTGGCTAAAGCCGTGGAGCCGACCGCCTCAGCCACGACGTACCCCTTCTCTGGCATTAGGCGGCTGATTGCTGTGTGCGCGGCACGGGCGTCGGCCGGGTTGGAGCGGGGCGGAGACTGGAGCGCAGGCCCGGCCGAGGGCCGGGCCGCGCGCGGGGAGCGGAGCGAGCCGCACTTGAACCCGTGAAGAAGGTTGTTACTCAGTAGTGGCTGTGATGCGCCACAAGGGAGCGTCGTACTGCTTCGGACGGCTGTTGATGAGCAGTTGGCGCAGGTCCTCGCGCAAGGAGCCGTTGAAGTTCAAGGCCTCGGTGATGCGGCGGAACGTCGTGTGGGTGACTCCGCGGCTGTAGGCCTCGGCTTCAAACTGGTCGAGCTGAGACAGTACGGCCTCAGGGTCGAGCTGGACCGGTGGCTGGTCCTTGAGCCACGCGGCCTTGTTGCGCTCGTAGTTGATTTCCGAGTAGCCGCAGATTTCGCGGCTGTGTGCTTCGACCTCGTCCAGGGTGGCGGTTGTCAGGATGGCGCGGGCCAACTGGTTGCGGGTGAGTGCCTCGTCCAGGTCGACTTCATGGACCGCCGGGCCATCGTCGGTGAGGGGGACCGGAAGGCCGGCGTCTCGCATTTCGCAGGTGCCGCGTACGCCTCGGGCTGTCGCCGCGAGCATCCCGGTTGCCTCGGAGGGGTGCCATTCCAGGACGGAGCTGATCGGCTCGACGTCCTTCGCCGTGAGGGTGTGGATGAGCGGGCCGAGCATGGTGCTCAGTTCGTCGAGAGAGAGTTCGCCGTCGAGACCGGGGCCCGTCACCAAGAGGCGGACGGGTGCATTCACCTGGCAGCACGAGGCGAGCGTGACGGCGTCGGCAAGGGGGCTCTTCAGCGTCGGCTCATCGCCACGGGCGAGGATGTCGCCGCCCACGTCCAGGAGGTCGATCGACTCTGGTGACAAGTGGTCCACCAGCTCCTCGAGTTGGCGGGTGACGCCCTCGACCCCGTGGCGCGCATCGATCAGCGCGAACGTGTGCCGGAGTTCTGCTGCGAGTCGGGGGAGTGTCGAACCCGCCGGAGCGATCGGGCGGGCCTCGGCCGGCACCGCCCAGACTGCTGGAGTGAGGGGGTGGAGGCCGGTGAAGTTGTCTGGTCCTCGGGGGCCCGGAACCGGGTCGATCAGGAGGCGGTCCCATGCGTACGTGAGGATCACCGTCTGGTCCTCGTCGCCGTAGAGGGCGGCGTGAATCATTGCGGCGGCGACAGCGTCGCCCCCTCCTCCTGCTGCGACGATCAACCGCGTCATGGGCTTCAGCCTACGGGGTTGGGGGTTGACCACTCACCCTATAGTGGCTAGAGGCCATAGCCACTTGTATCGAGAAGCAGGCCTCAGCTCGGTAGCGGGGTGCCCGCCTACTCGCCTGGGGCTCGCCTTGGGTGAGGAGGAGCGATGCCGCAGATCGAGGAGGCTCAGCCGAAGTATCTCCAGATCGCGCACTACATCCGTGATCAGATTCTTCGGGGTGACCTGCGACCGGGGGACGAGGTGCCGTCCGAACGGCAGTTGGCGGCGGACTGGAAGGTGTCCCGGCCCACGGCTGCACGGTCGTTGGAGGCTCTGAGTCATCAAGGGCTCGTCGAGAAGCGTCAAGGCTCGGGCACGTACGTGCGGAGTCTGGAGGTCAACCGGCGGGCGCGTGAGTTGTACGGCCGCGCTCGGCAGACCGGGAAGATCTACACGCCGGGTGAGTACGCCGTGATCACCTCTGCCGGTTGGCTGGAGGCGCCGGATCACGTGGCTGAGGCGCTGGGCCTGGTCAAGGACCGCCGGGCGGTACACCGGCGACGGGTGACCAACAACCAGGACGGGCCGATCACGCTGTCCACCTCGTGGTTCGCTCCGGATGTCGGCCAGCGTGCGCCGAAGCTTCTGGAGCCGGAGCGGATCCAAGAGGGAACGCTGCTGTACGTCGAGACCATGACCGGACGGCAGGGCAGTTACGCGGAAGATCGCATGTGCGCGCGTGAGGCGACGGAGGAAGAGTCCGAGGACCTGCAACTTGCGGTCGGGGCCGCTGTCCTGATCGTCCACCACGTCGTCTTCGACCTCCAAGACCGGCCGTTGGAGTTCGCTGAGGCCACCTACCCGCCGCATCGCTGGGCGTTCGAGCAGGGCTACCCCCTCACGTGAGGGGGCCAGTTGCGGCGAATCGCTTGCCTCCCGCAAGTGGCTAATGCCACTATCCGGGAAGTGGCTAAGGCCACTTCAATGGGAGGAGGTGCGGTGTGACGAGTCAGCGGCCGGATCAGGGCACGCAGTTACCTTGCCCGGGTTGCCGGGGGCGCGGCTGGAAGCGTGTCGGCTCGCGTACGACCCTGGCGCTTGCCACTGCCGCCGATCGCACCCGCGCCACATCGAAGCGGCGCTGCCTCGACTGCGACGGTAGCGGCAGGAAGTGAGCACCCATGGCCTACACGATCGACCGCTACCCCTCTGAGGAATCACCGCGTCTCGGTGCGATGACCTTGCACCCTGTCGCTGAGTCCGTACCGCGGGCTCGGCGCTGGTTTCGCAAGTTCATCGCCCCGTACAACCCGGCTTGCTCCGTCGACGACTGTGTGCTGATGATCTCGGAGCTGGTGACCAACGCCATCGCTTACGGCCGGTCAGACGACCCCTGGCTTGTCCGGGTCGAATGGTTCCGTGAGGGAGATTCGCTTCGGGTCGACGTACACAACCCTGGCTTTCCGGCGAACGTACAACTCAGGCACCCCGACGCCGACGACTCCCACGGGCGTGGACTGCTCTTGGTCGATTCGCTGGCCGAGTCGTGGCACGCCGCACCGAGTCCCTTCGGCGGAACCGTCGTCTCCTTCGTGATGGCCGATGCCTGGCCCGGAAAGTAAGAGTTCGCTCCGCTTCTACTCCGACAATCGAAGATTCGCTAGTCTGGTTGACCAGTTGACTTGGCTAATCCCGACAGGCGGCGTTCATGGCGTATGAAGTGGAGCCACCGAAGTACGTGCGCCTCGCACAGACGATCCAACGTCGCATCGAGGACGGCACGTACGCGCCTGGCACTCGGGTGCCCAGCGAGAACCAGTTGGTGCAGGCCTTCGGGATGTCCCGCCCCACCGTCGTGCGGGCGCTGGAACTGCTGAAGCGAGATGGCTGGCTGGAGTCCCGGCAGGGGTACGGCACGATCGTCCGGGACCGGCCCGAGGTGGTCGAGCAGAAGGACAGGCGGGGGCGAGAGGCCCTGGAGCGCGACGAGTCGCAGACCTCGGGACGCCTCGTGGAAGTCGCTGAAGTCGTTGTCCCTGCGCGGGTCGCCTCAGCGCTCGGCTTGCCGAAGAAGGCCAAGGTGCTCATGCGCCGCTTCCTCGTTGAGGAGGAAGGCGAAGCAGTTGAGTTGGTCTCGTCGTACTTCCCCGCCAGCCTGGTGGAGGATACCGAGCTGGCGAGCGCTGATGTCCTGGCCCGCAGTGTGCGTGAGCACCTGGAAGCGAGGAAGAAGGTCCGCTTCGACCATGTCACGGAACGGGTCTCAGCTCGACTCCCGGAGGCAGGCGAAGCCGGGCTCTTGGGCCTGCCGGACGGCGTGCCTGTGCTGAGCGTCTTGGTCATCGCGTGCGACGCGTCAGGACAGGCGTTGCAAGTCTCTGACGTGCTCCTTCCTGCTGACCGACAGGAACTCGAAGATACCTATCGGCTCAGCTGACGGGTTGAACCGGTAACTGAGACTCAGGTCCGAGGTTGTCGGCTGGCAAGTCGGTAGATCACGTACGTAAGCGCCAGGATGAAGTCGGCGGCTACCCAGAACGCGACGATCAGGCCCACCCCGATCGTGGTTCCGACGTCGCTCGCGTCCTCGCAGAGCTTCAGGTCCTCTCCCGTCAGACCGCGGCAACCTTCGGGCGTACCGCTGGCCGTCGAGGCGCCCAAAATGACCCAGATCAAGAACAAGATCTGCACGGCGAGAAAGACCCACAGGAAGACCCGGCGCCGCTTCCTCGGCGGCGGTGCCGTGCTGTCCTGGCGCGGGGGCTGACTTGGGGGTGATCCCTGAGGCGGCCCCGGCCATGTGCCTGGCGGCGGTGCCGCCCACTGTGGAGTGCGAGGGCCCCACGACTGCGGTTCCGGAGCGCGGTGCTTCTTGCTCATGTCGCGCCCTCCCTTACTGCTGACTCCATAGTGCGCTCGGGGCTCCAGGGCCGCTCGCCGGCCACCGCGAAGTCGCTTGACAAGTCAACCTGGCATCCGTAGCTTCGAACTTGCTAAGTCAACCTGTCAGGTTGGCGGGTTGATCGACTCAGGAGGAGAAATCTGTGCGTGTGATTCGTATTGACGCCTCGGCCGCCACGGTCCTGCTCACCGAAGCGCCGGCGCCGAAGGTGCGTGACCGGCAGACCGGTGAGATCGCCAAGGACGCCGTGAGCGGTGAGGCGCTGATGACGGTCGGCGTCGTCTACATCGACGAGGGTGAGTCGTCGCTGATCCAGGTCACCGTCCCCGAGAGCGGTGTGACGGACGGCCTGACCGTCGGCGCCCCGGTCTCGCTGCCGGGGCTCATCGCCCGGCCGTGGGAAAGCGTCTTCAACGGGCAGCAGCGGCACGGCATCGCCTACCGCGCGACCGCCGTTGCTCCTGGCGCCTTCCCGATGGAGCAGGCGGGCTGATCGTCGTGACCGACCTGGTGACGTGGGCCGAGCTGGGCGGGTCGCTCGCTGCGATAGGCGGCGCGGCCTACGCCCGGCATGCCCATCCGGCGGCGTACTGGTCCGTGGTCGGGCTGCCCGTCTCGATGGCCCGGCTGCTGGCCTCGTACACCTCCACCATGGACGCGTGCGGCCTGACGGTCGAACCGCCCCGGTGGCGGGCCCTCGCCGTGAAGGCCACGACTCGCCGTGAGGTCCGGCCGGTGCCTCCTCGCCGGGGCATGATCCGGCCCACCTCGACCGGTCTGCGGCTTCGGCTGCGGCTGGCTCCTGGCCAGGAACCGGCGGACGTGGCGGCCTCGGCCGAACGGCTCCGGCATGCCTGGGGTGTTCACGCCGTGTACGTGCGGGACGTCAGGCCCGGTGTCGTGGAACTGCGGCTCGTCGGCTTCGACGTCCTGCGGAAGGTGCGGATGCCGCGTCGGACCGACGCTGGTCCGCTTCGGGTGCCGGTGGCTCTGCGGGAGGACGCGACCGCCTTCGTGCGGGACTACCGGGCCGTGCCTCACGAACTCGTGCTCGGGGCCACGCTGTCCGGCAAGTCTATGTTCCTGCGGAACCTGCTGGCCGGGCTGGCCGCTCAGCCGGTGGTCTTGGTCGGGATCGACTGCAAGCGCGGGGTGGAGCTGACGCCGTTCGCTCCCCGGCTCTCCGCGCTGGCGACCGATCCGGAGCAGGCTGCCGAGTTGCTGCCCGTGCTCGTCAAGGAAATGGAGGACCGATACGACCTGATCAAAGCGCGGCAGGGCCTCGCGCCCGGCACTCCGGATGAGCTGATCACCTCGGACGTCTGGGGCCTGCCGGAGGACGAGCGCCCGGCTCCCATCGTGTTGTTCGTCGACGAAGTGGCGGAACTCTTCCTTGTCGCCACGAGGAAGGAGGAGGAGCGGCGGGACGAGATGGTCACTCAGCTCATCCGGCTCGCCCAGCTTGGCCGCGCGGCCGGCATCTATCTGGAGGTGTGCGGGCAGCGCTTCGGGGCCGAATTGGGCAAGGGAGCGACCATGCTCCGGGCGCAGCTCACTGGGCGGGTCTGCCATCGGGTGAACGACGAAGCGTCCGCGAAGATGGCGCTCGGTGACATCGCCCCTGAGGCTGTTCTGGCCTCTTGCGCCATCGCGGCCGAGTTGCCCGGCCTCGCCGTCGTCGGCGACACGTCCGGCGGCTGGTCCCGCATCCGCACCCCTCACCTGTCCCTCGCCGACGCTGCGGCCACCTGCCGCGAGACGGCACACCTGGCCCCGGACGTTCCGGCGCTCGCGCCGTTCCGGCCCTGCGCCCCTCCGGTGCCGGTGAAGGAGTCCGGCTTCCTGGCCACTCCTCGGCCGATCACCGAGTAACCGACTCGCTCTCACGGTTGGCGCGGCTGTCCCGCGCCAAGTCCCTACCCCACCCATGCCCGGAACTGGAAGGAGTGGCCGTGCGTGCCCTGCCCGTCCGTGTGGACGCCGTGCTCGTTCAAGCGGTCATCGCCGCCGCGCTGTCCTTCGCTCACCTGCATGACCTGGCGCTCGCCGCCGGACAGGACGGCTGGAAGGCCTGGGCCTATCCGGTCTCCGTCGACCTGCTGTTGGTCGCGGCCTGGCGGCGCCTGCGCTCCGGTGAGTCGAAGACGGCCGGGTGGTGCTGGTTCCTCGTCGCGCTGACAGCGTCCCTCGGCGCCAACGTCGCCACCGCCGGTCTGCTCGACCTGGAGGACGTACCGGCCTGGCTCCGCATCCTCGTCGCCGGCTGGCCCGCGGTCGCCTTCCTCGGCGGCACGCTGCTCGCCCACGGAGCAGCGCATCCCAACGCGGACCCGGCGGCGGCACCGGAACCAACTTCGACGGCACAGGCGCTGGAACCGACCGCCGCAGACATCGAGCCGCCCACGGCTACGCCCGAACTGCCAGCCACCACAGCGGAGTCGGCTTCGCCGCCTCCGTCCCCGGTACCGCCCGCGCTCGTCACTCTCGCCCGCAAGGTCGCCGACGAACACCGCGCACGGACCGGGACCGACATCGATACCTCGACCCTTCGCGCCCGGCTCGGTGTGCCCATGCCGCTCGCCGAAGCCATCGCCACCCAACTCACCTGACCCGGAGGACTGTCCCCCTTGCGCCCGTCCACGCTCCGCGCGCTCAAGCGTGCCGCCGAGCTGACCCGACAGAACCGCCTCACCGAAGCCGTGCTGATCGCCGAACCGGTGATCCTCGCCGCCGACAGCTACGAGGGCGACGAGATCTTGCGCTGGCTGGCCGACCACGTCACCGACTTCACCGGCGAGACCGACAAGGAGATGCCCTGATGTCCGCCAACCGCCGGTTCCGCCGCGTCGTCCGCATCGGCCCCGTCCAGATCGGCACCTACAACGACGGCCGGGGCCGCGAAAAGCACACCGCCGCCTGCACGGCTCCGCGCTGCGGCTTCTCCACCGACTACGACAGCCGCGCCGCCGCCGAGCTGGCCGCGCGCACCCACCGCTGCCGCGTCCGCTGAGGAGCTCCCGTGACCGTCTCGCTGCCGCTCGTCTTCGTCCTGGGCGTCATCGCCTGGGCCGCGATCAAGTTCCTCGGCATCCGCCTCTGGGTCGCCGTCGTGATCGCGCTGTTCGGCTTCTGGCTCTCGCACACCGTCCTCGCCCCGGCCATCGAGTCCGGCACCCGCACCGGGGTCGATGTCGTCAACGGCACCCACGAATGACACCCCGACCGACAAGGAGTCCCGCGATGTTCCGCCCCAAGCTGCCCGACACCCCGCACGTCCCGAGCATCACCACCCACATCCCGCAGGATCACGCCCCGGCTCCCTCCGCCGGCCGCTCGGTCGCCCCGTTCGTCGGGGTCGGCGCCGGTGCGGTCGCCGCCGTGGTCGTCATCGGCGTCGTCCTCACCGCGCTCCTAGCGGCGGTCGCCCTCTCGGCCGTGTCCGTGGCCATCGCCGCCGTGGTCCTGCGCTCCCTCATCACCGGCGCCAACAGGCGCTGACCGGCCGCCGGGGCGGCAAACGCCGCCAAGCATCCCGCCGCCCCGGGGCCGTCCCTCCCAACCGCCGAAACAGCCGAAAGGAAGACCCATCATCACCCGGCAGACTCCGCCCCCGCTGGCGGAACTCTCCATGCTGGCCTCCCTCGGCACCATGCCCGAGCTGGCCCGTCAACTCTCCGGCCTGGGCGGCTGCACGAACCCCGTGCGCCTCGACGGCCACCGCACCGAGTACGCGGTCGACTCGACGACCGGAGAGATCGGGCGCGTCCTCCACCACCTCGACTCGTCCTCCCTGCCCGCCGGAAGTCTCCTCGTCCGCTGCAACAACCGCCGTGCCACCCGCTGCGCGGCCTGCGCGGAGGTCTACCGCCGAGACACCTTCCACCTGATCACCGCCGGACTCCGCGGCGGCAAGGGCACCGCCGAACAGGTCGGCACGCACCCGCGCGTCTTCGCCACCCTCACCGCACCGAGCTTCGGCCCGGTCCACAACCGCCCCTCCAACGGGCGGCCCTGCCGCTGCGGTGCCCAGCACGACGACACAGACCCGGACCTCGGTACTCCCCTCGACCCGGACGCATACGACTACGAAGCGGCCGTGCTCTGGAACGCCCACGCCGGAGCCCTCTGGCGGCGCTTCTCGATCTACCTGCGCCGCGAGATCGCCAAGCGCGCCGGACTCACCCAACGCGCGTTTAGGCATCACGCACGCGTGTCCTTCGCCAAGGTCGCCGAGTACCAGAAGCGGGGCGCCGTCCACTTCCACGCGGTCATCCGCCTCGACGGCCCGGAGGGCGGCGACACGGCCCCTCCCGCCTGGGCCTCCGCCGAGCTGCTGACCGACGCCATCCATGCCGCCGCCACCGCCACCCGCGTCAACGGACCGCACATCGACGGCCGCGCCCACACCTTCACCTTCGGCCGCCAACTCGACGTACGCACCATCCGCTCCGCCGACTTCGACGGCGGCCAAGAGCTGACCGAACGGGCCGTCGCCGCGTACATCGCCAAGTACGCCACCAAAGGCGCCGAGACAGCGACCGGCACCCTGGACCGCCCGCTCCGCTTCCTCGCCGAACTGGCACAGGCCCGGATCACCGACCACGCCCGCCGCATGATCCGGACGGCCTGGACCCTCGGCGCACGCAAAGACCTCGAACACCTGCGCCTGCGCGCCTGGGCCCACATGCTCGGCTTCCGCGGCCACTTCTCCACCAAGTCCCGCCGCTACTCCACCACTCTCGGCGCCCTCCGCAACGCCCGCGCCGAATGGCGCCGCGCACAAGCCGCCGCGGCCGCTCACCAGAACGGCGAAACCACGCTCGTCCTCGCCCACTGGGTCTTCGCAGGAACCGGCCTCAGCACCGGTGAAGCCTGGCTTGCCGCATCCCTCGAACCCGCCCCCGGAACGGAAGGAGAGCCCACCACATGAACGACCGCTACCTGTCCGTCGACCAGGTCGCCAAGCTGCTCGGCACGACTCCCCGCTTCCCTCGGCGACTCATCGAGGAACGGCGCATCC
Source organism: Streptomyces sp. NPDC096046 (assembly GCF_040303285.1). Taxonomy (NCBI): domain Bacteria; kingdom Bacillati; phylum Actinomycetota; class Actinomycetes; order Kitasatosporales; family Streptomycetaceae; genus Streptomyces; species Streptomyces sp. NPDC096046. The sequence continues at coordinate 37,147 of NZ_JBEOSZ010000001.1, read as the reverse complement.
GGTACGTGAAGGTCGGCAGGCATGTGCGTATCCCGGAGAGCGCCATCGAGGAGTTCGTTCGGTCCAGGACCGTCGAGCCGATCAAGCCTCGCCGCGCCGTACTTCGGAGGGCTGCCTGATGGCGAACAAGAGGGGGAGGCGTCGCCGCTTCGGTGCGGTGCGGCAGTACAGGTCCGGACGCTGGACCGCGTCGTACCTCGGGCCCAACGGGGAGCGCATTCGTGCGGATGAAACCTTCGACACCAAGAAGGACGCCGAGATCTGGCTGTCTCAGGTAGAGGCAGACCTCAGCCGCGGAGACTGGCGCGCTCCTGACGCCGGAGCCGTCAACTTCCGTGTGTACGCCGAGAAGTGGGTCGAAGAGCGGGAGCTGTCCGTCCGTACCGACGACCTGTACAAGCATCTCCTGCGCCTGTATCTCCTCCCGACCTTCGGCACGCTCGACCTGGACGAGATCACGGCTCCCCGCGTCCGCGAGTGGCGAGCCGAACGACTCCGCACCACCGGAGCCAAGACAGCCGTCGCCAAGGCGTACCGCCTCCTCAAAGCCATCCTGGAGACGGCCGTTGACGACGACCTGATCAGCCGCAATCCGTGCCGGATCAAGGGCGCGGGCAAGGAGTCAGCTGCCGAACGTCGTATCGCCACCGTCGCCCAGGTCGACGCTCTCGCCGATGCGATCGGCATCCGCTGGCGCCTCATGGTCTACCTGGGCGCGTACGGTCCGATGCGGCCGGAGGAACTGGCCGGCCTTCGTCGCCGAGACGTCGACCTGGACAACCTCGTCATCCGCGTCCGCGTGGCTGAGCCCGAGCGGACGAACGGCAGACGCGCCCCCGGCGAGACCAAGTCCGACGCGGGCGTACGTACGGTCGTCCTCCCGGCCTTCCTCCACAAGGAGGTGAAGCGACACCTTGCTTGGTACGCCGAGAAGGGGCCGGATGGTCTGGTCTTCGTAGGGGAGAAGGGCGCGCCGTTCCGGCGTACCTCCTTTGGTCGGAAGTGGCGCCGGGCTCGCGCGGTCATCGGTCTTCCGGACGGCTTCCGTTTCTACGACCTCCGCCACACCGGACACACCCTGTCGACCCGCTCCGGCGCCACCCTCAAGGACACGATGGTCCGTGCCGGGCAGTCCTCCGAGAAGGCCGCGCTGATCTACCAGCACTCCGACGAGGAGCGGCAGCGGGAGGTGGCCGCCGGGCTCGACGACCTGGTGCGCGCCGAGCGTGCGAAGTGCCACACGGACGACCCCGCGCACCACAGCGAGGAGGCTGCCGAGAGCTAATGGTGCGGTTATGGTGCGCGACCGGCTCACCGGTCTAGACAACAAAGAACCCCCGGGTCTCTGACCTGGGGGTTTCGCATGGAGCGGGTGACGAGAATCGAACTCGCGCTCTCAGCTTGGGAAGCTGATGTTCTACCATTAAACTACACCCGCGTAAGACGCCGACGGAGTCGGTGTCCGGACGTTCGCCACTTTACCTCATGCCAGGCCCCCGGTGTTCGCGCCGCGGGCCTGAGGGTTTTTCAGGGGTGGGATGCCGCTGCGGGGGAACGGAGTTGGGGCGTACGGTGGAGGGCCTGAGAGGGTCCGGGCGGGGCCGGAGTGCCGCCTGGAGGGGCGTTCCTTTGATCCCGTACTGTGGCTTTTGTCGTCAGGCAAGCAGCAGCCGGACGCGGCTCTTGGGGAAGGGACTCTTGGACTTGATGGAGCGCACCGTCGTCCGTTGTGCCGATGGGCACGTGTTCAGCACCGCTTCGTTCCCGATGCAGCAGGCCGAGCGGCTCGGCCCCGGGCGGCTGCTTCGGTGTCCGCGATGTGCGCGGCTCCGGAGCGTGGTGCCCGTCAGCTATCAGAAGCGGTAGCGGCAACGGACAAAGCGAGAGGCAACAGGCATAAGGCGCGCGGAGACATCCGGTTGTGGTCGCTCCGCGCGCCTTGCGTATCCTCGGGGCGTGCTTCTCTCAGACAAGGACATCCGGGCCGAGATCGACGCCGGACGCGTACGCATCGATCCGTATGACGAATCGATGGTGCAGCCGTCGAGCATCGACGTGCGCCTCGACCGCTACTTCCGGGTGTTCGAGAATCACCGGTACCCCCACATCGACCCGGCCGTCGAGCAGTCCGACCTGACCCGGCTGGTGGAGCCGGAGGGGGACGAGCCGTTCATCCTGCACCCCGGCGAGTTCGTCCTGGCGAGCACCTACGAGGTCATCACGCTGCCCGACGATCTCGCCTCCCGGCTGGAGGGGAAGAGTTCGCTGGGGCGGCTGGGGCTGGTCACGCACTCGACCGCCGGTTTCATCGATCCCGGGTTCAGCGGACACGTGACCCTGGAACTGTCCAACCTCGCCACGCTGCCGATCAAGCTGTGGCCGGGGATGAAGATCGGGCAGCTGTGCATGTTCAAGCTGAGCTCGCCCGCCGACTTCCCGTACGGGAGCGAGCGGTACGGGTCCCGGTACCAGGGGCAGCGCGGGCCGACCGCCTCGCGGTCCTTCCTCAACTTCCATCGGACCCGGGTGTGAGCGGCACGAACATGAGTGACATACGGGAGAACCTGACCTACGAGAGGTTCGGCGTCGCCGTGCGCGAGCTCGCGCAGGCCGTCGCCGACGACGGGTACGAGCCCGACGTGGTCCTCAGCATCGCCCGCGGCGGCGTCTTCGTGGCCGGCGGGCTCGCCTACGCCCTCGACTGCAAGAACATCCACCTGGTGAACGTCGAGTTCTACACCGGGGTGGGGACGACGCTCGAGATGCCGGTCATGCTCGCGCCCGTGCCGAACGTGATCGACTTCTCGCAGAAGAAGGTGCTGATCACCGACGACGTCGCCGACACCGGCAAGACGCTCAAGCTGGTGCGCGACTTCTGCCTCGACACCGTCGCCGAGGTGCGCAGCGCCGTCGTCTACGAGAAGTCGCAGTCGCTGGTGCAGTGCGAGTACGTGTGGAAGCGGACCGACGACTGGATCAACTTCCCGTGGAGTGTGGACGGGCCCGTGGTGCGGCGGGCCGGCCAGGTGCTCGACGCCTGACCGGCGTGAGCAGAAGAGGGGCTCCCCGGTGGGGAGCCCCTCTCTCGTGCGTGCGGGACCTCAGACCGTGCCCAGCTTCACGATCGACAGCAGGGCGATCAGCTGGATCGCCGACGCGCCGAGCGCCTTCGGCCAGGGCAGGTCGTGGGAGCGGCCGACCATGAGGGTCAGCAGCACACCCCCGGCGACCCAGGTGGCCCAGCCCAGCAGCTGGACGAACATCGCGTCGCCGCCCGCGAACATGGCGAAGACCAGGCGGGGCGCGTCCGAGAGGGACATGATCAGCATCGACAGGCCCACCGTGGGCTGCCAGGCGCCGTCGCCACCGAGCTGGCGGGCCAGGGTGTGGGTGACCACGCCCAGGACGAAGGCGCTCAGCACCATCGCGACGGCCGTCGTCAGGACGATCGGCACCGCGTTCGACAGTGTGGCGTTTATGGCGTCGGCGCGGGCGCCGTCGAAGCCGAAGACGGCGAGCAGGCCGTAGAGGAACGTGACGATCAGGGCCGGGCCCCACATCGAGTAGTCCCGCATCTGGAGGAACGTCTGGTTGGGGGCGAGGACGATCCCCCGGAGCAGGGCCTTCCAGTGCAGGCGCGGGCCGATGGGGCCGGGCGGCGGGGCGGCCGAGCCGGCCCGGTAGGTGTCGCCCTGGGTGTAGGGGTCCTCGCCGACCGAGAAGGCCTGGGTGTGGCCCGGGTTGTTCGCAGCGTACGGGTCGGGCGGGCCCTGCGGGCCGGGCGGGTACGCGCCGTCGCCGAAGTACTCCGGCTCGCCCTGGCCGCCGTAGCCCCCGCCGTGCCCGGCGTTCGGCTGCGGCCAGGCGGGGCCGCCGCCGTTGCCGTAGGGCTGCGGCGCCTGCGGGTACGGCTGCGGCGCCTGCGGGTAGCCGTACGACGGCCCCTGCGGCGTCTGCTGCCCGTTCGGAGGGTTGTGCGGTCGCGTCTGAGGAGCGCCGTTGTTCCGGCCGCGTCCGATCCTGAATCCAGCCACGTCTTCGAACGTACCTGGTCCCCGGCGGTGGCGTGCCGGGCCCGGGCTTCCGGGCCCGGCTTTGCGGCCGAGCTGTGACATCCCTTAAGGGGGAGGGCCCTTGAGCGTCCGTGGGCCCTCAGGGTTCGGCCGTACGGGTATCGCCCCGACCGTCGCGGCGGGGTCAGCTCAGCATGTCCTGGCCCAGCCTCAGGTAGCCGGTGGTCGACATGCCGAGGGAGCCCGGGCCGAAGCTGATGGCGTTCGTGGTGGTCACGCCGGAGGCCGAGCCGCGCAGGCTGTGGACCGAGCCGGAGGGGTGGTTCTCGCCGTCCGCGCCGACGGACAGGTCCGCCTTGCCGTCGCCGGTGAGGTCGGACAGGCGTACGGACGCGCCGAAGCGGTCGGCGGACTCGGCGGTGCCGGGGACGCCGGCCGTGTTCTGGGTGAGCGACTGGGCGCCGGTGGCGGTCAGGCCGGCGGCCGAGCCGCGCAGGACCGTGACCATGCCGGCGATCTTCGTGGTGCCGATGTTCTCGTGGAGGGCGCCGACGGCCAGGTCGCCGTAGCCGTCGCCGTTGACGTCGGCGATGGAGAGGGCGTTGCCGAACCAGTCGCCTTCCTCGTCGGCGCCGGGGACTCCGGGGGTGTCCTGGTCGATCGTGGTCTGGGGCTGGGTGCGGACGCCGTTCGCGCTGCCGAGGTAGGCGCTGACGGAGCCGCCGAGGCTCTTGCCGTCGCCGCCGTACGCCGCCGAGACGACGTCGTCGTAGCCGTCGCCGTTCAGGTCGCCGACGGTCGCCAGCTCCCAGCCGCCGCTCCTGAGGAACGTCTGGTACGTGAAGCCGGAGGCGGAGCCGAGGTAGATCATGTTGCCGTCGTCGTACGTCGACGCCTCGCTACCCGTGACGACCAGGTCGTCGGTGCCGTCGCCGTCGAGGTCGCCGGCGGAGAGGTCCTGGGCGCCGTAGACGCTGTTGCCGGCCTGGAGGCCGGTGGCGAGATCGTGGCGGGCCGCGGGGCCGGAGGTCTTGGTGAAGCTCTCGTGGATCCAGATGTCGCTGCCGGTGCCGCCGACGGCGAGGTCGGGGCGGCGGTCCCCGTCGAAGTCGCCGACGGTGACGGACATGCCGTACTCGTCGTGGGCCGACACGGCCGGGTCGGGGACGCCCTTGCCCCCGGACAGGCCACTCTTGCCGCCCCAGACGACCGTGACGGAGCCGCCGTCGACGTCGGATCCGACGTCCTCGCCGACGCTGCCGATCACGAGGTCGGCGTACCCGTCGGCGTTGAGGTCGCCGGAGGTGAGGGACGTGCCGAAGCGGTCGCCCTGCTCGGCGGTGCCGGGGATGCCGGCGGTGTCCTGGGTGAGGATCGTGCGGCGGGTGGCGCTGATGCCGTTCGCGGAGCCGTAGGTGACGACGACGGCGCCCGCGTCGGTCTTGCCGCCGACGGGGGTGTAGGGCGCGGCGGTGGCGAGGTCGCGGTAGCCGTCGCCGTTGAAGTCGTCGGCGTACTTGGCGGGGGCGGCGGAGGCCGGGGCCGCCAGGACGAGCGGGGTGAGACCTGCGGTCAGCAGGGCGGCGGTGAGGGCGGCCGCTGTCTTCCTGCGCATGAGGTGTTCCTCCTGGTGGGTGGTGGGGCCGGGGTCCGCGGGATCAGCCCGCCAGGACGTCTCCGAAGGCGGCGTCGGCCGCCGGGCCGCCGACCGTCGCGGCGCCGAAGGACTTGGCCCCGGTGGCCGTGACGCCGGACGAGGTGGACTTCAGCAGCCAGACCGCACCGTCGCCGGTGTTCTCGCCGGAGGCGCTCGCCACCAGCTCCGCGCGGCCGTCACCGCTCGCGTCGGTGAGCCGCACGGCGTAGCCGAAGGAGTCGTACGCCTCGGCGGTGCCCGGGACGCCCGCGGTGTTCTGCGAGAAGGACTTGGCGCCGCTGCCGGTCAGACCGGACGCCGAGCCGCGCAGGACCGTGACCGTGCCGGCCTGCTTCAGCGAGCCGAGTGCCTCGTACGGGGTTCCGACCGCGATGTCGGTGTAGCCGTCGCCGTTGGTGTCGCCGGCCGACAGGCTCCAGCCGAAGCGGTCGTTCCGCTCGGCGGCACCGGGCACGCCGGCGGTGTCCTGGGTGATGCGCACGGGGGTGCGGGTGCTCAGGCCGCCGGCCGCGCCGTAGGTCACCGTGACCGCGCCCCCGGGGCCGCCGTTCGGCTCTTCCGCGGACTTCTCCATGAAGTTGCCGGTCACGATGTCGCCGTAGCCGTCCTTGTTCACGTCCGCGATGACGGCGTCGTACCCCCCGGCGGCCTTGCCGCCCGGCGTCAGGCCGGTGGCGGAGCCCTTGTACAGCACGCTGCGGGTGCGGTAGCCGTCGCCGGCCGCCTCCTGGCCCATGACCAGCAGGTCCGACCGGCCGTCGCCGGTGACGTCGCCCGCGACGACCCGGTCGGTGTTGATGCCGGTCTGGGCGGAGGTGTCGACGCCGGTGAGCTCGGCGGCCTTGCCGGTGCGGGTGATCGGGCCCTCGAAGACGTTGAGTTCGGGGTAGGCGATGTTGGCGGCGGCCAGGTCGGTGTCGCCGTCGCCGTCGAAGTCGCCGGTGGCGACGGACCAGCCCAGCTCGTTGCGGTTCTCGGGGAGGGGGGCGGACAGGTCCGTCGCGGTCTTCAGGCCGCTCGCGCCGCCCCAGACGACGGTGAGGACGCCCGAGTCGTCGGTGGAGCCGATCCGCTCGGCGTGCACGCCCACGATCAGGTCGGTGTAGCCGTCGTCGTCCAGGTCGCCGGTGGTCAGGCGGTCGCCGAAGTAGTCCTGCGACTCCGGGACGCCCGGGATGCCGTCGGTGGCCTGGCTGATGATCTGGCGCTTGGAGCTGTCGAGGCCGTTCGCGGTGCCGTAGACGACGGCGACGTAGCCCGCTGCGGTCCTGCCGGCGATCTTGCCGAGCGGCGCGGCGATCGCGAGGTCGCGGTGGCCGTCGCCGTTGAAGTCGCCGGGCAGGCCGGAGGGCGCGGCGGCGGCCTGCGTGGCGGGCAGGGCGGTCAGCAGGCCGGTGGTGAGGGCCGTGGCCAGGAGGAGGGTGCGTGTGCGCATCTTCGATTCCCCGTTGTCGGTGATCAGGAGTTGAGTGCGGTGCCGTAGCCGGGCGCGCCGGCTGTCGAAACGTTCGTCGTGCCCGGCCCGAAGCTCGTCGAGCCGGTGGCCGTCGGGCCGGTCGCCGTGGAGCGCAGGGACCAGACCGCGCCGTCGCCGGCGTTCTCGCCGGGCGCGGAGACGGACAAGTCGGCGCGGCGGTCGCCGGTGTGGTCGGTGAGGGTGACGCGCTCGCCGAACCGGTCGCCCTTCTCGGAGGTGCCGGGCACACCGGCGGTGTTCTGGGTGTACGACGTCGCGCCCCTGGTCTTCAGGCCGGACGCCGAGCCGTACAGCACGGTGACCGCCCCGGCGGAGCCGTTCTCGCCCGCGGTGCCGATCGCCAGGTCGGCGTACCCGTCGCCGTTGGCGTCGCCGAGCGAGACGCCGCTGCCGAAGCGGTCGCCCTTCTCGGAGGCGCCGGGCACACCGGCGGTGTCCTGGGTGAGGACGAGCGGGGCCCGGTCCGGGTCCGGGCCCTCGGGGCCGCCGTAGACGACGGTGACCTTGCCGCCGAGCGCGCCCGCCGGGTCGGCGGAGGCCTCCCGGTCGTTTCCTACGACGATGTCGTCGTGGCCGTCACCGTCGATGTCGCCCACGGCGGAGACGAACCCGGCGGGCAGCTTCTGCAGCCAGTCGACGTAGTTGGCGATCCGCACGTCGGCGAGGGAGGTGGTCGCGGCGCGGTTGTGCGCGGCGCGGCCGTGCAGGACCACACGGGGGCGGCCGTCGCCGGTGACATCGCCGGAGGAGAGATGGGTGACGCCGTTCGAGGACGACCACCAGTCGTTGCCAGAGCCCGAACCGCCGTTGGACCCACTGGTCCTGGTGATCGGGCCGTTCACGAGGGAGAGGGTGATCGGGCCGGTGGAGCCGACCGCGACGTCGACGTCCCCGTCACCGTCGAAGTCGCCGGCGGCCAGCGCCCGGCCGTACCGGTCGTAGTCGGTGCTGAAGAAGCTGAACAGCGAACGGGCCCCGGACAGACCGGACGCCGAGCCCCAGACGAGGGTGACCGTGCCGTCGTTGGTGTCGCTGCCGTCCTCGCCGGGCGTGCCGATCAGCAGGTCGGCGTAGCCGTCGGTGTTCAGGTCGGCGGAGGCGAGCGCGGAGCCGAAGGCGTCGTCGGCCTCGGCGGCGCCCGGCACGCCGGCGGTGTTCTGCGTCAGGAGCGTGCGCGTGGAGCTCTTCGGACCGCTCGTGCCGCCGTAGACGACGGTCACGGCACCCGCCCTCGCCTGCCCCGACACCGTGGCGCCCGGCGCGCCGACGGCGAGGTCGGTGCGACCGTCGCCGTTGAAGTCGTAGGGGGCGGCGGCCGTCGCGGCGTGCGCGGCGGGGACGGACAGGGTGAGGGTGAGCGGGGACAGGGCCGCGGCGAGGACGGCGGTGGTGAGGCGGATGCGCCGGGGCGTACCCGCCTCACGGGGGAGGCGTCGGATCGTCACTGGGCCACCGCCGCACCGAGGTTGACGCCGCCCTTGAGGGAGACGGCGTTCGCGGTGATGCCTTGTGCGCCGCTCGTGGTCAGGCCGGAGGCGGAGCCGCGCAGGGTCCACAGGCCGCCGGTGGAGTTCTCGCCGTAGACGCCGACGACCAGGTCCGCCTTACCGTCCTTGGTCACGTCGCTCAGGCCGACCGAGGAACCGAAACGGTCCGAGGTCTCGGCGGAACCGGGCACCCCGGCGGTGTTCTGGGTGTACGACTTCACGCCCGTGGTCTTCAGGCCGGAGGCGGAGCCGAACAGCACGGTCACCGAGCCCGCGTCCCTCGCCGAGCCGATGTCCTCGCCCGGGGCGGAGACCACGACGTCGGCGTACCCGTCGCCGTTGATGTCGCCGGTGCTCACCGCGCCGCCGAAACCGTCCTCGGCCTCGCCCGCGCCGGGCACGCCCGCGGTGTCCTGGTGGACGACGGTCGGCCGCTGCGCCGGGTCGGGGCCGTTCGGGCCGCCGTACCAGACGGTGATCTGACCACCCTTGTGACCGCCGGGCTTGAGGGCGTACGGGTCCGTGTAGTCGCCGAGGACGAGGTCGCCGTAGCCGTCGCGGTTGATGTCGCCGATGGAACCGGGGTAGCCGTCCGCGGCCGGCAGATCGGCCATCTTGTACGTCGTGCCGGTCCACCGGAAGTAGTTGATCTGGCCGCCGGTGTCGCCGTCCACGTTGAACGGGTACACGCGCTCGGCCGCGCCGTCGCCGGTGAGGTCGCCCGCGAACACCTCGAACGTGGTGCCGACCTCGCCGACGCGGAGGTTGTTCAGCGGACCGCCGGTGCGGGTGAAGGGGCCGTGGTAGACGCGGGTGTGGCTCTGCCCGGTGAGCGTGACGTCGGTGTCGCCGTCCCCGTCGAAGTCGCCCGTCGCGATACCCCGGGAGAAGTTGCCGTACTCGGAGAGCGTCGATGGCTGCGGCAGGCCCTTGCCGCCGGTCAGACCCGACTTGCCGCCCCACAGGACGGTGCCGAAGCCGACGCCGTCCCGGTCGCCGATGCTCTCGTTGCTGGCGCCCACGACGAGGTCGGAGTAGCCGTCCCGGTCCAGATCGCCGCCGGCCAGGGCGGAGCCGAACAGGTCGCCGGACTCGGCGGTGCCGGGCACGCCCGCGGAGTTCTGGGTGATGACGGCCCTGCGGGCGGCCGACACACCGGACGCCGAGCCGTACAGCACGACGACGGCACCGGCGCAGGAGGCGGAACCGACGTCGGCGCACGCGGCGCCGGCCGCGACGTCCCGGTATCCGTCACCGTTGAAGTCACCGGCGAGGCCGGAGGGGGCGGCGGTGGCGGGGGTGGTGGTGAGCAGGCCGGTGGTGAGCGTGGCGGCCAGCAGGAGGGTGCGCTTGCGCAAGGTGGGGCTCCGAGTGGGAAGGGGCCGGACCTGGGAGGCCCGGCCCCGCAGCGGGTTGCGGGGTGGTGGGGGCGGTGCGGGTGGCTCCGCCGGGCGCGGGCGGCTGGGGCGGGCCTTGGGGGCTGGGTGGTGCGGGTGGCTTGGGGTCGGGCGCGGTGGTCCGGTGGGTGCGGGTGGCTCCACCGGGCGTCGGTCGCTCAGCCGGAGCTCGGTGCCTCGGCCGGAGTCCGGTGGCGCGGTGGGTGGCGGGTGCCTCGGTCGGAGTCTGGTGGCGCGGTGGGTGGCGGGTGCCTCGGTCGGAGTCTGGTGGCGCGGTGGGTGGCGGGTGCCTCGGTCGGAGTCCGGTGGCGCGGTGGGTGCCGGGTGCCTCGGTCGGAGTCCGGCGGCGCGGTGGGTGCCGGGTGCCTCGGTCGGAGTCCGGCGGTTCCGACGGTGCCAAGGGCTCAGTCGGTGCCGGGGGCTCGGCCGGCGAAGTCGGCGCCGAGGTGCGGGTAACCCGTCGTCGAGATGCCCGTGACGCCCGGGATCCCCCTGACGTCCGAGACGCCGGGGGAGACGGTGCGCGAGACGGTGATGCCCTGGGCCGAAGCCCACAGGACCGGGACGGCACCGCCGTCCTTGTCGCTGCCGACGTCCTCGAGCGGGGAGGAGACGGCGAGGTCGTCGCAGCCGTCGCCGTCGAAGTCGGCGTAGGCGCCGTCGGTGCCGGACACGTCACCGGTCTCGGCCGTGCCCGGGTTGCCGGTGGTGTTCCGGCCGATCGCGGACCGCTTCGCGGAGGACACTGCGGTCTTCGCGCCGGACAGGGTGAGGAGCTGCTGACCGGCGTCCTTCTCGCCGCTCACGTACGCGCCGGAGGCGGAGAGCGTCGCGTCGTCGATGCCGTCGCCGTTGATGTCGGCCAGCGGGGAGTGCGTGCCGTCCGCGGCCGTCGCAGGGCCGGCCGTGGACGAGAGCAGCGTGCCGGTCAGCGCGGTCGTCGCGGCGGTCGCCGGGGCGAGCCGCAGGCGGGGGCGCCGGGACGGGCGGGCGGACAAGTGCCGGCGCCCTGAGGGACGCTCGTGCTGCTGCATGCGGGGTCTCCTGCTGCACGCGGGGGGATGTCTGGCGGACATCCACAGTCGATGAAGGGCCGAACTGCCCGTGTTCGCCGGGAGTTGTCCGGGCGTTCACGGGTGTTCGGCGATCAAGAGACCCTTGGAGGAACGAAAGGGTTGTACATGAGTTCGGTGAGTTCCGGGGTGTGCGGGGGCGCGGTGCTCTGCGTCCTCGGCGAGCCGTCGGCCGTTCCCGCGGCACGCCGGAGTCGGCTGACCGCGCAGGCAGTCCCGCGCGAGGCCTCCGCGGCTGCGGAGTCGCGCGGAGTCGGCATCAGTTCACGGTCACGTAGATCTTGCGCACCGTTTCGATGGTCTTCCAGACACCGACGTAGCCGGGCTTCATGACGAAGCTGTCGCCTGCCTTGTAGATCACCGGCTCGCCACCTTCCGGCGTGAGTTCGACGATGCCGGAGAGGATGTGGCAGAACTCGAAGGTGTCGCCCTTGACGGAGCGGGTCTCGCCGGGCGTCGCTTCCCAGATGCCCGTTTTGATCGTCTCACCGCAGGCGACGTCCTGGGGCCAGGTCTTGTAGGACGGGTTGCCCGCGATCAAGCGTTCCGGGAGTGGCCCGGACTCGGTCGGAGCGAAAGAGGGGTCGGTGTCGATGGTCTTCAGAAGCGACATGGTCTTGCCTTTCCTGGGTGCTTGAGCAGCCGAGTGCGCCCGGCATGTCAGGCCAGGGCCCGGTCTCGGTCCGGTCCGGTCCGGTCCACCACGGTCCCGGGCCGCTCCGGTCCCGCTCCGGTCCCGGGCCGTTCCGGTCCCGCTCCGGTCCCGGGCCGTTCCGGTCCCGCTCCGGTCCCGGGCCGTTCCGGTCCCGCTCCGGTCCCGGGCCGTTCCGGTCCCGCTCCGGT
>NZ_JBEOSZ010000001.1:0-25104 GCF_040303285.1 Streptomyces sp. NPDC096046 | reverse complement strand
CGGTCCCGCTCCGGTCCCGGGCCGTTCCGGGCCGTCCCGGGCCGTCCCGGGCCGTCCCGGAGTGGCCCGGCGAGGCACGGCGACAGCGGGATCGAGGGCGTCTCCTGGCCTACGACGTCGGCCTGCAGCGGTGTCCGCGGGCTGCAGCGGTCCCCGCTGTCCGTCGCGGTCTCCTGAGCATCTCCGTGGCTCCGTACGGCGCCAATACGTGATCTGTCCAGCCGGGGTGCCGTACCCGGACGTAGTGTCCACCTCCGGGCCTCCGGGCCTCCGGGCCTCCCGGGCTCCGGGCCTCCGGGCCTCCCGGGCTCCCGGCCGGTGGACGCCGGCACACCGCCCCCCGACCGGTGACCCCCGGCACACCGGACCACCGGGACCACAGAGGGGCAAGCCGTGCCACCCGCCGACCCCAGCCTCGCTGCTGCCGACCCCACTCGCTGCTGCAGACCGCGCCAACCCTGCCACCCGTAGGGCAAGCAGCGGCGAAACGCCGACGCCCCCTGCCCGATGACTCAGGGCAGGGGGCGTCGGGACGACCGGTGGGAACCGCCTACTTCACCGGCTCCGGCTCCGGGGCGTCCTCCGAGTCCGACGTACCGGCCGGCGGCTCGCCGTCGTCACCGTCGCCGTCGTCGTCGGCCTCCGCCTGGACCGGCGTCTTGACCGAGTCCAGCAGCAGCTGGGCGACGTCCACGACCTGGATGGACTCCTTGGCCTTGCCGTCGTTCTTCTTGCCGTTGACCGAGTCCGTGAGCATGACCAGGCAGAACGGGCAGGCCGTCGACACGATGTCGGGGTTGAGCGACAGCGCCTCGTCGACGCGCTCGTTGTTGATGCGCTTGCCGATGCGCTCTTCCATCCACATCCGGGCGCCGCCCGCGCCGCAGCAGAAGCCGCGCTCCTTGTGGCGGTGCATCTCCTCGTTGCGGATGCCCGGGACGCTGGCGATGATCTCGCGCGGGGGCGTGTAGATCTTGTTGTGGCGGCCCAGGTAGCACGGGTCGTGGTAGGTGATGATGCCCTCGACCGGCGTGACCGGGATGAGCTTGCCCTCGTCGACGAGGTGCTGGAGCAGCTGGGTGTGGTGGATGACCTCGTAGTCGCCGCCGAGCTGCGGATACTCGTTGCCGAGGGTGTTCAGGCAGTGCGGGCAGGTCGCGACGATCTTCTTGGCCGACTTCGGCTTGGCCGACTCGGGGACGACCTTGCCCTCGTCGTCCATCTCCTCGCCGAACGCCATGTTCAGCGCCATGACGTTCTCCATGCCGAGCTCCTGGAACAGGGGCTCGTTGCCCAGGCGGCGGGCGGAGTCACCGGTGCACTTCTCGTCACCGCCCATGATCGCGAACTTGACGCCCGCGATGTGGAGCAGCTCCGCGAAGGCCTTCGTGGTCTTCTTCGCGCGGTCCTCCAGGGCGCCGGCGCAGCCGACCCAGTAGAGGTACTCGACCTCGGACAGGTCCTCGATGTCCTTGCCGACGACCGGGACCTCGAAGTCGACCTCCTTGAGCCACTCCAGGCGCTGCTTCTTCGCCAGGCCCCAGGGGTTGCCCTTCTTCTCCAGGTTCTTGAGCATCGTGCCCGCCTCGGACGGGAACGAGGACTCGATCATCACCTGGTAGCGGCGCATGTCGAGGATGTGGTCGACGTGCTCGATGTCCACCGGGCACTGCTCGACGCAGGCGCCGCAGGTGGTGCAGGACCACAGCACGTCCGGGTCGATGACGCCGTTGTCCTCCAGCGTGCCGACCAGGGGGCGTTCGGCCTCGGCCAGCGCCGCCGCGGGCACGTCCTTCAGCTGCTCCTCGGAGGCCTTCTCCTCGCCCTCCATCGTCTTGCCGCCGCCGGCCAGCAGGTACGGCGCCTTGGCGTGCGCGTGGTCCCGCAGGGACATGATCAGCAGCTTGGGGGAGAGGGGCTTGCCCGTGTTCCAGGCGGGGCACTGCGACTGGCAGCGGCCGCACTCGGTGCAGGTGGAGAAGTCCAGCAGGCCCTTCCAGGAGAACTGCTCGACCTGGGAGACGCCGAAGACGTCGTCGTCGCCCGGGTCGGTGAAGTCGATCGGCTTGCCGCCCGACGTCATGGGCTGCAGCGCCCCGAGAGCCGTCCCGCCCGACGCCTCGCGCTTGAACCAGATGTTCGGGAAGGCGAGGAACCGGTGCCAGGCGACACCCATGTTGGTGTTGAGGGACACCACGATCATCCAGATGAACGAGGTGCCGATCTTGATCATCGCGACCAGGTAGACCAGGTTCTGCAGCGCCGTGACCGACAGGCCCTTGAAGGCGAGGACCAGGGGGTACGAGGCGAAGTACGAGGCCTCGTAGTGGTCGACGTCGTGGAGCGCGCCCTCCAGGCCCCGCAGTACGTAGATGGCCAGGCCGATGGTGAGGATGACGGACTCGACGAAGTAGGCCTGGCCGGCCTTGGAGCCCGCGAAGCGGGACTTGCGGCCGGGCCGGTTCGGCAGGTTCAGCAGGCGGATCGCGATGAGCACCGCGATGCCCAGGATCGTCATCACGCCGATGAACTCGATGTACAGCTCGAACGGCAGGAACCCACCGATGACCGGCAGCACCCAGTCGGCCTGGAACAGCTGGCCGAACGCTTGGGCGAGGGTCGGCGGGAGGGTAAGGAAGCCCACGGCGACGAACCAGTGGGCGACACCGACGATGCCCCACCGGTTCATGCGCGTGTGCCCGAGGAATTCCTTCACCAGGGTCACGCTGCGCTGGTAGGGGTTGTCGGTCCGCGTACCGGCCGGGACCGGCTGGCCCAGCTTGAAGTAGCGGACGAACTGGCCGATCGCGCGTGCGAGCAGCGCGACGCCGACCACGGTCAGAACCAGCGACACGATGATCGCGGCGAGTTGCATGGGGGCTCCTCGGGCCTGCGAGGGGTTTCGTCGGGGTGACCTGTCGTTCTTCAGGCTTCCCCGAAATTACTAAGCGGTAACTTATGCAGTCCGTCTGAGACTACCCTCATCCTCCGCCGCACTGTAGCCGGGTGGGCAGTGATCTGAATCGCTGAGGGTTGCCTCAGAAACGGGTCGGTTTCGGCAGGGATCCTGTCGCGCCTCGCGGCGTGATCCGGCCGCAATCCCCTCGTGTTATTCATACCGAATTGTCACAATCCCGCCCACCTTATATCCGTGCTCTACGGGATCACCGCCGCCGCCATCGCCCTCCTCCTCGCGGCCGTCCTGCGGGCCCCCGCCCTGCGGCTGCGGCTGATCGAGCGGCGGCGGCAGCGTGACGTGCCGTTGTCCGGGGGCATGGCCGTCGTGCTCGTCACGGGGCTGGTCGTGGGGGCCGGGGAGTGGTGGGGGGTCGCGCCGCCCGCCGGTGAGGCGCGGGGAGGTGCTCGTCGCAGCCGGTGCGGTCGCCCTGCTCGGACTCGTCGACGACGTGTGGCGGCTGCGGCGGCGGGTGCTGGTCGCCGGCACGGCCGTGCCGGCCGCGTGTGTCGTGCCGTACGGGGAGACGGGGGTGGGGGCCGGGCTGCCGGCCGTCGCCTGGGTCGTGGCGGTGGTGTTCGGGTTGCGGGGGCTCGATCACGCGGACGGGCCGGCGGGAGCGGCCGGGGTCGTGGCCGCCTTCGGGGTGGCGGCCCGCGCGGCCGTCGAGGTGATGGACGGCATCGCGGGGCTGCTGAGCGTGCTGGCCGCCGCCCCGACCGGGTTCCTGCTGCACAACTGGCATCCCGCGCGCGTGGCGCTGGGCGCTTGCGGGTCGATGTCCGCGGGGTTCGTGATCGCCGTGGGGGCCGTGTACGCCCGGGCCGGGTCCGGGGTCGGGGAGAGCGCGGGGGTGCTGTTCGCGCTGACCGCGGTGGCCGCCGCCGATGCCGTCCTCGTGCTGGGGGGACGCGACGGCCGGCCGGCCGGGCGGTGTTCCGCGGCGGGCCCGATCATCTCGCGCACCGGCTGCGGCGGCTCGGGCCGACCGCGCCGGGGGCGGTTCTGCTGCTGGGGACCGGGGCGTTGTCGGCGATGTTCGTCGGGGTACTCGCGCATGCCGGCCGAATCGGGTCCGGCGCCCTGTGGTGGGTGGTGGGAGGGGGGCTCGTCATGGTGTTCGCCTCGCGCGTGTCCCTGTGTACGGACCTCGACGCAGTGTATCCACGCAGGTCAGAGCGCCATTGCGTGTAAGGAGCGGATAAGAGTTGAGCCTGCCCGACTCAGCTCTGTTGACCGGTCGGGAGCCGTCGTGCACACTTGAGTCCGTTCCACTCAAGTCAGCTGGAGGAATCAACCATGGCACGTGCGGTCGGCATCGACCTGGGCACGACTAACTCCGTCGTCAGCGTTCTGGAGGGCGGCGAGCCCACCGTCATCACCAACGCCGAGGGCGCCAGGACCACGCCGTCCGTCGTCGCCTTCGCCAAGAACGGTGAGGTGCTCGTCGGAGAGGTGGCCAAGCGTCAGGCGGTCACCAACGTGGACCGGACCATTCGGTCGGTCAAGCGGCACATGGGCACCGACTGGAAGATCGAGCTGGACGGGAAGCCCTTCAACCCGCAGCAGATCAGCGCCTTCGTGCTCCAGAAGCTCAAGCGCGACGCCGAGGCCTACCTGGGCGAGAAGGTGACCGACGCGGTCATCACCGTCCCGGCGTACTTCAACGACTCCGAGCGTCAGGCCACGAAGGAGGCCGGCGAGATCGCCGGTCTGAACGTGCTGCGCATCGTCAACGAGCCCACCGCGGCCGCCCTGGCGTACGGCCTCGACAAGGACGACCAGACCATCCTGGTCTTCGACCTCGGTGGCGGCACGTTCGACGTCTCGCTGCTGGAGATCGGCGACGGCGTCGTCGAGGTGAAGGCCACCAACGGTGACAACCACCTCGGTGGTGACGACTGGGACCAGCGCGTCGTCGACTACCTGGTCCAGCAGTTCCAGTCCGGCCACGGCGTGGACCTGGGCAAGGACAAGATGGCCCTGCAGCGTCTGCGCGAGGCCGCCGAGAAGGCGAAGATCGAGCTGTCCTCGTCCACCGAGACCTCGATCAACCTGCCCTACATCACCGCCTCCGCCGAGGGCCCCCTGCACCTCGACGAGAAGCTCACCCGCGCCCAGTTCCAGCAGCTGACCGCGGACCTGCTGGAGCGCTGCAAGACGCCGTTCCACAACGTCATCAAGGACGCCGGCATCTCCATCAGCGAGATCGACCACGTCGTCCTCGTCGGCGGCTCGACCCGCATGCCCGCCGTCGCCGAGCTCGTCAAGGAGCTGACCGGCGGCAAGGACGCCAACAAGGGCGTCAACCCGGACGAGGTCGTCGCCATCGGCGCCGTCCTGCAGGCCGGTGTTCTCAAGGGCGAGGTCAAGGACGTCCTGCTCCTCGACGTCACCCCGCTGTCCCTCGGCATCGAGACCAAGGGCGGCATCATGACCAAGCTCATCGAGCGGAACACGACGATCCCGACCAAGCGGTCCGAGATCTTCACCACCGCCGAGGACAACCAGCCGTCCGTGCAGATCCAGGTCTACCAGGGCGAGCGCGAGATCGCGGCGTACAACAAGAAGCTCGGGATGTTCGAGCTGACCGGTCTGCCCCCGGCGCCCCGCGGCGTCCCGCAGATCGAGGTGTCCTTCGACATCGACGCCAACGGCATCATGCACGTGACCGCCAAGGACCTGGGCACGGGCAAGGAGCAGAAGATGACCGTCACCGGCGGCTCCTCGCTGCCGAAGGACGAGGTCGACCGCATGCGCCAGGAGGCCGAGCAGTACGCGGAGGAGGACCACAAGCGCCGCGAGGCCGCCGAGTCCCGCAACCAGGGCGAGCAGCTCGTCTACCAGACCGAGAAGTTCCTCAAGGACAACGAGGACAAGGTCCCGGGCGACATCAAGACCGAGGTCGAGGAGGCCGTCGCCGAGCTGAAGGAGAAGCTCAAGGGCGAGGACAGCGCCGAGATCCGCACGGCCACGGAGAAGGTCGCGGCCGTCTCCCAGAAGCTCGGCCAGGCCATGTACGCCGACGCGGGCGCGGCCCAGGCCGCCGGTGGTCCCGCCGGTGACGCGGGCGCCGCCGGTGGTGCCAAGCCCGCCGATGACGACGTCGTCGACGCCGAGATCGTCGACGAGGACCGGAAGGACGGTGCCGCGTGACGGAGGAGACCCCGGGCTTCGACGAGCAGCAGTCGCAGCAGCCCGACGTCCCTTCCGGCGCCACCTCCGACGACGCCGAGCCGAAGGCCGCCTCCCCCTCCCCGGAGGAGGAGGCGGCCCCGGCCGGGGACACGGGCCAGGACGTGGCTCTGGTGGCCCAGCTGGACCAGGCCCGCACCGCGCTCAGCGAGCGCACGGCGGACCTCCAGCGCCTCCAGGCCGAGTTCCAGAACTACCGCCGCCGGGTCGAGCGTGACCGGATCGCGGTCAAGGAGATCGCCATCGCGAACCTCCTGACCGAGCTCCTGCCCGTGCTCGACGACATCGGCCGCGCGCGGGAACACGGCGAACTGGTCGGCGGCTTCAAGTCCGTCGCCGAGTCGCTGGAGAGCACCGCGGCGAAGATGGGCCTGCAGCAGTTCGGCAAGGAGGGCGAGCCCTTCGACCCGACGATCCACGAAGCCCTGATGCACAGCTACGCACCGGACGTCACCGAGACGACGTGCGTCGCGATCCTGCAGCCCGGGTACCGGATCGGCGAGCGCACCATCCGCCCCGCCCGGGTGGCCGTGGCCGAGCCCCAGCCGGGGGCGCAGACGGTCAAGGCGGACGAGTCCGCCGACGCCGACGACAAGGAGAGCGGTGGCCCGGACGAGGGCTGACGTCATCAACGAAGGGAAGGAGGGGCGTCGAGGATGAGCACCAAGGACTTCATCGAGAAGGACTACTACAAGGTCCTCGGCGTCCCCAAGGACGCCACCGAGGCCGAGATCAAGAAGGCGTACCGGAAGCTCGCCCGCGAGTTCCACCCGGACGCCAACAAGGGCAACGTCAGGGCGGAGGAGCGCTTCAAGGAGATCTCCGAGGCCAACGACATCCTCGGCGACCCCAAGAAGCGCAAGGAGTACGACGACGCGCGCGCCCTCTTCGGCAACGGCGGCTTCCGCCCGGGGCCGGGCGGCGCGGGCGGCTCCTTCAACTTCGACCTGGGCGACCTCTTCGGAGGCGGCGCCCAGGGCGGCGGTCAGGGAGCCGGCGGCTTCGGCGGCGGACTCGGTGACGTCTTCGGGGGCCTGTTCAACCGCGGCGGCGCGGGCGGACCGGGGACGCGCACGCACCCCCGGCGCGGCCAGGACATCGAGTCCGAGGTCACGCTCAGCTTCACCGAGGCGATCGAGGGCGCGACGGTCCCCCTGCGGATGTCGTCGCAGTCGCCCTGCAAGGCCTGTTCGGGCACCGGCGACAAGAACGGCACACCCCGCGTGTGCCCGACCTGCGTCGGCACCGGGCAGGTCGCCCGGGGCAGCGGCGGCGGTTTCTCCCTCACCGACCCCTGCCCGGACTGCAAGGGCCGCGGACTGATCGCGGAGAACGCGTGCGAGGTCTGCAAGGGCAGCGGCCGGGCCAAGTCCTCGCGGACCATGCAGGTGCGCATCCCCGCCGGCGTCAGCGACGGCCAGCGGATCCGGCTGCGCGGCAAGGGGGCGCCGGGCGAGCGCGGCGGCCCGGCGGGCGACCTGTACGTGGTGGTGCACGTCGACTCCCACCCGGTGTTCGGCCGCAAGGACGACAACCTCACGGTCACCGTCCCGGTGACCTTCACCGAGGCGGCGCTCGGCGGCGAGGTGCGGGTGCCCACCCTGGGCGGCCCGCCCGTCACCCTGAAGCTGCCTCCGGGCACGCCCAACGGGCGCACCATGCGGGCCCGGGGCAAGGGCGCGGTCCGCAAGGACGGCACCCGCGGGGACCTCCTGGTCACCGTCGAGGTGAGTGTTCCCAAGGGCCTGACGGGGAAGGCTCGTGACGCGCTCGAGGCGTATCGCGAGGTGACCGCGGACGAGGATCCGCGGGCGGATCTGTTCCAGGCCGCGAAGGGAGCATGAGTCAGATGGACGGTCGTCGGCGCAACCCGTATGAACTGACCGAGGAAACCCCGGTCTACGTCATCTCGGTGGCGGCCCAGCTGTCCGGCCTGCATCCCCAGACCCTGCGCCAGTACGACCGGCTGGGTCTGGTGTCCCCCGACCGCACCGCGGGCCGGGGCCGCCGCTACTCGGCGCGTGACATCGAACTGCTGCGCACGGTCCAGCAGTTGTCGCAGGACGAGGGCATCAACCTGGCCGGAATCAAGCGCATCATCGAACTGGAGAACCAGGTCGCCGCGCTCCAGGCCCGGGTCGCCGAGCTGGAGGACGCGCTCGACGGCGCGGCGGCGGCGATGCGCCAGCGCGAGGCGGCGGTGCACGCGTCGTACCGCCGTGACCTGGTGCCGTACCAGGAGGTGCAGCAGACCAGCGCGCTGGTGGTGTGGCGGCCGAAGCGGCAGCAGCAGTCCGACTGACGCGTACGCACGGGAAAGGGCCGAGAGTTCACTCTCGGCCCTTTCCGTGTGCTTCGGGGCGGTTTGGCCCGGTCTCCTGCGGATGACCGGGTGGTGCACACCACTTGAAGATGATTCCGCAGGGTCTTCACAACTGCTGCGGAGCGTGGTGTTGTCATCTCGTTAAGTGGTTCCGCTTGACGCTGGGGGTCGCGTCCGCGTTGGCTTTTCAGTCACATGGGCGGAAAGCTGCGCCCACGTCCGAATCACACGCGAAGTGAGCTCCGCATGCGTCGTATCGCCATATCCGTGGCAGCCGCCACGATGTCCGTCACGCTCGCCGGCTGCGGCGCGCTCAACGCGACCGGGAGCAGTGACGACGCGAGCCCGGCGAAGGGCAACGACATCACCGTCGGGCTGCTGCTGCCGGAGAAGGCGAACACGCGGTACGAGAACTTCGACTACCCCATCATCAAGACGAAGGTCGAGTCCCTCACCAACGACAAGGGCCGCGTCACCTACGCCAACGCCGAGGCGAGCGCGGACAAGCAGGCCAGCCAGATGCAGCAGATGATCGACGACCGGGTCGACGTGATCCTGCTGGACGCCGTCGACTCGAAGGCCATCGCGAGCGGCGTGAAGAAGGCGAAGGAGGCCGGCATCCCGGTCATCGCCTACGACCGGCTGGCCGAGGGCCCGATCGACGCCTACATCTCCTTCGACAACGAGCTGGTCGGCGAGGTCCAGGGCCGCACCCTGCTGGAGGCCATCGGCGAGGACGCGAGCCTCTCCGACAAGATCGTCATGATGAACGGCTCTCCGACGGACCCGAACGCCAAGCAGTTCAAGGCCGGGGCGATGTCCGAGCTGAACGGCAACGTGACGATCGCGAAGTCCTTCGACACCAAGGACTGGAAGCCGGAGAACGCCCAGGCGAACATGGCCGAGGCGATCGCGGAGATCGGCAAGGACAACATCGCGGCGGTGTACTCCGCCAACGACGGCATGGCGGGCGGCATCGTCAAGGCGCTGGAGGCGGCGGGCGTGACGGAGCTGCCGCCGATCACCGGCCAGGACGCGGAGCTGGCGGCCGTGCAGCGGATCATCAGCGGCGACCAGTACATGAGCGTGTACAAGTCGTACCCGCAGGAGGCGGAGAACGCCGCGGAGATGGCCGTCGCCAAGGTCCAGGGCCGCGACATCCAGTTCGCCGCCCTGGCCCGCGACAGGGTCGACAGCCCCACGGACAAGGGCATCCCGGCGCAGCTCGTGCCCGTGGTCGCGCTCACCAAGGAGAACATCAAGGACACGGTGGTCGCGGACGAGGTCTACAAGCTGTCGGACATCTGCACGGCCGAGTACAAGGCGGCGTGCCGTGCCATCGGCCTGAAGTAGCCGTCGGGGAACTGACGCGGGACCACCCCGTCGTTCGCGCCACTCGCCCGCGATCGGTGCCCGACGGGCGCCCGCCGCGTCCGCGGCACCGGTGTCCGGGCAGGTGACCGTCTCGCCACGGACGGCCCGGCCGCCACCCAGTCCATCTCCGGCCGCCAGAAGAGCTCCGTCGGGTGGGAGCTGCCCCCCGGCGGGGATGATTCGGCTCGAGCCCCTGCTCGCACGCGAGGACGACGCCGCCCGGCCACGACCGGCCGCCCGGCCACGACGAGGCACGCGGCTTGGGGCCTCGTGCTCGTCGGCCGTGTCGAGGGCCGACCGGACACCGTTGCTCCCCGTCGTGAACCGGAGCCCCGGCGGCGGCGCGCGGCTCTGCACCGGGCCTGCGACGCGACACGACAGCCGCCGAGCCGACGCCGGGGCGCGCGACAAGCCCTCGCAGTCCCGTCCCGGACCCGGGCGACAAGTGGGGCCGGGGTCTGCTGGTCGTGGGGCCGGGGTCTGCTGGTCGTGGGGCCGGGACCTGCCGGTCGTGAGGCCGGGACCCGTCGGAGCGTGCCCGGCGAGCCGGCGGAGCGGTGCCCGCGAGCCGGCGGAGCGGTGCCCGGACCCGGCGCACCGGCCGGAGCGGACCTCCGGCCTGACGGGCGCGAAGACGGACGCCCATCCACTCGGCACCTCCTGCGACGCCACGACGGCCCCACGACGGCCCAGGACTGACCGGCCGGTGGCACCACCAGCGCCCACCACCCCGGCGTGCGGTCACCGGCCACGCGGCACCCCGGGCATACCGGTACCAAGGGGGCTGAAAGGCAGTTCGGTTGTGGTCGAGCCGTGTTGCGGAGCACGTCCGGTCCGCGCATAGTTGCGCTGCGGAAAAACGGCGAAACCGGGGGGTGGGATGGGCGATGGCCGGGCACGGGGCGGATGAGCATCCCCATGGTGCCGACCGACTGTGCGAGGCCGGGGACCGCGTGTACTCCCGGGCCGTACGGCGCGGCCGGGTGCCGCGCCGGGACGCGGATCCGGTGCCCTGCCTGCTGCAACTCGCCCTGCTGCACCCGGACCCCGACGACATGGACTGGCTGGTGCCGACCTCCCCGCAGGAGGTCATGACCCGACTGCTGCGCGGGATGTACGACGAGGTCAGCGCCAATCAGCGGCGGGTGGGCTCGGCCGTGGCGGCCGTCGAGTGGTACGCCGGTCTGGGCCGCCAGGTGCGGCCGACCCCGTCGGCGAGCGAGGGCTCGGCGATCCGAGTCTTGGACGGACTCGCCCGCATCCAGGCCGCGATGGACGAGGCGACCCAGGCGTGCACGACCGAGGTGCTCACGGTCCAGCCCGGCGGCATCCGCCGTGAGGCGGAACTCTCCGAGGGCCTGCACCGGGCGCTGGCGCTGCGCGGCCGGGGCGTGCGGATGCGGGACCTGTACACCCATGTCGCCCGGCACGGGCAGGGGTTGCTGACCTACCTGGAGCTGATGGGCGACGCGGTGGAGGCACGCACGCTGGACGAGGTGATCGACCGGCTGATCCTCTTCGACCGGACGGTGGCGTTCATCCCCGCCAACACCGACCGCACGATGGCTCTTGAGCTACGGCATCCGGCCCTCATTGAGTACCTCGTCACGGTCTTCGAACGGCTCTGGCGCCTGGCCATCCCCCTATCGGCCCCGCTCCCCGACACCGGCATCGAGGGCATCTCCCACCGGGAACAGTCGATCGCCGCGCTGCTGGCGGAAGGGCATCAGGACGCCGTCATCGCGGAACGGCTGGGCATCAGCGTCCGGACGTGCCGGGCGCACATCGCGCGCCTCTCGGAGACGCTCGGGGCGGCCAGCCGGACCCAACTCGGCGTCCGCATCGCCCAGGCGGGCCTCGACGGCCCGCCCCCCTCGGCCGCTCCCTCCCTCAGCGTCCCTGATCAAGGATCCCGGACCGCCCGATGAGATACCCGAGCTGAGCCCTGCTCTGACTGCCCAGCGTCGCGGCGAGCTTGGCGATGTGGACGCGGGCAGTGCGGATGTTCATGCCGAGCCGGTCGGCGATGACGGCGTCGGTGTGGCCTTCGACGAGGAGGGCGGCTATGGCGTGCTGGCGCGGGGTGATGCCGTTGTGGGAGGGCTGGGGGGCGGCTTCGGGGTACATGGGTGTGGCCAGGCGCCAAAGGCGGTCGAAAGTGACGGCCAGGTGGTCCACGATGGCCGGATGCCTGATCTCCAGAGCTAATTTGCCGTCCTCGCCGGCCGGGACGAAGGCCACCGCGCGGTCGATGAGGACCAGGCGGTCGGGGACTTCGTCCAATGTGCGGATCTGAACGTCGCCCTTCAGGCGCTCGCAACGAGCCGTGATTATGGGAAAGTGACGCATCGTATGCGGGTACAGGGTGCGTATCCGGCAACCACGGTCCAGCGCTGCCTGGTCACGGCCGAGCGATGCGGCGTCGGCGGCCTGGCCGCGCTCGCCGGTGAGGCCGGCGCGTGGCTGGACGGTGATCAATTCCTCGGAGGCATCGGCCATCGCGTCGGTGATGGCCCGGTTGATCCGCTCCGTGCCGGTGAGAAGGTGGATCGTGGGAGTCTGGCCGGATGTAGGGGGCGGGTCGGCGATCCGCATCAGGGAGCCGAATGTCTCGGCCAACTGTGCTTCGCGCTGCCGCTCGCTCGCGATCCGCTCCTCGGAACTCCGCAGCAGCCGGTGCAGCGCCACGACCGGGGCGACGGGCTCCAGCCGGGTGGGGTCGTCGAGAGCGGGGTGCAGCAGACCCAGGTCGACGATGCAGGGGGCGACCCGGGTGTCCTCGGTGGACAGCCGACCCTGACGCAGCGCTCGTTCGTACAGGTCCGTGCCCACGGCGCACAGGTCGTCCTTGCCGTGCTCGCGGTGCGGTCCGCTCACTGCGCGGCACCTGCGCTCTCCAGGATTCCGGACTGCGCGATGAGGAAACCGAGTTGGGCACGACTGCCGCTGCCGAGGGTGGCCGCGAGCTTGGCGATGTGAGCCCGGCACGTGCGGACGTTCATGCCGAGGCGGCGGGCGATCGCCTCGTCGACGTGCCCCTCCACGAGGAGTTTGGCGATGGAGTACTGGATGTCCGTGATGCCGTCCGCGGCCGGGCCGTAGGGAGCACCGGCGCTCAGCGGAACGGAACGGCTCCACATGAACTCGAAGACCTTCACCAGGTACCGGACAAGTCCGGGGTGGCGGAGTTCGAGGGCGACTTGCTGGTCGTCGCGGGCCGGGATGAACGCGACGGTCCCGTCGCAGACGATGAGCCGTTCGACCACCTCGTCGATCGTGCGGTACTCCGCCTTGCTGTTCGCGAGTTGTGCCACATAGGCCAGTTTTTGAGGGTTATAGCGAGCCGTGTGCTGGTACAGCGTCCGGATCCTGACTCCCCGCTCGATCAGAGGTCTGTCCCTTTCGAGTCCTTGAGTGAGGCTTCGCTCGGAGAAGCGGTCGTCACTGGGCTGGATGGTGAGCATCTCCGCTTGGCACTGGGCCGTGGCCAGGTTGAGGGCCGCGTTGATCCGGTCGCCGCCCTCCAGCACCGTGATCGAGTGGTCGGTCGTCGTCAGCTGGGCGCCCAAGGTCATGAACGGCTCGAATGCGTCCGCGATCTTGATCGACAGCTGTCGGCGTGCCGCGATGTCACGCTCGATCGGGTGCAGACGCTCGGCCAGCGCTACTGTCGGCGGTACAGGCCGCAGCCAGTCCTCGTCGTCCGGGTCCGGGTGAAGAAGGGCGAACTCGACAAGACAAGGCGCTGACTCAACGTCCGTGCGCGCGATCCGCCCTGCACGCAGGGCGTTCGCATAAAGTCGGTTCCCTTCCTCGCACAGCTCGGTGACCGCATGGGGATGCGCCGCCTTAGTCTGATTTGCCACGAAATCTCCACCCCCCAGGGTCCTGAACATGCAGGAACATGATGCACCGATTGTGTGGCCATGACGTGTTCGAATGAGCCATCGTCTTACCTGACGGGGGAAGAGGAGACTCACAAGTGAGGACGAAGCCGACTATGCGCAAGAGACTGCTTCGCTCGGTGCTTGCTGCCGCTCTCTCTGCCGTCGCTGTCATCGGAGTGATGGGTTACTCCGGCGCGAAGGGTGATACCCGGGCGGACAGTCACTGGCCGGCGAGCGTCATGAGCGATGTCAAGAGTGATGTCCTGGCGGACAGTCATTGGCCGGCGATCGTCGTGGACTCGGAGCGTTGATGTGACCACTCCACCCGACGACCGCTCCTTCCGTCGTGAAATGGCCACCGCCTACCGATCGGGCTGGCACTTCATCGACCTGGTCACCGCCATCCCCCACAGCGGTGACTCGTTGATGGTGACCGTTTTCGGCGAGCCGGTGGTCGTCACACGGGACGACGACGAGGACGTACGGGCGTACCGGTGTCTGCGGCGGCCTCGGGGGGCGCCGCAGCCGGTGCGATGTGCCGTACGGTACGGAATGATCTTTGTGAACCTGGACCAACGGGATCACCAGCAGGTGGAGGTCGACTCCCCTGTCCCGCGGACCATCTCTGCCACCCCCCGCAGTGCCTGACGCGATTCCCCCGTCGTAAAAGATCGCTCAGGTGCTTCCCCCCGCAGCGGCGTCACCGTGACCTGAACACGGTGACGCCGCTGCAGTTTTGCGGGATATTTCCGGGTATCGGCCAAGTCCGGAGGTGGCCGAATCCAATCGATCACCGGTGTGGATGTTCACTTCGCTCAACCTCGCCCCATGGCCCGCGTCAGGTGGATCTCGATCACCACGCGCGCCGGGTTCGGCGACGGGGTCCTGCCGTAGCGCTCCGCGTAGCGCCGCACCGCCTCGGCGACCCGGTCCGGCTCCTCGCTCACGAAGGCACGGCCCTCCAGCGTCGCCCAGCGGCGGCCCTCCAGCTGGCAGACGGCCACGGCCGCCCCCTGCTCCCCGGCGGCCCGCACATACCGCGCCTTCGCACTCGCCCGGTTGGTGATCACCCGAGCCAGACGGGCCTCGGGATCGTATGTGACCCCGACGGGTACCAGATGTGGGGTGCCGTCCGGGCGGGGGGTCGTCAGGGTGCACAGGTGCCGTTCCCGCCAGAAGCCGAGATACGACGGGTCCGGAGCGCCCGGGTCCACGGAGTACTTGGTCGCCATGCTCCGGAACTTAGACCGTCCGGCCCTCCCGGAACCGTCCTTGAGTGCACTAGACTCAACTTTGTGCAAGCCGTTCGGGTCAGTGCAAGGAGGAGAACGCGAACGTGGACGCCGAGCTGACCAACCGGAGCCGGGACGCGATCAACGCTGCCAGCAACCGGGCCGTGACCGAGGGGCACCCCGACCTCACCCCGGCCCATCTGCTGCTCGCGCTGCTCCAGGGCCAGGACAACGAGAACATCACCGACCTGCTCGCCGCGGTCGACGCCGACCAGGCGGCCGTACGCGCCGGAGCCGAGCGCGTCCTCGCCGGGCTGCCGAGCGTGACCGGGTCGACCGTCGCGCCGCCCCAGCCCAACCGCGAGATGCTCGCCGTCGTCGCCGACGCGCAGGCCCGCGCCAAGGAGCTGGGGGACGAGTACCTCTCCACCGAGCACCTCCTCATCGCCCTGGCCGCGAAGGGCGGCGCGGCCGGCGAGGTGCTCTCGCAGCAGGGGGCCGACGCCAAGAAGCTCCAGGCCGCCTTCCAGAAGACGCGAGGACAACGCCGCGTGACCACAGCCGACCCCGAGGGCCAGTACAAGGCCCTGGAGAAGTTCGGAACCGACTTCACCGCCGCCGCGCGCGAGGGGAAGCTCGACCCGGTCATCGGCCGGGACCAGGAGATCCGGCGCGTGGTGCAGGTGCTGTCCCGGCGCACCAAGAACAACCCCGTGCTGATCGGCGAGCCCGGCGTCGGCAAGACCGCCGTCGTCGAAGGGCTCGCCCAGCGGATCGTCAAGGGCGACGTGCCCGAGTCGCTGAAGGACAAGCGGCTCGTCGCGCTCGACCTGGGAGCCATGGTCGCGGGCGCCAAGTACCGGGGCGAGTTCGAGGAGCGGCTCAAGACCGTCCTCGCCGAGATCAAGGAATCCGACGGGCAGATCATCACCTTCATCGACGAGCTGCACACCGTCGTCGGGGCCGGAGCCGGCGGCGACTCCGCCATGGACGCCGGCAACATGCTGAAGCCGATGCTGGCCCGCGGCGAACTGCGCATGGTCGGCGCGACCACGCTCGACGAGTACCGCGAGCGGATCGAGAAGGACCCGGCCCTGGAGCGGCGCTTCCAGCAGGTGCTGGTCGCCGAGCCGACCGTCGAGGACTCCATCGCGATCCTGCGCGGGCTCAAGGGCCGCTACGAGGCCCACCACAAGGTGCAGATCGCCGACAGTGCCCTGGTCGCGGCGGCGACCCTGTCCGACCGGTACATCACCTCCCGCTTCCTGCCCGACAAGGCCATCGACCTCGTCGACGAGGCCGCCTCCCGGCTGCGCATGGAGATCGACTCCTCGCCCGTCGAGATCGACGAGCTCCAGCGCGCCGTCGACCGGCTCAAGATGGAGGAGCTGGCGATCGGCAAGGAGACCGACGCCGCCTCCCGCGAGCGCCTGGAGAAGCTGCGCCGCGACCTCGCCGACAAGGAGGAGGAGCTGCGCGGCCTCACCGCCCGCTGGGAGAAGGAGAAGCAGTCCCTCAACCGCGTCGGTGAACTGAAGGAACGCCTCGACGAGATCCGCGGCCAGGCCGACCGCGCCCAGCGCGACGGCGACTTCGACACCGCCTCCAAGCTCCTCTACGGCGAGATCCCCGCCCTGGAGAAGGAACTGGAGGCCGCCTCCGAGGCCGAGGAGGAGGTGGCCAGGGACACCATGGTCAAGGAGGAGGTCGGCGCCGACGACATCGCCGACGTCGTCGCCGCCTGGACCGGCATCCCCGCCGGGCGGCTGCTGGAGGGCGAGACGCAGAAACTGCTGCGCATGGAGGACGAGCTGGGCAAGCGGCTCATCGGCCAGACCGAGGCCGTGCGCGCGGTGTCCGACGCCGTACGCCGCAGCCGCGCCGGGATCGCCGACCCCGACCGGCCCACCGGATCCTTCCTCTTCCTCGGCCCGACCGGCGTCGGCAAGACCGAGCTGGCCAAGGCCCTCGCCGACTTCCTCTTCGACGACGAGCGGGCGATGGTCCGCATCGACATGTCGGAGTACAGCGAGAAGCACAGCGTGGCCCGGCTGGTCGGCGCCCCGCCCGGATACGTCGGCTACGAGGAGGGCGGCCAGCTCACCGAGGCCGTGCGCAGGCGGCCGTACTCCGTCGTCCTGCTGGACGAGGTGGAGAAGGCGCACCCCGAGGTCTTCGACATCCTCCTCCAGGTGCTGGACGACGGGCGCCTGACCGACGGGCAGGGCCGCACGGTCGACTTCCGCAACACCATCCTGGTGCTGACGTCGAACCTGGGCAGCCAGTACCTGGTCGACCCGGTGACCAGCGAGCAGGAGAAGAAGGAACAGGTCCTGGAGGTGGTGCGCAGCTCCTTCAAGCCGGAGTTCCTCAACCGCCTGGACGACCTGGTCGTCTTCTCCGCGCTGACCAAGCCCGAGCTGGAGCGCATCGCGAAGCTCCAGCTGGAGCGCCTGGCCAAACGGCTCGCCGAGCGGCGCCTCGCCCTGGACATCACGCCCGAGGCCCTGGCCTGGCTCGCCGAGGAGGGTCTGGACCCGGCGTACGGCGCCCGGCCGCTGCGGCGGCTCGTCCAGTCGGCCATCGGCGACCGGCTCGCCAAGGAGATCCTGTCCGGGGAGATCAAGGACGGCGACACGGTCCGGGTGGACCGCGGCGAGGACGGGCTCCTGGTGGGCCCGGCCACGGGCAAGACGCTGTAGGACGTCACATCGTGAACGCCGAGAAGCGCACCAGCGCCGTCTCGGCGTTCACATAGTCCACCCGCACCTGCACCACATGCGCCTCCGCCGTGCCGGGCAGGCCGTTCTCGTGGGTCACGTCGAGGCACAGCGCCCCGCAGGGACCGCCGCCCGTGCGCGGCGTCGGGCCGTCCGGGTACGTCTGGCGCAACCAGGCGCTCACGTCCTCGCGCGGCATCCGCAGCACCGCCGCGTACGACGTGTCGATGCCCCGCTGCACGGTGCAGTCCCGGACGCGGGCGTGCGCGGGGGGTTCGGCGGCGCCGAAGGCCAGTGCCTCGGTGCAGGGGACCGCGGCCGCCGCGCCCGCACGGGTGCCGTCGTCGTCCGAGTGGGCCCACACAAACAGGCCGACGATCAGGACGCCGAGCACCACCACCGGCAGCGCCAGGAACGGCAGGACGATGCCCCGCCGGGTATGACCTCTGTCGGCTGCCCGCATGACCGCGTCCCCTTTTGTCGGCTGCTCAGGAGGACGGTTCGGGGTACCCGGGGGTTGCGGTTGACCGGATCGTGTCAGCCGTCGGCTGACAGGGTCTGTCGGGGCTTGCCACCCCCCTCCCCGCATGGGGGAGGATGGCGGAATCCGTACGAAGGGAAATTCACGGTGACCATCGACCCGTCCTCGATTCCGAACTTCGGGGGCCAGCCCGAGCCGCAGCCCGGCGGCCCGGCCGGCCCCGTCGTCCCGGATCAGGACCTCGTGAAGCAGCTCCTCGACCAGATGGAGCTCAAGTACGTCGTCGACGACGAGGGAGACCTCGCGGCGCCGTGGGAGCAGTTCCGCACCTACTTCATGTTCCGGGGTGAGGGAGACCAGCAGGTCTTCTCCGTGCGGACGTTCTACGACCGGCCTCACGAGATCGAGGCCAAGCCGCAGATCCTGGAGTCGATCGACGACTGGAACCGCCGCACGCTGTGGCCCAAGGTCTACAGCCACACCCACGACGACGGCACGGTCCGCCTCATCGGCGAGGCCCAGATGCTGATCGGCATGGGCGTCAGCCTGGAGCACTTCGTCTCCTCGACGGTCAGCTGGGTGCGCGCCGCGATCGAGTTCGACAAGTGGCTCGTCGAGCAGCTCGGTCTCGAAGAGGAGATCAACGAGGCGGAGAAGCCCGAGGGCGAGGAGTAGGCCTCCGACAGGGCCCCGCACGGCGCGTCGGCGCGTACGAGCAAGTACGCGCTGCACGCGCCGTCTGTCTTTTCGCACACGGACAAACTGAAGAGCGAGAAAGGGGAGCGTGGGGTGCGACGGTTACTGGGCGTAGCGGCTGTGATGGCGGGGACGGGTCTCGCGTTCTGGTTGGCCCTGGGGCCTTCGGCCGATTGGGAGGGCGGCGCGAGAGTCGCGCGGTTCGCCCTCTTGCTGAGCTGCTTCCCGGTGATCGGCGGTGGCGTGCGGTTGATCTACCCCGGCAGATCCGAGGACGAGCCGACCGAGGCCGCCGGGTAGTGCCGTACACCGGCCGGCCGGGATGCAGGCCCGACGGGTGATCTCCTGGCCGGACGAGGCGGCCGGCGCCGGCGAGCGGAGACCTGCTCACCACCCCGGCGGAGCCTCACCGCGGTCCGAGGCAGGGAGGGATGCGGATGCCGAACTCGCGTCGGAGGCTGACAGCGCGGCAAGGTGGCCGGACATGCCGTGAACGCTCGGCTCGGGCGGGGGCTGACACAGAGCACCTACAGCGCCGCCCCGAGCCGCTTCACCGCCTCCTCCAACACCCCCGTCCGCTTGCAGAACGCGAAGCGTGCGAACGGCGCGCCCTGCTCACGGTGGTCGTAGAAGACCGCGTTGGGGATGGCGACGACCCCGGCGCGCTCCGGCAGGCCGCGGTAGAAGGCGATGCCGTCGCTCTCGCCGAGAGGGCGGATGTCGGTGGTGATGAAGTACGTGCCCGAGGGGCGGAAGACCCGGAACCCGGCCTCTTCCAGGCCCGCCGCCCGAAGGTTCCGCTTGGCGAGCATGTCGGCGCGGAAGTCCGTGAAGTACGACTCGGGCAGTGACAGCGCCTCGGCGACCGCGTACTGGAACGGGCCCGCCGAGACGTACGTCAGGTACTGCTTCGCCGAGCGGACCGCGGTGACCAGCTCCGGCGCCGCCGTCACCCAGGCCACGCCTTGTTCACACACTCATTCGTATGCCGGGACCGGCAGGGTCTGTGCTCGGTCCATGAGTCCTGTCAGCTTTCGTAGTGGTAGCGGCACTGTGCGATCAGGACGCCGTCCTCGGTGGCCTTGTAGATCAGCCGGTGCTCGTCGTTGATACGGCGCGACCAGTAGCCCTGGAATCCGTGCTTGAGCGGTTCCGGTTTGCCGATCCCCTCGTTGCCGTTCCGGGCGATGTCCGCGATGAGCGTGTTGATGCGCTTCAGGATCTTCCGGTCCTGAAGCTGCCACCACAGATAGTCCTCCCAGGCGCGGGAGGAGAAGGTGATCTTCAACTTGCGGGCCTTATTCGTCGGTCGCCAGCTCGCGTACGGTGCCGCCACCGTTTTCCAGCTCGTCGATGGACGCGAGCAGGCGCCGCGCGTTGGCCGGGCTCCGCAGCAGGTACGCCGTCTCCTTCAGGGACTCGTAGTCCTCAAGGGAGACGATGACGACCGGCTCGCGTCCGGCCCGGGTGATGATGACCTCTTCGCGGTCGTCGGTGACGGAGTTGAGCACCTCGGCGTACCGCGCGCGCGACTCGGAATAGCTCATGGTCTTCACGATCAACCCTCCTTGACGTACAAGAAACTGTACGTCGATGCCTGTGGTGTGGCAAGCGGCAGAAGGACGGCCGTCACCGGGCGGTTCCGGACACGAGAGTTCCGTGGCGGGACGGCAGGCAGAGAGGGATGCGACGGCCGTCCCGTAGAGCGACGGTCAGTGTGCGAACGCCTTGCGGAGCCGTTCCACCGCGTCCGTCAACACCTCAGTGCGTTTGCAGAAGGCGAACCGGACGAAGGGGGCGCCCTCCTCGCGGTGGTCGTAGAAGACCGCGTTGGGGATGGCGACGACGCCCGCGCGCTCCGGCATGGCGCGGCAGAAGGCGAAGCCGTCGGCTCGCCGAGCGGACGAATGTCGGTCGTGATGAAGTACGTCCCGGTCGGCCGGAAGACCCGGAAGCCCGCGTCGGCGAGTCCCGCGCTCAGCAGGTCCCGCTTGGCCCGCAGGACGTCACGGAAGGCCGTGAAGTAGGCGTCGGGCAGGCGCAGGGCCTCGGCGACGGCGTACTGGAAGGGGCCGGAGGCGACGTAGGTCAGGTACTGCTTGGCGGCACGGACGACGGTCACGAGTTCTGCGGTACTCGTCACCCACCCGACGCCTCGTTCATACACGCATTCGCGTGTCACGCAACGAGCCCACCAGGGGCATTCGTTTCCCGTACCGTCGTTGAGCCGACTGCTGTTCGTGGCCGTGATGCACGGTCCAAGGGCATCTCACGGCCGTACCGCCGGGCTCGGTGATACGACGCTGTCCGCCGTATCCTGACCACACACGGGAAGGAGCCGTTCATGAGCGTCGACGCGATCGTGCACACCGAGTTCCCCAAGGGGTACACGGTCCTGTTCGGGGCCGACGGAAAGGTGATCATGACCCCGCGGAGCGAAGAGCACTCCAGCACCATCAGGTCGATGCAGATCGACTCCGCTCTCGCCCTCGGCCGTCATGCGAAGGTCACCTCCGACGTCTACATCGACTTCCCCGCCGACGAGAACTCCGCTCCCGACCTGGCCATCCTGCGCGAGGACGCGCGCAAGGAGGGCAAGCGCTACAGCTTCGAAGACGTCCTGTTGATCTCGGAAGTCGTCTCGACCTCCTCGGCGCGCAAGGACTACGACGACTGCACCGCGAAGTACGGCCGCTACGGCATCCCCGTCTACCTCGTCGTGGATCCCTACGCCCGCGAAGTCGTCCTGCACACTGAGCCCACCACGAGCGGCTACAGCACGGCGCACACCCGTGCGTACGGCACAGGCAAGCTCCCCATTCCCCTGGCCGACGGCCGCACCTTCACCCTCGACCTCGACGAGCTCCCGCGCCCGGAGCCCGAGGCGGACGCCCGCTGACGAAGGTCTCCCGGTGCGGCCCGGCCCGGCCCGTGCCGTCGGCGCCGCTGTCGTCGGAGGTGGTCGTTCCCGGCCAGGGCGGCCGGCTGGGCTTGCCCCGGTTCGGCGATAGCGTGACACGGCAAGGACTGCTGCTGACAGATGGGGCGGATTTCATGCGCATGCGGTTCGAACCCGAGGCCGAGGAGGAGTTCGAGGCGGCGTGCGGGCTGCTGGTCGACCACCTCGTCCGGTGGGCCGAGGATCAGGGGCTTCCGGTGGACGGGTTCACTGCCGAGACGGTGCTGGACTACCGGCACCGTGCGACTGCCGACGGCCGACTGGGGCTGTGGGAGTCGCGTCATGTGGAGGAGCTACTGCTTTCCTGGCTTCCCCAGCAGGTCTCCGAGCTTCCCGGGGAGGAACGCGCCGACGCCCCGGGCACACTGCGCACGCTGTTGCGCTTTCTGCACGCCGCGCAGCTGGCGGACCCGCGCGGCCCCTCACTCCAGGATGCCCTCGCCGCGGTCGACAGGGTCGCGGAACAGCATCCGGCGGCGATGACTGACCGCACTCGCTGGGGTTTGGCGAAGTTCTGGGCGATGACGGCCGCCGAGCAGGGCGTGGACGTCTTTGACGAGGCGGCGTTGCAGCGCTTCGCGGAGCGGGCGCGGCTGGGAGAGGTCGCCCACGATCAGCAGGCCCTCGACGCGATCATGGAGCGGCGGCTGACCGGCCGCGTGCTGTCCGGCTCGGCCCGGGCCGAGCCGCAGTTGCCCGTGGCGCTTCCCCAGGACGACGTACTGCGTCGGCGGGCCGGGGCGTCGTCGACCCTGACGCAGTTGCGCGGGCTCGCCGAATGGGCGGGGCAGGGCGGCCGCCCGGTGACGGCGACGGGACGGCTGCGGATGGCAGACGCCCGCGAGCTGGTGGACGTACTCGGCACCGGCGACACGATTGAGGGGGTGCGCTCTTCGGCCGACCTGCCGCGGCTGGGACTGCTGGTGGAGTGGGCGAAGAGGGCACGGCTGGTTCGGGTGGTCAAGGGGCGCTTGTACGCGGTCGCCAAGGCCCGGCCGGTGCTGGCCGACCCGCTCCAGTTGTGGCTGCGCGCCTTCGACGCGTGCTTCGAGCTGCGGCAGGCCCTGATCGGGCCGCGCAGCGGCTGGCACGTCGAGTCGATGCTCTTCGATGTCTACGAGCACATCCTGGACGACGTGCTGAACACGCTCTACAGCCTGCCGTACCCGATGCCCTGGCCGCGGCTGCGCGACACGGTGCACCTGGCCTATCGGACCTCCTTCCAACTCGACGGCGGGGACCTCCAGCACCGGATGTGGTTCGAACACGCCGACCGGGACCTGCGCACGGTGCTCGACCTGCTGGACGACCTCGGCGCGATCGAGCGGGACCGTGGGATGGCCGATCCGGTGTTCCTCGACATCGACCTCTCCGATGCCGGTCCCGAGCTGCTCGCGGACATGCCGCCGGAGCTCGCGGAGCTGCTGGGCGTCGCGGGGGCGGCAACGGACCCGGCGGCGCGGGAGCGTACCGATGCCCGGCGTGAGGAACTGACCGCCGGGCCGGTCGAGCTCATCCGTCTCACCGAGCTCGGTACCCGGGCCGTACGACAGCGGTTGCTGGCGGTCGGCAGGGACGCACCGTTGGTCGGTGAACTGGCCCAGGCGCCGGCGGCCGGCCTGCTGGGGGTGCTGGCCGAGGACTACGACCCGGACGCCGCCCGCACGGAGCTGGCGGGCTGGATCACGGCCCGCGGCGAGCGGGAAGGCGCCCTGCGGCAACTGACCGACGCCGTAAGGACCATGACCTTCCGCACGCGTGCGCAGGCGATGCTCGACGTGCTGCTGGCGGCGTTGCCGGACGGTGAGGGCGAGCGGCTGCTGCGTACGCTGCGGCGAGACACACAGCTGGCGCCGCTGGCGCTGAACGCGCTGGCGCACCGTGAGTCGCTGTCCCCAGAGGACATGACCGATGCGGAGTCTCTGCTGGTGCTCGCCGAGAGCCTGCTTCAGCTCGTGGAGTGGGCGGGCGGCGGGGACGGCGCCGAGGAGACGCTGCGCGCCCAGGGGCCCCAGGTCAGGGACGCGGTTTTCGCCGCATTGGACTCCGCGCACCCGGACCGGGCCGGACTCGACGAGCTCAGGCGGCTGGCGGCCCGGGCACTGGGTACCCACGGCGCCCGCGTCGGCCGCGCCCGGAAGGCTCGGCGCTCCTCAGACAAGAGCGGCCGCAAGCGGCGCCGCTGACCGGGCAGCACCGCCTGCCCGTCCAGGCGCCGAATGCGCCGGCACTGGCACGGAGCCGGGCGGAGGCAAACCGATGGGTCCCGGAGTCGTACGCCCTCGGTGGCGCGTTACCGTCGGGGTCGTGGTTGAGGGATGGGGCGAGGACGGGCTGCGGGCCCTGCGTGGCGCGCTCCACGCGCAGGACGGAGTGGCGCTGCTTGCGGCGTTGCGTCGTGGGCCCGTGCGTGAGGTGCTGCAACTGGCCGGCGATGGTGTGGCCGGGGTCGCGGCGCAGGGCCTGCCGGGAGCTGCGGAGACGGCGGCCTTGTTTCTCCGCGCGCTCCAGGAGCGCGGCTTCCGGGGCGATGAGGAGCTGGCGGACCGGTTGCGCGCGGCCGCGGGAGACGCGGCGGTCCCCCTCCCGTGCCCGCTCGCGGTCGATCTCTGGAGATGCTCGCCATGCTGCTGGAGGGCGACTCGGCCGGTGGCCGGATCGATCTGTCCACCGGGGAGTGCCGGTCTGCGTTCACCGATGAGCCGGGGACTGGGCCCGGTGCCGAGGGGGACGACGATCCCGAGCAATGGCTGTACGTGCCGGCTCTGGGGTCCCGGGCCGGTTACCGGGACATGGAGCTGTTCATCGAAGAGGTCGGGGACGCCGCCCTTGCCGACAGGCTGCGGATCGCCATCGGTGGGCGGGGCGCCTTCCGGCGCTTCAAGGACGTCCTCGCCGGCGACGAGCGCTCCTGGAGCCGGTACCACCGGTTCCACGATGAGCGACAGCGCGGACGGACCCGCGCCTGGCTGGCCGAGGAGGGCTACTACCCGCACATCACCTGCTTCGTGGAGCCCAGTTCGAGTTCGTATCCTTCGGGGCCGGTATGACTCGTTGCTGCCCCTGTCCTGCATGATCCGGGGTGCGCTGTCACCGGGCCTGGCTGCGCCGGCTGATCGCTGATGGAAGCGTGTCCGCCGACAGGCGGGCTGCGTGATATGACTGCCGATCACCGGTGTCCCGGTCGGCTAGTGCCGCGGCAGGCAACGTTTGCCCGTCAAGGAGCGGCGTCCGGTGCGTGCTCTCGGCGTGCCGGGTGCAAGCCCTCGTACTGGGTGTAC